>JBQTII010000083.1:0-38651 GCA_052388275.1 Sporichthyaceae bacterium | reverse complement strand
GCATGTCGCCCGACTTCTATTCGCGTTCGAAGCGGAAACCCACGCCGCGCACCGTGGTGATGAACCTCGGGTTGGTGGCGTCGTCGCCGAGCTTCTTGCGCAGCCAGGAGATATGCATGTCCAACGTCTTCGTCGAGGTCCACCAGGTGGTGTCCCACACCTCGCGCATGAGCTGATCGCGCGTCACAACCCGGCCGGCGTCGCGAATCAGCACCCGAAGCAGGTCGAACTCCTTCGCGGTGAGCTGCAGCTCCGCCTCGCCCATCCACGCGCGATGGGACTCGATGTCGATGCGGACCCCGCGGATTCCGTGGCCGACCTCGGGGGCACCGCGGCGCAGCAGTGCGCGCACGCGGGCCAGCAACTCGGCGAGGCGGAACGGCTTGGTGACGTAGTCGTCGGCGCCGGCGTCGAGGCCGACGACGGTGTCCACCTCGTCGGCGCGGGCGGTCAGCACCAGCACGGGGATGACCTGCCCGTCCCCGCGCAGGCGGCGACAGACCTCCAGCCCGTCCAGGCCGGGTAAGCCGATATCGAGTACGACGAGGTCGATGCCGCCCTGGCGGGCCCGTTCCAGGGCCTGCACCCCGTCGGCTCGAACCTCGACCGCGTAACCCTCACGCCGCAGGGCGCGGGCCAACGGCTCGGAAATGGCCAGGTCATCCTCAGCGAGCAACAGGCACGTCATGGCCGAATGGTAAAGCGCGGGAGCCTTCGTTTGGTGCAAGCGCCACGACGCGCGGCCTTTGTGGCGAAATGAACTCGACGGGACCAAGTACCGGTCAAGTCCGCCTGGGGGTGCCGCCGGGGGGTGCGGTGGCGGGATTAGCCCCCGGCTCCCATGCTCCAGCAGGGGCAGCGGCGGCGATCGCCGCGGCCGTCAGGGCGGCGAGCACCCGCTGGACCTCGACGACCATCGGCACGTCCTCCACGACCAGATCCCCGGATCCGGCGGTGGCCACCACGAGCCGCCCGCACCCGAACATGCGCTGCAGCACTGTTCGGGTGCACGTGGCGCCGACCACCCGGGTCAGCGGCAGGTCGTGGCCGCGCCGGGAGAACACGCCCTCGCGCACGATCACCCGGCGGTCGGTGACCAGGTAGGTGCGCGAGTACCAGCCGAGGAAGGGCCACAGCACCCAGCGCACGATGAGCGCGAGGGCCGTGCCGACGATGACCAGGCGCAGCGTGGGCCGGGCGTCGGAATCGGGGACCGTCGCGGCCAGGAACGCCGAGACCCCGGCGGTCAGGATCAGGATGAAGGCCGACCCGCCGAGGGTGTAGATGTGGGCCCGAACCTGGAAGGCGACCCGTTCGCCCTCGATCAGCGGCAACCGCACGCCGCCCCTCACCGCACGCTCCGCAGATGCGTGACGTCGCCCGCGGCGACCGTGACCGGGCCGGTAGGACCGGCGACGACGAGCGCGCCGTCGACCGCGATGTCGGCCGCGACGCCAGTGAGCATCAGGCCGCCGGGTCGCTCGATGCGCACCTGTGCGCCGAGCGTCGCGCAGCAGGCCCGGTAGGCGCCGGCCAGCCCGCTGCGAACGGGGTCCCCGCCCTGCGCGCACCAGGCGTCGAACCGGTTGGCCAAGGCGGCCAGCACGGCACCCAGTACCTCGGTGCGGTCCAACCCGGACAGGCCGGAGAACTGCAGCGACGAGGCGCCGTCGACCGCAAAATCAGCGTCCGGGCCGTGGGTGTTGATCCCGATCCCGATCACGGCCATCGGCCCGGCCGGGGTCTGCACCCGCTCCACCAAGACCCCGGCCACCTTGCGTCCGGCCCGGTTCAGGGCGTCGTTGGGCCACTTGAGCGCCAGGTGGGTACCACCGGTGTTCAGAGCGTCGAGGAGGGCTACGCCGGTGAGCAGCGGGATCCAGCCCCAGCGCTCGGCCGGGACGCCTTCGGGGTGGACCAGCAACGAAAAGGTCAGCCCGGACCCCGGCGGCGCGACCCAGGTGCGTCCGTGGCGCCCGCGTCCGGCGCGCTGATGTTCGGCGAGGAGTAGGTACCCCGGTCCGGCGGTACCCGACGCCGCCGCCGCGCGGACGTCCGCGTTCGTCGAGCCGGTCTCGGTCACCAGGTGCAGCTCCCAGGGGCGCGCAGGCAGCGCAGCCCGCAGACGAGCGAGGTCAAGGGGCGCCTCGGGAGCGAACATGAAGCTGACGTTAGTCTGACCGGCCATGGCTGAACCCGCTCTGGACACCGATCTGCCGGTGTCGCCTCCGGATCTACACGCAATCGACATCCACACCACGGCGGGCAAGCTCGCCGACCTGGTCCTGCGCGAGGACGAGGCGATCCACGCCGCCTCCGTGCGGGCCGTCGAGAAGCAGCACGCCAAGGGCAAGATGACCGCCCGTGAGCGGATCGCCGCGCTGCTGGATGAGGGTTCCTTCGTCGAGATGGACGAGTTCGCCAGGCACCGCTCGACCGCGTTCGGCCTGGAGAAGAACCGGCCCTATGGCGACGGCGTGGTCACCGGCTACGGCACGGTCGAGGGCCGTGGAGTGTGCGTGTTCAGTCAGGACTTCGCGATCTTCGGCGGCTCGCTCGGCGAGGTATACGGGGAGAAGATCGTCAAGGTGATGGACCTGGCGATCAAGACCGGCTGCCCGATCATCGGCATCAACGAGGGCGCCGGCGCCCGCATCCAGGAGGGCGTGGTCTCCCTCGGGCTGTACGGGGAGATCTTCAAGCGCAATGCGCACGCCTCCGGCGTGGTCCCGCAGATCTCGCTGATCATGGGGACCTGCGCCGGCGGACACGTCTACTCCCCTGCGATGACCGACTTCATTGTGATGGTCGATCAGACCTCGCACATGTTCATCACCGGTCCTGAGGTCATCCGCTCCGTCACCGGCGAGGACGTCGGGATGGAAGAACTCGGCGGCGCGCTCACGCACAACACCAAGAGCGGCAACGCGCACTACATGGGGACCGACGAGGCCGACGCGCTGGAGTACGTCAAGGGGTTGCTCAGCTACCTGCCGAGCAACAACCTCTCCGACCCTCCGGTGTTCGGCGCCACAGCATCATTCGGCGGGGGGGACCTCGACATCACCGCCGACGACCTGGCGCTGGACACCCTGATTCCAGACTCGGCGAACACTCCGTACGACATGCACAAGGTCATCGAGGCGGTGCTCGACGACGGGGAGTTCCAGGAGGTGCAGGCGCTGTTCGCACCCAACATCATCGTGGGGTTCGGCCGGGTCGAAGGCCGCAGTGTCGGCGTCGTCGCCAACCAGCCGATGCAGTTCGCGGGCTGCCTGGACATCAACGCCTCGGAGAAGGCCGCCCGTTTCGTGCGGACCTGCGACGCGTTCAACGTCCCGATCCTGACCTTCGTCGACGTTCCCGGATTCCTGCCCGGCACCAATCAGGAGTGGGACGGCATCATCCGCCGCGGCGCGAAGCTGATCTACGCCTACGTCGAGGCCACCGTCCCCAAGGTCACCGTGATCACCCGCAAGGCCTACGGCGGCGCGTACGACGTCATGGGTTCCAAGCACCTGGGCGCGGATCTGAACTTCGCCTGGCCGACCTCGCAGATCGCCGTGATGGGCGCCCAAGGCGCGGTGAACATCCTCTACCGCCGCGAGCTGGCGGACGCCGAGGACCCCGAGGCGCGCCGCAAGGACCTGGTCACCGAGTACGAGGACACCCTGGCCAACCCCTACATCGCGGCCAGTCGCGGCTACGTGGACGCGGTGATCGCGCCGTCGGCGACCCGGGCGCAGGTGACCAAGGCCCTGCGGGCATTGCGCGGCAAGCGCGAAACCCTGCCACCGAAAAAGCACGGGAACATCCCGCTCTGATGAGCGCCGACGCGACCACCCCTGAACCCGGCCGTCCGATGCTTCGGGTGGTGCGGGGAACCCCCGACGACTACGAGTTGGCGGCCCTGCTCGCGGTGGTCAGCGCCTGCTCGGGTGCCGGCGGCACTGAACCCGAGGCGCAACCGAATGCCTGGTCGGACCGCTCGCGCCTGGTCCGCGGCCCCTTGCCGCACGGGCCTGGCGCGTGGCGCGCGTCGGCCTGGCGCAGCTGATCTACCGCGAGTTGCTCACCCAGGCGCCGGCAGGAAATCCGCTACCGCAATGCAGACATCAGGGAACGCCACCAGGGTGATGGTCGTTCCAGGCCGATATTCGGCCCGGCCGGCGTAACCCTCGCTACCTGGACCGGTAAGCACGACGACCGGCGTCTACCTCGCCCGGACGGAGATGGCGGAGGCACTGCCGCTGCTGGCCCGCGCGATGCCCGACGTCCGTCTGGACGGCCCCGGCCGGTGGCGGCCGTACTCGAACGGCATCCTCGGGCCGGAGACGATGCCGATCACGTTCGGCTGACGCCCGCCGCCCAGTGCGTCAGCAGAGCCTTGGCAAGAGCCTCGGGGGCTTCGTCGGGGATCCAGTGGCTGACGCCGGGGAGCAGCTCGAAGGTGAACGGGCCCGCGACGTAGCGCGCGCAGCGCTGCGCCGACGCCCGGGTCAGGAACGCATCGCCATCGCTCCACACGAACAGGGTCGGGGTGGTGATGCCGGCGGGCACGGCCTGCCACGGATTGGCGAAGGGCAGCGCGCGGTACCAGTTCATCGGCCCGGTCAGGTCCGAGCTGGTCGCGAAGGCCTCCCGGTCGCGGCGCGCACCGTCGGCGCTGTGGCCGCCGTAGCTGCGCAGGAACTTCTCGAAGTTGCGGTGCAGCAGGCGCTCCGGCAGGCCCGGGAGCTGGAAGGCCACCATGTACCAGGAACGCAGCACCTGGCGGCTGCCGACCACGGCGCTCAAGAAAGCCTTGGGGTGCGGCACCGAGAGCGCGGTCAGCGTGGCGACCTTGTCGGGGTGGTGCGCGGCCAGTGACCAGGCGACCGGCGCCCCCCAGTCATGGCCGACCACATGCACGCGGCCGCCCCCACAGCGCTCGATCACCGCGGCGGCGTCAGCGGTCAGCTTGTCCAGGGTGTACGCGCGCCGACCGCGCGGACGCGCCCCCGCCGAGTAACCGCGCTGCTCCATCGCCAGCGTCCGGTAGCCGGCCGCAGTGAGCAGCGGAACCAGCGCGTCCCAGCTCGACGCGGATTGCGGAAAGCCGTGCAGCAGCAGCACCGGTTCGCCGTCTGCCGGTCCGGCCTCGTGCACCACGAACTCCAGGCCGTCGTGAGCCACCGTCACCTTGGTCATGTCGCACCTTTCCGTCTATCCAAGTCAACCGCGTCCCATCGCCGCGGCCAACCTGGGGACGCGCGTCCGCTCCCCGGCAGCCCGACCCGGCATCGAAGTCGCCCGAAGTGTCAGGTACTCCACCGCGCCGGACCGCCGTCAGAGATCGGCCGGCAGCAGGCGCAGCGGGGTTTCCGCGGCCAGCACCCGAAAGTGCCGCTCGTCCAAGGTCAGCAGATCTTCTATGCCGTGGTCCTGGGCGAGCACCACGATCGAGGCGTCCGTGAGACCGACCTCCAGGTCGCGGTAGCGCGCGGCGATGATGCGCGCGCGTCCGACCTGCTCGGCGCTGAACGGCATCAGGACATAGGCTCCCTGCGCCACCTCGTCGAGCATCGCGAGCGACGCGCTGTAACCCGCCCTGCTGGTGATCATGAAGTCGAGTTCAGCCAACACGAACGGCGAAAGCAGTCCCGGACTCTGCAGTGCCTCCACGGTCCGCTTGCAGGCCTGATGTGCCGGCTGCTCCGCGAACAGCGCAGCCAACAGCCCACTGGTGTCGAGAAGCACTCAGTCCTGCCCGAACCCCTCGGCGAGAATCTCATCCACGCGCATGGCGACGGTGGGGTCGCCCAAGCTGAAGTTCCCCAGGGGAACCCGCGGTTTGGGCCGGGGACGCGATGCCAACGAAGCCGCCAGCGACTCCCGGATGATGTCGGCCTCGGTGCGACGCTCACGCTGCGCGACGCGCTCAAGTTCGGCCTTGAGGTCGTCGGGGAGGTAGATCGTCGTCCGCTTCATTCCTCCATCGTGCCATACCTCACGCCATACGGAGATGTCGTGGCGCCACGCGGGCTACATGCGCCCGAGCAGGTCCGCCTTCTTCGCCTCGAACTCGGCGGCGCTGATCGTCCCGGCGTCGCGCAGCGCGGCGAGTTGGGTGATCTGCTCCGGTACGTTGACCACTCCCGTGCCCGGGTAACCCTCGAACCGTTCGCGCTGCTCGTGTGCCTCGATCTGCTTGAGGATCTCCTTCTGCACCCGGTCGACGTGGGAGATGTCCTTGAAGTCCTGCTGCCCGCGCTCACCGGCGGACTCGATCAGCAGGTGCCCCGAACGCAGCATCCGTTCGAAGATCGACTGGGTGGAGGCGATGTCGTTGATCCGGTCCAGCGGAATATCGCGACTGCTCTTGGCGATCAGGCCGGCGCGCCAGGTGAGCCGCTCGGTGGTCACCACGAAGTGCGTCGTGGACCACTGCCACATCCGCACGAGCAGCATCGTCAGCCACACCGCGAGGACGGCGTAGGAGACGTACTTCGCGGCGTCTGCGGAGCTACCGTCCAGGGTCGCGGCGAAAGCCACGAAGGCCAGTACCGGCACTCCGAGGGCCATCACCGGGAAGTAGAACCACCAGTGCGGGCGCAGGTCGAGGATGATCTTTTCGTCATCGAGCAGCAGGCGCGTCGGGTATCCCATGCGGGAAGGCTATGGCACGAGGCAACTCCCCGATGCATGCAATTCTGTATGCTGATGTGCATGACGAGTACCAGCGTGCGGATCGACTCCGCCACCCACCGCGAACTCAAGGCCCTGGCCGCAGAACTGGGGTCGAGCGTCGGCGACACCGTGGCCCTCGCCGTTCGGCGGTTGCGCCAAGCCCAGATCGGCACGCAATTACGCCAACCGCTCCACCCCGACGAGATCGCCTGGCTTGATGCTGACCTCGGGTGACGTGGTTACGCTCGATCTCGGCGTTCCGATCGGCCGGGAAGCAGGCTTTCGACACCCCGCGGTCGTGGTCACCGCGCAGGCACTTCTCGACTCCGACCCGAACGTGGTGCACGTGGTCCCGTTCACCTCGACCATCCGCTCGTTCGGTAGCGAGGTCACTGTGGAACCGGGACCGGGCAGCGGACTGAGGGTTGTCTCCTCGGCACAGTGCCAGCACGTTCGATCAGTCTCCGCGCGCCGGATTCACCAGGTGGTCGGCAATGTTGGGACGGCGACCCTCGCCCAGATCCGCGAGGTTCTCGCCGTCATCTTCGACCTGCCGCCCTGAGGACGACGTCGACCTGATGCTGCGGCAGGAGAGTCAGGCCGGCAGAACTGGGCCCGTGACTTCTCCGAGGTAGAGCGAGGAGCCGTCGGGCCCGGGAGCAGTCGCACGAATCGTGAGGATGTCGCCGTCCCGCAGGTAGGTGACCGCACTGCCGTCGGCCAGCGTCAGCGCGTCCCGGCCCGCCCAGGTGAGCTCGAGGAGGCAGCCGCGCTGGCGCCGTTCGGGGCCGGACACTGTGCCGGAACCGTAAAGGTCGCCGGTGCGCAGGGAAGCTCCATTCACGGTGAGGTGCGCCAGTTGCTGGGCGGCGGTCCAGTAGGTGGTGCGTGCGGGTGGGCGCGAGATCACGGTGTCGTTCCAGTCGATCTCGAGGGCGAGGTCGAGGCCGTGCTCGCCCTCGTCGCGCAGATACTCGGCCGGTCGCGGTTCCTGCGCCGGGGTGGGCAGCCAGGCATCGGCGAGTGCGTCCAGCGGTACCACCCAGGGTGAGATCGAGGTCGCGAACGACTTTCCGAGAAACGGCCCGAGCGGCGTGGTCTCCCAGAACTGGATGTCGCGGGCGGACCAGTCGTTGAGCAGCACCATCCCGAATACGTGCTCGCGGAAGGCCGTGGTCGGCACGGCGCTTCCCAGGGCCGACGGCGTGCCGACGACGAAACCGAGCTCGGCTTCGATATCCAGGGCCTGGCATGGGCCGTACGTCACCGAGCCGTCGGGCATCTTGCGCAGACCGCTGGGCCGGCGGATCGGCGTCCCGGACACCACCACGGTCCCCGAGCGCCCGTGATAGCCCAGCGGTTGCGTCAGCCAGTTCGGCGGGAGTGGGTCGGCGCCCGGGCGAAAGATCGCGCCGACGTTCTCCGCGTGCTGACGCGAGGAGTAGAAGTCCACGTAGTCGGCGACCTCGAAGGCCAGCGCCAACCTCACCGCATCGATCGAATACAGGTGCTCGGGCGCGGGACCGGCGCAGATCAGATCCCCGATCTGCTGACGCACCTGGCTCCAGCGGGCGCGGCCCTGGGCGAGGAACGGATTCAGGCTCGCGCGGGCGAACGTCTCGTCACCGAGCGCCGCGGCCAGGTCCAGAACATCGGTGCCGACCGCAACCCCCACCCGAGGTGACTGACCGTCAGGACTGAACACCCCGTAGGGCAGCGTGTAGCTGCCGAAGTCCTGAGTCACGGCCTGATCCGCGGTCCGTTGTTAGCCCACGTCCCGGCGTAGGCCGGGTCCTCACAGGCCAAGGCGCCTTCGCCCAGGGCGAGCGGGGCGAAGGTGTCGACCATGATCGCCAGTTCGTCGAAGCGCTCCGCACCCAGGCTGCGCTCCGCAGAGCCGGGCTGCGGGCCGTGGGTGTGCCCACCCGGATGCAAGGACACCGATCCGGCGGCGACTCCGGAGCCCGAGCGAGCCCGGTAGTTGCCGGCCACGTAGAACATGACCTCGTCGGAATCGACGTTTGAATGGTGGTAAGGAACGGGTACGGCAAGCGGGTGGTAGTCCACCTTGCGCGGCACGAAGTTGCAGACCACGAACTTGGTTCCCTCGAAGACCTGGTGGACGGGTGGGGGCTGATGGATGCGTCCAGTGATCGGCTCGAAGTCCGCGACGTTGAACGCGTACGGATACAGGCACCCGTCCCAGCCCACGACGTCGAATGGATGGGTGGCGTGCGTCAGGATCGAGCCGAGCACGCCGGTCGGCCCACGGTGCTTCACGTAGACCTCGACGTCGGTTTGCCAGATCTGTGACGGTCCATCAGGCATCCGCAGGTCCCGCTCGCAGTACGGGGCGTGCTCGAGGAATTGGCCGCGCGCGGAGAGGTAGCGCCGCGGCGGTCCGATGTGGGAGCCTGCCTCGATCGCGTACAGCCGCATGGGTTGCGCCCCGGTGGGCAGCCATTGGTGGGTCGTCCCACGCGGGATGACCAGGTAGTCGCCGCGGCCGACCTCGAAGCTCCCGAACACGGTCGTCAGGACTGCCGTGCCGGCTTCCACGAACACACACTCGTCGCCGATCGCGTTGCGATAAAGCGGCGAGGGGGCACCTGCCACGACGTAGGAGATGCGCAGGTCATGGTTGCCCAGCACCAGCCGGCGTCCGCTCACCGCGTCGGCTCCGGACGGATCCGTCGCCGCCAACTCGGGCAGCCGCAGGTGGCGGGGGCGGAGCGGGTGATTGGGCGTCAACTGCTGATCGGGCAGCTCCCAGACCTGGCTGTCGAGGATCGCCGCTGGGTCGCCCCGGTGGTACAGCAGGGACGAGTCCGCGGAAAATCCCTCCGCTCCCATCAGTTCCTCGCGGAACAGCGTGCCGTCCACCTGGCGGAACTGCGTGTGGCGTTTGGACGGGACTTCTCCCGCCACCCGGTAGTAGGGCATACCCCCATCTTGCCCCGGCCGGCCCGCACCGGAGCGGACGCGCGCCTTGCAGACCCGAGGCGCGATGATCAGGTGGTGACCGATCACGCACCCCGCCCGCACCTTGTCCTGGCCTCGGCCTCCCCTGCGCGTCTGGCAACCCTTCGCCGGGCCGGGATCGAGCCGGAAGTCATCGTCAGCAATGTCGACGAGGACGGCGTGGACGGCGGATCCCCGCCCGCGACGGCGCAGCTGCTGGCGGGGATGAAAGCCGCCGCCGTGGCGGAGCTGCTGCCAGGCGCGCCGGCGGGGACGCTGGTGCTCGGCTGCGACTCCCTGCTGGAGTTCGACGCCGCCGCCCTGGGCAAGCCCACGTCGCCCGAGGCGGCGATCACCCGCTGGCGGGCCATGCGCGGGCGAAGCGGGGTGCTGCACACCGGGCACGCGGTGATCGAGCCGGCCACCGGGCGGCGGGCGGAAAGAACTGCCTCGACGATCGTGCACTTCGCCGACCTCACCGATGCCGAGATCGACGCCTACGTCGCCGCCGGCGAGCCGCTCTGGGTAGCCGGGGCGTTCACCATCGACGGGCTGGGCGGGGCCTTCGTCGAACGGATCGAGGGTTGCCATCACAACGTCGTCGGCGTCTCACTTCCCCTGCTGCGACGCTTGGTCGGGGATTTCGGGGTCGCCTGGCACGAGCTGTGGTCCGAGGGTCCGAACAACCACGAGCAATAACGCCCGCTCGTCGGACGCCCCGAGTTATCGCGGTTGTCAGAGGGCAGTGATAGACCGGTTCCCAGACATCGGTGGAGGTGGCAATGAGCAGCGCACGCACGCTAGTGGCGATCGGGACGGCCAAGGGCCTGTTTCTCGCATTCAGTGACGACGACCGGCACAACTGGCGCCTGGAAGGCCCGCACTTCGGCATGGGCGAGGTGTACGCCGCCGCGATCGACACCCGCTGCGGCGAGACCAATCTTCTGGCCGGTTACCTGAACTTCCACTGGGGCCCCTCGGTCGTGCGCTCCGGCGACCTGGGGCAAACCTGGGACGACACCGACGCCGGAGCCGTGCGCTTCCCCGAGGGCACCGGTGCCGCCGTCGAGCGGATCTGGTTCCTGACCCCGGCCCCGGCCGACCAGCCGGGTGTCGTCTACGCCGGCACCGAGCCCAGCGCGCTATGGCGTTCCACCGACAACGGGGCGAGCTTCACCCTGGTCCACGGCCTGTGGGATCACCCGCACCGCAAGGACTGGTTCCCCGGCGGCGGCGGGCAGGCGATCCACACTGTGCTCCCCCACCCCAGCGATCCGAACGACCTGCTGGTCGCCATGTCGACCGGCGGGGTCTACCGCAGTACCGACGGCGGGGCGAGCTGGAACCCCGCCAATCTGGGCATCACCACCCCGTTCCTGCCCGGGGAAGAGAAGGAATGGGGGCAGTGCGTGCACAAGGTCGCCCGGCATCCCGAGCGCCCCGACCAACTCTTCGCCCAGAACCACGGTGGCGTTTTCCGCAGCGACGACCACGGCAAACGCTGGGTCCCCATCCATGCCGGACTGCCCGGGGACTTCGGCTTCCCGATCGTCGCGCACCCGAACCGGCCAGGGTCGGTGTTCGTGTATCCGCTGGAGGCGGACATCTCGCGCCTGCCACCCGAGCGCAAGGCCCGCGTCTACCGCACCGACGACGCCGGGGCGAGCTGGATCGACTGCTCGGCGGGACTGCCCGAGACGCCGAACTACGGCTCCGTGCTACGCGACGCGATGTGCGCCGACGACGCTCCTAGCGCTGGGGTGTACTTCGGCAACCGCAACGGTGAGGTGTTCGCCAGCCGCGACGGCGGGGACAACTGGATGACCCTGGCCACCCACCTGCCTGCGGTGCTGTGCGTACGGGCGGCCGTCGTGCAGTGAGCGAGCGCAGCGAGGTCATTGGGTGGCCGAAGGACGGCTCCGCGAGGACGCAGTCCGCGGCGGCGACGGCATGACCGCCACCGTGCGGCTGCGACTTCCCGCCCTCTTGCGCGAGCATGCGGGCGGGGCGGCGGTACTGGAGATCGACGTGGACACAACCGGCACGGTGGGCGACGTCCTCGACGCGCTGATCAAGCCCTGGCCGGCCTTGGAACGCCGGATCCGCGATGAGCGCGGGGAGATCCGCCGCCACGTCAACGTCTTCGTCGGGGAGGTTCACGTGCGGGACAGCGGCGGCCTGGCCACCCCGGTCCCCGCAGGGGCCGAGATCCACGTCATCCCCGCGGTCTCCGGGGGCTGACCAGCGCAGAAGCGAGTCGGCGAGACGCCCTAGACTCCCCAGGTCATCACCAGGAGGTAGAGAGCGTGCGCAAGGTACTGATCGCCAACCGCGGCGAGATTGCGGTCCGGGTCGCCCGGGCGTGCAAGGACGCCGGCATCGGCAGCGTGGCGGTCTACGCCGAACCGGACCGCGACGCGCTGCACGTGCGCGTGGCCGACGAGGCTTTTGCGCTCGGCGGTGCGACACCTGGCGAGAGTTACCTGGTGATCGCCAAGATGCTCGACGTCGCCGCCAAGTCCGGCGCCGACGCGGTGCACCCCGGCTACGGGTTCCTCGCCGAGAATGCCGAGTTCGCCCAGGCCGTCATCGACGCCGGGCTGACCTGGATCGGCCCACCCCCCTCGGCGATCGTCGCCCTCGGCGACAAGGTCGCCGCCCGCCACATCGCGCAGAAGGCCGGCGCCCCGCTGGTCGCCGGCACCCCGGACCCGGTGTCGGGCTCAACCGAGGTCGTCGAGTTCGCCGCGGCGAACGGGCTGCCGGTCGCCATCAAGGCGGCGTTCGGGGGCGGCGGGCGCGGCCTGAAGGTCGCCCGCACGCTGGCGGAGATCCCTGAGTTGTACGACAGCGCCGTGCGCGAGGCTATTGCCGCGTTCGGGCGCGGCGAGTGCTTCGTCGAGCGTTATCTGGATCGCCCGCGCCACGTCGAGACCCAGTGCCTGGCCGACAGCCACGGCAACGTCGTCGTGGTCGCCACCCGCGACTGCTCGCTGCAGCGTCGCCACCAAAAACTCGTCGAGGAGGCGCCCGCGCCGTACTTGAGCCAGGCTCAGGTCGACGAGCTCTACTCCTCGTCCAAGGCGATCCTGCGCGAGGCCGGTTACGTCGGCGCGGGGACGTGCGAGTTCCTGGTCGGGCAGGACGGCACGATCTCCTTCCTCGAGGTCAACACCCGCCTGCAGGTCGAGCACTGCGTGTCCGAGGAGGTCACCGGCATCGACCTGGTCCGCGAGATGTTCCGGATCGCCGACGGCGAGGCGTTGGGTTACGACGACCCGCAGATCCGCGGACACTCGTTCGAGTTCCGGATCAACGCCGAGGACGGCGGCCGCGGCTTCCTGCCCGCGCCCGGCACCCTCACCGCCTGGAAGCCGCCGTCCGGACCAGGTGTCCGTCTGGACTCGGGTTACGAGGTCGGCGAGACCGTGCCCCCGATGTTCGACTCCCTCGTGGCCAAGCTGATCGTTACCGGCGCCTCCCGCGAGCAGGCCCTGGCGCGGTCCGGCCGCGCGCTGAGCGAGTTCGTGGTCGACGGCATGCCGACCGTGATCCCCTTCCACGCCGCGGTCGTCGCCGACCCGGCGTTTGCGCCGGCGCCCGGCACGCCGTTCAGCGTGCACACGCGGTGGATCGAGACCGAGTACGACAACCAGCTGGTGGCCTACAGCGGCGTCGCGGCCGGCGCATCCGACGCCGAGGAGCGCCAGAGCGTGGTCGTCGAGGTCGGCGGACGGCGCCTTGAGGTTGTCCTGCCGGCAGGCCTGGCGGCCGCGGGACCCGCTACCTCCGGCCCGGTGAGCAAGGCTCGCAAGGCCGGCGGCAAGAAGGCTGGTACGGCCGCGTCCGGTGACTCCCTCACCTCTCCGATGCAGGGCACCATCGTCAAGGTCGCCGTCGAAGAAGGCGCCGTCGTCGCCGCCGGTGACCTCATCGTGGTCTTGGAGGCCATGAAGATGGAGCAGCCGCTCAATGCGCACAAGGCGGGTACCGTCACTGGTCTGTCGGCCGACATCGGCGCGACCGTCACCAGCGGGGCCGTGCTCTGCGAGATCAAGGACTGACCATGACCCCTACGCCGTTGCCTGTCGCAAGCGCAGCCCTCGTCCTCGCACTGATCCTTTCTGGCTGTGGAGGCGGCACCCGGACGCAGTCCGCTGATGCGCCCGCCACCGTCACCAACCTCGCCCAGGGCCCCGCCTTGCCAGGTTTTCCCGAGCTGAGGGACCTGAGCGGGACCGTTGATCCGGTCATCGCGCGGCCGCGTCAGGCCCTCACGAGCACCGACGGCACGCCGTTCTCCCTCGCCGAGCGGCCCGCCGACGAGCTCACCGTGGTGTTCTGGGGCTATACGAACTGCCCGGACATCTGCCCGTTCACGATGGCCGACCTGGCCCGCGCCCGAGACGCCCTGCCCGCCCAGTCGCGCGAACGGATGAAGGTCGTCTTCATCACCGAGGACCCCGCCCGCGACGAGCCCGCGTTTCTGCGGACCTGGCTGGACCGCTTCGACGAATCGTTCACCGCGCTGATCGGCGGCAATCCCGCGACCGAGCAGATGCTGACCCAACTGCATCTCCCGCAGACCACCGGGGAACCGGCCGACGGCCACGGCGCCGACCACGGCGCAGCGGGCAGAACCAAGGCCCCCGTCAAGGGCCCCGGCGGGGAATACCTGGTCGATCACACCGGCGTGGTCTACGCCTTCGTGCCAGGCGGCGGCGCCGTGGTTTACACCGGCGGAGTCACCAGCGAGGACTACCTCGCCGACTTCCAGCGCCTGCTCGGCTGAATCTGGGACCGGCATCGCTACGACATGGTGTGATCGTGTCCATGCGCATCTGGATTGCCGGACCATTCGTTCTCGCCACTGTGCTGTGCGGTGCGTGCGGGAGCGACGGCAAGGCCGTCCGTCCCGCGCAGCCCAGCCTGGCGCCCGCTGATTCCTCGCTGCGCGGGACGGTGACGGCAGGACCGGCGTGCGCGGTCCAGCAGGCTGGCGCGCCGTGCCCAGACGCGCCGGTGGGCGGCGCGAAGGTGGAGCTCGTCGGCACAGATGGCCGGGTGGTACTCGTCACCACGACCGACGTCACGGGGAGGTTCTTCACCCGGGCCCCGGCCGGGACCTACACAGTCCGGGCCACGAACAGCGGTGCGCTCGCCTCGCAGGCCGAGAAGAGCGTGACCTTGACGGCCCGACGCCCGAGCACCGTGTCCCTGGTGGTGGACAGCGGCATCCGCTAACGCACGGTGTCAGTCCGGGGGTAGATGGAGCTGACGGGCGGCCTCGGCGATCGATCCCGTCATCGACGGGTACACCGTGAACGAGTGTGCGATCTGATCAACCGTCAGCCGGCAATCCACCGCGAGGGAGATCGGGAAGATCAGCTCGCTGGCCCGCGGCGCCACCACGACACCGCCGACGACGATCCCGGTTCCCGGCAAGCAGAAGAGTTTGACGAAGCCGTCGAGCACCCCCTGCATCTTCGCCCGCGCGTTGGTGGCTAGGGGCAACATCACCGAGCGGACCTTCACCTCCCCACGGTCGATGTCGTTCTGGGACACCCCGACGGTGGCGATCTCGGGTTCAGTGAACACGTTGGCCGCCACCGCGAGCAGGTTCAGGGGCCGCACTGCGTCGCCCATGATGTGCTGCATCGCGATCCGGCCCTGGTGGGCGGCGACCGAGGCGAGCATCAGGACCCCGGTGCAGTCACCGGCCGCGTAGACCCCGCGTACCGAGGTCCGCGAGACCCGATCGGCGTCGATGAATCCACCGGGCCGCAGGTTCATCCCCAGCTCGTCCAGCCCAAGGTCGGCGGTGTTCGGAATCGAGCCCACCGCCATCAGCACATGCGAGCCTTCGAGCACCTCACCGCCCGCGAGGTGGACGCGGACAACCTCGCCGTCCCGGACCACGCGTTCGGCCCGGGACCGGCTGCGCACGATCATCTGCCGCCGGGTGAAGGCAGCCTCCAGGACCGCGGCGGCGTCGGCATCCTCGCCGGGCAGGACCCGCTCGCGGGAGGAGACCAACGTCACCTTGGTCCCGAAGTTGTAGGCGCTGGCGAACTCGGCGCCGGTGACCCCGGAGCCGACCACGATGAGGTGCTCGGGAAGATCGCGGAGCCCGTAAACCTGGGTCCAGGTCAGGATGCGTTCCCCGTCGGGAAGGGCGTCGGGCAGCACCCGCGGGCGGGCGCCGGTGGCGATCAGGATCGCGTCGGCGGCCAGTTCCTCAGCACCGCCGTCACGGCACTCGACGTGGACCGTATCCGCGGACTTCAGCCTGCCGCGGCCGTTGACGATGCGGACCCCGGCCGCCAGCAGCCGGCCTCGGATGTCCGCGGACTGCGCTTGCGCCAACGCCTGAACTCGGGCATTCGCCCTGCTCAGGTCCACTCCGACGGAGGAAGGCCCACCGCCGAGCACGACGCCGAGGCGCCGGGATTCGGCCACCGAGGCCGCCCGTTCCGCGGTCGCGATCAGGGTCTTGGACGGCACACAGTCCGTCAGCACCGCCGAGCCGCCGATGCCGTCGGAGTCGACCACGCAGACCTGCGCGCCGAGCTGTGCGCCCACGAGAGCCGCCTCGTAACCGCCCGGGCCACCGCCCAGAATCACGATCCGGGTCACGCTCACCCCCCTGTCGCAGCATCGACCCCGACCATTGTCCTGGTCCGCGTCCCCCGGCCGGACCGCCGGGGATCGTAAAGTGCGGCCATGGCCTTGTACGCCGCCTACGGCAAGAACCTCGATCCGGCCCTGATGGCGCTGATCGCCCCGCACTCCCCGCAGCGCGGTGCCGGCTGGCTGATGGGCTGGCGTCTGACGTTCGGCGGCGAGGAACACGGCGGTGAGGGGGCGCGCACCACCGTCGTCGAGGCCGCCGGCCAGCAGGTCTTCGTGGCCCTGTACGACGTCACCCCGGGTGATGAGCACGCCCTCGACGGCTGGGAGGGTTCAGAGCCGGGGATCTACACCAAGATCCGCGTCCGGGTCGCCACCCTCGACGGAGAAGAGCTGGCCTGGCTTTACGTCGTGGACGGCTACGAAGGCGGTCTCCCGACGGCGCACATGCTCTTTCAGATCGCCGACGCGGCCGAGCGAGCCGGCGCCCCCGCCGATTACGTCACCGCCCTGCGTGAACGCCCCTGCCGCTCCGTGGGCCTGTGAGCGGTGATTGGATCCGTCCATCAGCGAGCGCAACAAGGGAATGGACGAGGACAGAGCATGACTGAGCGCAGCGACACCGTGGTCCTGTCCGACCTGGATCTCGTACTGAGCCTGACCGATCTGACCCTGGTGACTCCGGGCGCCACCGAGGACGATGTGCGCACCCTGTGCCGGCGGGCGATCCAACCCGACCCCGACGATGTCACCGCACCGCGAGTGGCCGCCGTGTGCGTCCTACCGGGCCTGGTCACCGCCGCCGTCGACGAGCTGACCGGGACCGGGATCACCGTGGCAGCGGTAGCCGGCGACTTCCCTACCGGGCAGGCCCCACTGGAGCAGCGCCTCGACGAGGTCAGCGCGGCCCTGGCCGCCGGGGCGAGCGAGATCGAGTGGCCGATCGACCGGACGGCGTTCCTGGACGGGCGCAAGGAGCAGGTCGGCGCAGACGTCATCGCCGTCCGCGCGCTGGGGGATCACTTCATGCTCAAGGTGATCCTGGGCTCGGACGAGCTTCCCTCCGACACCCAGCTCCGCCTGGCGGTCTGGACTGCAGCGGTCGGCGGCGCCGACATGGTCAAATCGTGCACCGGGCGCGGATCGGGTCTGACCGACGAGGACGCCCGCACGATGGTCGCGAGCGTGAATGAGTACGGCCGCGCCTACCACCGCCTGGTCGGGGTGAAATTTTCCGGCCAGGTGCGCACCGCGGAGCGGGCGTCGGAGTTGCTGACCATCACCCGCGCCATCGACGGCGATCGGCGGCTGAATCCCGCCCAGTTCCGGTTCGGCGCCTCCGCCCTGCTTGACGACGTGATCGAGGCGCGGCGCACGGTGTTGCGTAACCTGCCGTGAGGTAGCGCTCCTCCGAACGGAGGAGTCAAGACCTGTCACAACGGACGAAACCCGCCTGCCCAATCGTCGATTAGCCCGCGATCGACGGGTGCGGACCTTACGCTGCTTGGACCATGCAGACCGCACCCCGCCACCTCGCCCGAGCGCCTCACCGGCGCCGGATCACCGTGGGCACGACCACCCTCGCGCTGCTGCTGCCCGCCCTGCTGGCAGCCTCCGCCGCTCCGGTCGCGGCCGTCGACCCGATCACCGACCCGGCCGCGACCCCCGCGCCGACCCGCTCGGTGATCGGCGGTCCACGGATGGCGGAAACCGGCCTCGTCGTGACACCCGGGGCACCGGCCCTGCCCGCCGTCAGCGCCGCTGCCTGGGTGCTCGCTGACGCCGACACCGGCGAGATCCTGGCCGCCAAGGACCCACACGCGAAGTACCGTCCGGCCAGCACGCTCAAGACGTTGCTCGCGGTGACGATGGCGCCCCGACTGGACCCGAACGCCACCTACACCGCCGACTACGAGGACACCGCCCAAGAGGGCACCCGGGTCGGCATGGTCAAGGATCAGGCCTACAAGATCAACGACCTCTGGTACGCCCTCTTGCTGCGCTCGGGCAACGATGCGGCCACGGGTCTGGCCAAGGCAGGCGGGGGCACTCTCGAGCGTGGCATCGCGATGATGCAAGCCGAGGCCCAGCGCCTGCAGGCCTACGACACGACCGTGGTGAACCCGAGCGGGCTGGACGAGGACGGTCAGTTCTCCTCCGCGTACGACCTCGGGTTGTGGGGACGCGCCCTGCTGGGGCGCCGCGACCTGAGCAACTACGTCAAGACGATCAAGTGGACCTTCCCCGGCAACAAGACCAAGACCGCCACCAAGGCGAACTCCAAGTCCTTCCAGATCTACACCGAGAACCGCCTGCTGCTGCGCGGATTCCCCGGGGCGATCGGGGTCAAGACCGGCTACACGACCAAGGCGCAGAACACCCTGATCGCCGCCGCCGAGCGCGACGGACGCACGATCATCGCCACACTGCTTTACACCCCCTTCGGCCGGATCACCGACGATGCCGGACGCCTGCTGGAGTACGGCTTCGCCAACGCGGGCAACGTGACGCCCGTGGGGCAGCTCGTCGACCCGATCTCCAACTCCGTGGTCACCGATCAGGACGCCGGATTCATCCCATCCCCGGCGAACCACGAGCCGGCGAAAGCCCGCTCAGCCCAGGCCGCTGCCGAGGAGATCGACCTGGTCGCCGCCGGCGAGAGCACCAACCTGCGCTGGTCGGCGGTTGCCGGCGGCACGCTGGTCGGTGTCCTGCTGTTGCTCGCGCTGGTGCGTGGGGTCGCCACCCGCCGCCGCTACGCCCGCTACGGCGCCTACCGCTGAGCAGCCGGCGCGTTCTCTGGTCGTCGTCGTCCCTTGACGACACTCCACCGGACGGCCGGCGGCGCCGCGGGCTCCTCGCGCTCGCCATCGTCGGGCACGGCCTCGGAGTCCAGCACCACCTCGTCGGCCGGGCCGCGGGAATCGGTGCGAAGGCGCGGCTTGCCGACCGCGGCGTCGCTGTAGGGCTCGGTTGCCGTCCAGGCCGCGGCGAGCAGGGTCGCCCGGGTGACGAAGTTGATCCAGACCAGGGCCCCGACCGCAACGGCGAAGGTCGCGTACACCGGGTTTCGCATGGTGTTGCCCAAAAGGAACGTCGCGGACAGCTTGAGGGCCTCGAAGGCGACCCCGCCGATCACGGCGCCGTGAATCAGCCGCCTGCGGGGCAGGTGCATTCCGGACAGGCGCCAGAACATCACCGCGAGCAACAACGCCGACCCGGCGACGGCGACCGCGATCGCCACCACGCGGACCAGGATCACGCTCACGGTGCCATCGGGTAGCGCGAGCAGGTCGACCGCGGCGCCGGTCGCCACGGTGGCGACGCTGGACAGGGCGAGCGAGGCCAGCATCGCCGAGCCCAGCAGCACGAGCACCACCCCATCGAGGGCCTTACGGCGGACCACGTTCACCCGCAGCACCGGGCTCTGCAGCCACATCGAGCGCAACGATTCGCGCAGCGCATCCACCCAGGCCGTGCCCGCCAGGAACAGCCCCGCCAGGCCGAACAGGCCGGCACCGGCCTTGGCTGAGGCAATCTGGTCGATGTTGACCTGGCCGGGCTCGTTGCCGACCAGGCCGGGCAGCGCGTCGGAGATACCGCGTGCGACGTCCGCGTACAGACCTGGGTACCAGCCGATCAGGTAGCCGATGATGGCGAATACGAGGGCGAGCAGGGGAAACAGGGACAGGAAGCCGAAGTAGGTCACCGCGCCGGCGTGCCGGTCACCTCGCACGTCGTCGTACCGGGTCTTCGCGCGGAAGAGATGGTCGATGCGCTCGGAGCGCGCCCGAGCGGCAGCCGTGCGCGCGAGGACGGATGCCTTCAGGTGAGCGAGCCGTGCCTTCATGGCTCAGGTCTACCCCGCGCCGCGGTTCTCATGGCGGCGACAGGCCGTCCGGCGCGCCGAACCGCTCACCCCGCGGGCGGGTTGGGGACGGCGCCGCCGAAGGAGAAATCGCGCTGCGGGCGCCACACCCCATCGGCGCCATGTTCGTAGAGGCTGAAACCCCAGACCCGAAAACGTGCCTGGTAACCGGCGAGGCTATCGAAGGCCGCACTCAATGCCTCGTCGTCGATGTCATGAGCGACCGTGACGTGGGGGTGATACCCGAACTCCAACTGCCGATGCCCCAGCGGTCCCGACCTGACCTGACGTTCCGTCAATTCGCATGCGGAGATGCCCTCGGCCAGGGTCACGAATACCACCGGGGAGGCCGGGCGGAAGGTACCGGTTCCGCGCAGCAGGATGTCGAAGGCCTCCCCCTTCTCGGCCACCGTACGCAGGTGCTCCTCGATCTCGGCCAGATCGGCAGCCGGCACCGGGGTCGGCGGCAGCAACGTCACGTGCGTGGGGATCGCGCCGGCGAGGGGGTCACCGAAGTGCGCCCGCCAGGACTGCAGCTCCGAACCATGGGGCTCGGGGATCGCGATGGCGACCCCGATGGTGCGGGTCGGCGCGGCGCTGTCCTTGTGGATTCGCTCGCTGCGCTCGCTCATTGGATAACCTCGCTACCGCTCGGCCACCCAATGAGCGACAGTGCACTGTCCTTGTTGATTCGCTCGCTGCGCTCGCTCATGCGGGGCACCGCAGGAAACCGATGCGCTCGTACACCTCGGCCAAGGTGCGCGAGGCGACGGCGCGAGCCTTTGCCGCGCCGGCCGCCAGCACGGCGTCCAGTGCGGCTGTGTCGTCCAGATAGGTCTGGGTGCGCTCGCGAAACGGGGTGACGAAATCCAGCACGACCGTCGCCACGTCGCCCTTAAGGTCGCCATAGCCCCGGCCGCCGTAGGACTCGACCAGGTCCGCGATGGACGTCCCGGTCAGCGCGGAGGCGATCGTGAGCAGGTTGGAAATCCCTGGTTTGGCCTGGGGGTCGAAGCGGATCTCTCGTTCGGAGTCGGTCACCGCGCTTTTGACCTTCTTCGCGGACACCTTCGGATCGTCGAGCAGTTCGATGATCCCCGCCGGCGCCGAGGCCGATTTGCTCATCTTGGCGCCCGGATCCTGCAGGTCCGTGATCTTCGCGGTGGCCCCCAGGATGTAAGGCTCGGGAACGGTGAGGGTGTGGCCGTAGCGATGGTTGAAGCGCTGCGCCAGATCGCGGGTGAGCTCCACGTGCTGACGCTGGTCCGCACCGACCGGCACCCGGTTCGCGTGGTAGAGCAGGATGTCGGCCACCTGCAGGATCGGGTAGGTGAACAGGCCGACGGTGGTGCGATCTGAGCCCTGCTTGGTCGACTTGTCCTTGAACTGAGTCATCCGGCCGGCCTCGCCGAAGCCGGTGAGGCAGTTCATGACCCAGGCCAGCTGCGCGTGCTCGGGAACGTGGCTCTGCACGAACAACGTCGCCCGATCCGGGTCGATCCCGGCGGCGAGGAGCTGGGCGGCTGAGCTCCGGGTGCGGGCCCGCAGCAGCGCCGGGTCGTGTTCCACCGTGATCGCGTGCTGGTCGACCACGCAGTAGAACGCGTCGTGATCTTCCTGGAGCGACACCCACTGTCGGACGGCCCCGAGGTAGTTTCCGAGGTGAAAGGAGTCAGCGGTCGGTTGGATGCCAGAGAGCACGCGCGGGCACGCGGCAGCAGCGGTGTGGGCGGGCACGGCGGTCATTCTGGCAGGCTTCCTGCCCGGGTCGGCGCTCAGGAATGAGCCGACGACCGCATTCGAGGCCTGAATGTGGTCGCCGGCGCATGGAAGAGCACGGGTCAGAGGCTCGCCAGCGCCTCGTTGAAGGTGGCCGAGGGACGCATCGCCGCGCACGCTCTGGTCTCGTCGGGGCGGTAGTAGCCGCCGATGTCGACCGGGCAGCCTTGGACCGCGAGCAGCTCAGCGGTGATCGCCACCTCGCTCGCCGCCAGGGTCTGTGCCAGGGCCTTGAAGGCCCCCGCGAGGTCGCTGTCCTCGCTCTGTGCGGCCAACTCCTGGGCCCAGTACAGGGCGAGGTAGAAGTGGCTGCCACGGTTGTCGATCGAGCCGACCTTGCGCGCCGGAGACTTGTTCTCGTCCAGGAACGTGCCGGTCGCGCGGTCGAGGGTGTCGGCCAGGATCTGCGCGCGGGCGTTGCCGGTGGAGATCGCGAGGTGTTCGAAGCTGACGGCGAGGGCCAGAAACTCGCCGAGGCTGTCCCAGCGCAGGTAGTTCTCCTTGACCAACTGCTGCACGTGCTTGGGCGCCGACCCGCCGGCGCCGGTCTCGAACAGGCCGCCGCCGTTGATCAACGGCACCACCGAGAGCATCTTGGCCGAGGTGCCCAGCTCCAGGATCGGGAACAGGTCGGTCAGGTAGTCGCGCAGCACGTTGCCGGTGACGCTGATGGTGTCCTCGCCCCTGCGGATCCGCCCGAGGCTGTAGGCGATCGCGTCGGTCGGCGCGAGGATCTTGATCTCCAACCCCGTGGTGTCGTGCTCGGGCAGGTAGGCGTTCACCTTCGCGATCAGCGCCGCGTCGTGCGCCCGGGTCTCGTCGAGCCAGAACACCGCAGGCGAGCCGGTCGCGCGGGCGCGGGTGACGGCGAGCTTCACCCAGTCGCGGATCGGGACGTCCTTGGTCTGGCAGGCGCGCCAGATGTCGCCGGCGCTCACCGCGTGCTCGAGCAGGGTCTCGCCCGCGCCGTTGCGCACCCGGACGACGCCGTCCGCCGCGATCTCGAAGGTCTTGTCGTGGCTGCCGTACTCCTCGGCGGCGCGGGCCATCAGGCCGACGTTGGGCACCGAACCCATGGTGGCCGGGTCGTAGGCGCCGTTGGCGCGGCAGTCGTCGATCACGACCTGGTAGATGCCCGCGTAACTGCTATCGGGGATGACGGCGAGGGTGTCGGCCTCGGCGCCGTCCGGGCCCCACATGTGACCGGACTGCCGGATCATCGCCGGCATCGAGGCGTCGACGATCACGTCGCTGGGCACGTGCAGGCTGGTGATGCCGCGGTCGGAGTCGACCATGGCCAGGGCGGGACCGTCGGCGAGCGCGTGCGCGAACGCGGCTTTGATCTGTGCGCCGTTGGCGAGTGAGTCCAATCCGGCGTAGATCCCGCCGAGCCCGTCGTTCGGGGACAGGCCCGCAGCGGCCAAATCGTCACCGTACTGGGCGAACACGTCGGCGAAGTAGGCCCGCACGACGTGGCCGAAGATGATCGGGTCGGAGACCTTCATCATGGTCGCCTTGAGGTGCGCGGAGAACAGCACGCCGTCGTCCTTGGCGCGCTGGACCTGGGCGGCGAGGAACTGCTGCAGTGCGCCGACGCGCATGGCGGTGGCGTCCACGACCTCGCCGGCCTGCACCTTGATACCCGCCTTGAGCACGGTGACGGTGCCGTCGGCGGCGGTGTGCTCGATGGCGAGGGTGTCGTCGGCGGAGATGACGACGGATTTCTCGCTGGAGCGGAAGTCGTCGGCGCTCATGGTGGCGACGTTGGTCTTGGACTCGGCGCTCCAGGCGCCCATGCGATGCGGGTGCTTGCGGGCGTAGTTCTTGACCGAGGCGGGCGCGCGGCGGTCGGAGTTGCCCTCGCGCAGCACCGGGTTGACCGCGCTGCCCTTGACCTTGTCGTAGGCGGCCCGGTCGGCCTTCTCCGCGTCGGTGGCGGGCGCGTCCGGGTAGTCGGGCAGGTCGTAGCCCTGCCCCTGCAGTTCGGCGATCACGGCCTTGAGCTGCGGGATCGAGGCCGAGATGTTGGGCAGCTTGATGATGTTCGCGGCCGGGGTCTTGGCCAGTTCGCCCAGCTCGGCGAGCGCGTCGCCGATCCGCTGCGCCTCGCTCAGCCGCTCCGGGAACTGGGCGATGATCCGGCCCGCGAGCGAGATGTCCCGCGTCGCCACCTCGACGCCCGCGGTGGACGCGTACGCCTGGATGATCGGCAGGAACGAGTAGGTGGCCAGCAGGGGCGCCTCGTCGGTCTGGGTGTAGATGATCGTGGCCATGCGTGAGGCTCCTTAAGGCCTTGCGTCCGAAGATCGGTGGCCCACCGGACGCTGTTCATCGGACGTTAGGCGGGACTAGAGGGTCGCGACGTCGCCCTGCTTGGCGCGAACCGCCTCAGCAGCCTCCTTGAGCGCGGCGAGCTCGCTGTCGGTGAGGTCGCGCTCGACGACCTTCTTGATGCCGCCGGCGCCAAGCTCGGCCTCGACGCCGAGATAGACGCCTTCGATGCCGTACTCCCCGTCAACCCAGGCGCAGACCGGCATGACCGCGCCGGAGTCGGTGGCGATCGCCTTGACCATCCGAGCCGCGGCGGCCGAGGGGGCGTAGTACGCCGAGCCGGTCTTGAGCAGCGCGACGACCTCCGCGCCACCGTTGCGGGTGCGCACCACCAGGTCCTCGATCTCCTCGGCCGAGAGCAGGTCGGCGAGCGGCTTACCGTCGACCGAGCAGGCGGACGGGACCGGGACCATGGTGTCACCGTGCGAGCCGAGGGTCAGGGTGGTGACCGCGCCGACCTCGACGCCGAGTTTTTCGGCGACGAAGTTGGTGAAGCGGGCGGTGTCGAGCATGCCCGCCTGGCCGATGACCTTGTTCTTCGGCAGGCCCGAGGCGAGCTGGGTCAGCGCCGTCATCTCATCCAGCGGGTTCGACACGACGACGATGACGGCGTCGGGCGAGTGCTTGACGATGTTCTCCGCCACGCCGCGCACGATGCCCGCATTGACCTCGATCAGATCCATCCGGCTCATTCCCGGCTTGCGCGGCAGGCCGGCGGTGATCACGACGATGTCGGAATCCGCGGTCTTTTCGTAGCCGCCGCCGTCCGCGGAGGTGGTGGCGCCGGTCAGCTTGGTCTCGAAGCCCTCGATGGGACGCGACTGGTTCATATCCAGGGCCAGGCCCTCGCCCTTGCCCACGAGGATGTCGGTGAGCACGACCTCGTCGAAGATGTCGTACTCCGCCAGCCGCAGCGCGGTGGTCGATCCGTAGAACCCTGCTCCGACGACGGTGACCTTGCCGCTGCGTGCCATCTGGCCGCTCCTTCTCAAGTTCGCGAACGCGTAAGACGCGTGGTGGGGGCGTACGGACCGGCGACACCTCAGCCGCCCAAGATCTCTTGGCGTCAAGAGACTTTTCGGGCGCAACCCTAGCGCGGGCGGCCGGAGAAATCGCCGTGGCGATCCTCACGCCCAAGCTACGCCCCATCTCACCAGGGGCTCGGGGTGGCTGACGGTTATCAGGCGCCCGCCTGGCGCCGTCAGCCTCAGCTCGGAGGGGGAACCACCAACGCCGCCAGCAGGACCCCCAGCCCTAGTGCGAAAAGCGTGATCACGTCGACGATCCGGCCGCGCACGGCCAGCAACCCCGCGGCCTTCGCCGGCAGTAGCAGGCGCAAACCGGAGGCCAGCACCAGCCCCCCCGCGAACAGCACCGTCCCTCGCCGAAAGTGCTCCGAGAGCACCACCAGGACGCCGGCGATACAGACGGCGAACACCACCAGCAGCGGCCAATCCGCCAGCACGGCGCGCGCAATCCGCTCGCGGGCGGTCTTCCTCGGCGCGGGCGGGCGGGCAGCGTTCATCAGCGCAGGCCGGCGGCGCGTTCCGCAGCAAGGACAACGTTGTCCACGAGCATCGCGCGGGTCATCGGACCGACGCCGCCGGGCATCGGCGCAAGCCAACCCGCGACATCGACCGCACCTGGCTCGACATCGCCGACCAGTTTGCCGTCCTCCCCGCGGGAGGTTCCGACATCGAGCACCGCAGCTCCCGGGCGGATCTGATCGGCCCGCACCAACGCGCGCACCCCAGCCGCTGCCACCACGATGTCCGCCCGCCCCAGGTGCTCCCCGAGGTACTTGGTGCCGGTGTGACACAACGTCACCGTCGCGTTCTCGCTGCGCCGCGTCAGCAGCAGGCCGAGCGGGCGCCCGACCGTGACCCCCCGGCCGATGACCACCACCTCCGCGCCGGCGATCGGAACGCCGTAGCGCGTCAGCAATTCCACGATGCCGCGCGGCGTGCACGGCAGCGGTGCCGGCTCGCCGAGCACCAGTTTGCCCAGGTTGGCCGGGTGCAGGCCGTCGGCATCCTTGGTCGGATCGACCAGACCGAGAACCCGATTGGTGTCCACGGCCTTCGGCAACGGCAATTGCACGATGAAGCCGGTGCAGGCGGGGTCGGCGTTCAGCTCGGCGACGGCACGCTCGACGTCAGCCGCTGTGGCGGTGGCCGGCAGATCACGGCGGATGCTCGCGATACCGATCTCCGCGCAGTCGCGGTGTTTGCCTGCCACGTAGGAGTGGCTGCCCGGGTCGTCCCCGACCAGGATCGTGCCGAGCCCGGGGGTGTGGCCCAGCTCGCGCAGGGCGGCCACGCGGACGGTGAGTTCGGCACGGATGGCGGCGGCCGTGGCCTTGCCGTCGAGGATGATCGCAGTCACAGCCGCGAGCCTAAACCGCGTACGGCCCCACGCCCGGATGCGCCGCCCTGTCAGTCGTTGTGGTCGCCTGGCGGACGTCCGAAGCAACGGTCGCTATAGCAGCTACTCCTTCGAACGTCCGCATCACCAGGTCGCGTCTCAGTGCGCGAAGTGGCGGGTCCCGGTCAGGTACATCGTGATCCCCGCGGCAGCTGCGGCGGAGATCACGCTCTCGTCCCGCACCGATCCGCCCGGTTGCACCACAGCCCGCACGCCGGCCTCGAGCAGCACGACCAGGCCGTCAGGGAACGGAAAGAAGGCATCCGAGGCCGCGACCGAACCCGCAGCACGTTCCCCGGCGCGCGAGACGGCCAGGCGCGCCGAGTCGACGCGGTTGACCTGACCCATGCCGATGCCGACGGTGGCGCCGCCGCGGGCCAACAGGATGGCATTGGACTTCACCGCGCGAATCGCCCGCCACGCGAAAGCGAGGTCCGCGAGTAACTCGGGTGCGGCGGGCTCGCCGGTCGCCAGTGTCCATCCTGATGGATCGTCACCGCAAGCATCGAGGCGGTCGGCGTCCTGCAGAAGCAACCCACCGGAGACCGGACGCATTTCCAGGCCGGATCCGCCGGGCGGCGCCGGACACCGCAGTAGCCTCAGGTTCTTCTTGGTGCGCAACAACTCGAGAGCGGCGGGGGTGAACTCCGGCGCGCACAACACCTCGGTGAACACCCCGGCGACCTGCTGCGCCATCTCCACACTCACCGCGCGGTTGGCGGCGATGACACCGCCGAAGGCGGACACCGGGTCGCAGGCATGAGCCGCGACGTGCGCGGCCGCGATGTCGGCGCCGACCGCGATCCCGCACGGATTGGCATGCTTGATGATTGCCACGCAAGGCTCGGTGAAGTCGTAGGCGGCTCGCCGCGCCGCGTCGGTGTCGACGTAGTTGTTGTAGGACATCTCCTTGCCACCGAGCAGTTCGGCGCCGGCCAGTCCCACGTCCCCGCTTGCATACAGGGCCGCCTGCTGGTGCGGGTTCTCGCCGTAGCGAAGAACGGCTGCGCGGGTCCAGGTGGCGCCGACCCAGGTGGGCCAGCGCTCGCCGTCGCCCCCGCTTCCCAACCAGGAGGCCACCGCGACGTCGTAGTCCGCGGTGTGCCGAAACGCCGCCACGGCAAGGCCCCGGCGCGCCGTCGGGGTGAAACCACCCGCACTGACCGCGGCCAGGACGTCGCCGTAGCGGGCAGGATCGACCACCACCGCGACGCTGGGGTGGTTCTTCGCCGCGGCGCGCACCATCGTCGGCCCGCCGATGTCGATCTGCTCCACGCACTCGTCCGGGCTCGCGCCCGAGGCGACGGTGGCCTTGAAGGGATACAGGTTGACCACGACCAACTCGAAGGCCTCGATGCCGAGCTTCGCGAGCTGGGCCTCATGGTCCGGCTTGCGCAGATCGGCGAGGATCCCGGCGTGCACCCGCGGGTGCAGGGTTTTGACCCTGCCCTCGAGACATTCGGCGAAGCCCGTGAGCTCCTCTACCCCCGTCACCGGCACCCCGGCCGCAGCAATGGTGGCTGCCGTGGAACCGGTGGAGACGATCGCGACGCCGGCGGCGTGCAGGCCGCTGGCGAGCTCGGCCAGACCGCTCTTGTCGTAGACGCTGATCAGCGCCCGGCGCACCGCGCGGCGCCCGTCAGCAACGGTCTCACTCGACACGATCTGATCCTCCATCATCTGATGCTGTACCGATCCTCACCCTGCGCTCGGACACCGTGAAACCCTCGCGGGCCATCCGGCCGACGACCTCGGTGAGCAGCGCGCGCTCCGCTACCTTGATTCGTTCATGCAGGCTCGTCTCGTCGTCCTCGGGGAGCACCCTCACCGCAACCTGGGCAATAATCGGGCCGGTATCGACACCGGCGTCCACCAGATGCACGGTCACCCCACTGACCCGGACTCCATAGGCCAGCGCGTCCCGCACACCGTGCGCCCCCGGGAAGGACGGCAGCAAGGCCGGGTGCGTATTGACGCACCGCTGCCCGAATTGGGCGAGGAACGCCGGGCCGAGGATCTTCATGAAGCCCGCCGAGACGATGAGGTCCGGTGAATGCTCCCCGACCGCCGCCGTCAAAGCCTTGTCCCATTGGCCGCGGTCAGCGAAGTCCGTGACCGGACAGACGAAGGTGGCGATCCCGGCCCGCTGCGCCCGGCGCAGGCCCTCGATGTCGCCGCGATCTGCGCCGACGGCTACCACGATTGCGCCGTAGGCCGGCTCGGCGCAGGCGGTCAGCAAGGCCCCCAGATTGCTCCCGGAGCCCGAGACCAGGACCACCAGGCGCCGCGGCCTGCTCGACGCCGCAGATCCCATGAGCGGCCACGATATCGACCCTCAATGCGCTGCGATGCCCCAGGTGAGCACCGGCCACGTGCCCCATTTGTGAAAAACTCACCACCTCCCCCCATCGCCGCCGCACGAGCGAGCCTCCCGTTTCACACTGGTCAAAGGCGGTGTCCCCACGGCAGCGCCGATTCCAGTGGAGCGAGGCAACCATGTACGAGAGCCAGCGCGAGGACCCCTGGCAGTCCACCGTCGGCAGCGTTGCGCGCGGCACCGCGCCCGAGACCTACCCGGGCGAGCGGTACACCTGGAGCTACGCGGCGCCTTCCTACGCCACCACGCCGCAGGTGGGCGAACACCTCACCGCGCCGAGCACCACGACGCCGCTGTGGTACACCGAACCGGCGCCGAACGCCGGACCTGAAACGGACATCACGGGGACAACTCCCCCCGTGATCTACCCGATGCGCAACCGGGCCGGGACGGCGGCGCTAGTGCTGGGCATCATTGGTCTGCTCTGCACCAGCATCGCCTTCGTGCTGTTCCCGCTCGGGATCATCGCCGGGCTCTGGGCCATCGTCCTGGGCCGCCGCGGACGCTTCCGGGCCCGCTACGGCTTCGCCAGCAACGGCTCCGCCGCTTGCACCGGTCTGAGTCTTGGCATCATCGCCGTTGTGCTCGGAGCTCTGCTGAGCGCCGGCACGTACTGGGTGGCGTCCACCTACGGGTTCGAGAAGTTCGGCGACTGTGCCAGCGGGAGCGCTGACACCGCAGCGGCGCTGCGCTGCGTCGCTGATGTCATCTCGGCGAACTGATCCCACGCGCGGGCGGCGCCACCACGTCCACAGCGCCCGGCCGACAGCGACCGCTGCGGAGCTGGGCACCAGCACCACCGCGGCTCCCACGGCGAGCCGCTGCGGCGACGGCCCCAGCTGCGAGAGCCGCCCGCCTGCATCGGCATCGCCCACCCAGGCCAACGCGCCCAGGGCGAATGCGCAGCCGAAGGCGGCCAGCACCGGCACGGCCACCCGGAACCGGTAGCGCACCCCGCGCACCGCCGCGGGATAGCCGAACCAGCCGATCGCCACCCCCGCGAGGGGGCCGATCAGCAGCGCCAGCAACGCCGCGGGAGCCACCTCACCCGGCGCGGGCAAGGCCGCCAGCAGCGGAAGCGCGGGCAGCGCGCCCGGATCCATGCCCTGCAGCGTCAGCGCCGCGTCATTGCCGATCGCGACCGGCGATCCGGTGGCAAACGCCGCCGCCCACAGCGCCGCGTTGGGCAACAGGGCGACGCTGAGCAGGACCATCGCCGCACCACCGGCGAACCCGCCGCCCACAGCATCGAGCAGCCCGCGCGCGGTGGAGGTGTCCATCACCAGTGCGGCCAGGACGATCAACGCCCCGCCGCCAAGCATCCCGGCCAGGCCGGCGCCGGTGCCGCGGGCGAAGCACCGCACCAGCGCCCCGTGCCGCGCGCGGGCCCGTGCCCAGGTCCAGGTCTGCGGCGCGGCGCCGACCAGGGCGAAGATCAGGCCGGCCAATGCACCGGCCCGCAACGCCGTCAAGACCGTCGCGGCACCGCTGAATCCCGCAGCGAAGGCGACCAGCAGGCCGTGGGTGAGCGCGACCGCTGCCACGACAGTTGCTGCGGCGGTGTGTTCATGAGCGCGTGCACTGCGCACCACCCAACCCGCCGTGCGCACCGTCACCAGGGCCTGGGCGAAGGTGATCAACAACGGCGGGAGCAGGATCGCCCCGGCTGAGGTGTCGATCGAGACCCGATGGGCGAGAACCCACACCCGTGCGGCGGCCCCGAACGGCGCCGAAACCCCGCCGGCGTCGTCCTGCGGCCCGGCGGCCCACACCACGATGGTGATCGCGGAGATCACCGCCATCACCACCGCCGCAGCCAGCGCCGCTGCCGCGACGCCCCCGGCGATCAGCCATCCGGGTTTGGTCTCCTCGAGTTGCGGAGCAGACGGCGACGCGGTGGAGGTGAGCATTGCCCCACTGTGGCCCGGCGCACCCGGGGGATCACGCAGGCACGCGGGCGCACCCCCGCGCACGTGCAGTGCTGAACGCCCCCTGCCGTCCGGGATGTCGGCCTTGAACGGCAGGGGGTACCAGCTGTGACGGCTACCGAGCCGCCGCAGTACTCAGAGCTTCTGCAGAATCTCGCGCATCAGCGCGGCGGTCTCCGACGGCGTCTTGCCGACGCGGACCCCGGCGGCCTCCAGGGCCTCCTTCTTCGCCTGCGCGGTGCCCGAAGAGCCGGAGACAATGGCGCCGGCGTGGCCCATCGTCTTGCCCTCGGGAGCGGTGAAGCCGGCGACATATCCGACGACCGGCTTGGTGACGTGCTCGGCGATGTAGGCCGCGGCGCGCTCCTCGGCGTCGCCGCCGATCTCCCCGATCATGACGATCGCGACGGTGTCGGGGTCGTCCTGGAACGCCTGCAGGCAGTCGATGTGCGTGGTGCCGACGACGGGGTCGCCGCCGATGCCCACCGCGGTGGTGAAGCCGAAGTCCCGCAGTTCGTACATCATCTGGTAGGTCAGGGTGCCGGACTTGCTCACCAGCCCGACCTTGCCGGCCGGGGTGATGTCGGCCGGGATGATGCCCGCGTTGGACGCACCTGGGCTGATCAGCCCGGGGCAGTTCGGCCCGATGATCCGGGTCTGCTGGCCGGCCTTGACGTTGTAGGCCCAGAAGTACGCGGAATCCGCCACCGGGATGCCCTCGGTGATGACGACGGCCAGCGGGATTTGCGCGTCGATCGCCTCGATGACGGCGGCCTTGGCGAAGGCCGGCGGGACGAAGATGACGCTGACGTCAGCACCGGTGGCCGCCATGGCCTCGGCGACGCTCGCGTAGACCGCGATGCCGTCGACCTCGCTACCGGCCTTCTTCGGGTTCACCCCACCCACGACGTTGGTGCCCGAGGCCACCATCCGCCGGGTGTGCTTGCTGCCCTCGGCGCCGGTGATGCCCTGAACGATTACTCGACTGTCCTTGGTCAGGAAGATTGCCACGGCGGATCAGCCCTTCACGTTCGCGAGTTCGGCAGCCTTGTCGGCCGCAGCGTCCATGGAATCGACGACGGTGACGAGCGGATGGTTGGCCTCGGCGAGGATGCGCCGCCCTTCGATCACGTTGTTGCCGTCCAGGCGCACGACCAGCGGCTTGGACGCGGCGTCACCGAGCATGGCGAGAGCCTGCACGATGCCATTGGCGACCGCATCGCACGCGGTGATGCCGCCGAAGACGTTGACGAACACCGAGCGGACTTCGGGGTCACCGATGATGATCTCCAGGCCGTCCGCCATCACCTGGGCCGAGGCGCCACCGCCGATGTCGAGGAAGTTCGCCGGCTTCACACCACCGTGCTTCTCCCCCGCGTAGGCGGTGACGTCCAGGGTGCTCATGACCAGGCCCGCGCCGTTGCCGATGATGCCGACCTCGCCGTTGAGCTTGACGTAGTTGAGGTCCTTGCTCTTGGCGATCGCTTCCAGGTCGTCGGGGGCGCTCACCTCGGCGAAGGTGGCGAAGTTGTCGCCGTGGCGGAACTCGGCGTTGCGGTCGAGGGTGACCTTGCCGTCCAGGGCTACCACGTCGCCCGCCTCGGTGACGACCATCGGGTTCACCTCGACCAGGGTCGCCTCTTCGATCACGAAGACCTGCCAGAGCTTGACGATCAGGTCCACGACCTGGTCCAACACGTCCGCTGGGATGTTGCCCGCGACCGCGATCTCTCGGGCCTTGGCCTCATCCACCCCGTCCACGGCGTTGACCGCGATCCGGGCGAGCGCCGCCGGCCGCTCGACGGCGAGCTGCTCGATGTCCATGCCGCCCTCGGAAGAGCACATCGCCAGGTACGAACGGTTCGCGCGGTCGAGCAGGAAGGAGAAATAGAACTCCTTGGCGATGTCCGCGGCGACCGCGACCAGGACCTCCTTGACGGTGTGGCCCTTGATGTCCATTCCGAGGATGTCGGCCGCCCTGTCGTGGGCGTCGGCGGGCGTCGGGGCGAACTTCACGCCGCCCGCCTTACCGCGGCCGCCGGTCTTCACCTGAGCCTTGACCACGACGGCCGAGCCATAGCTCTCGGCAACGGCCTTCGCTTCAGCGGCGGTACGTACCGCCTTTCCGGGCAGCACGGGGACGCCGTGCTTGGCGAACAGATCCTTCGCCTGGTACTCGAGCAGGTCCACGACCGTCAGTCCTCTACTTGGCGTATCAAACGGGAGATTGCGGGACGTTCTACCGCGCAGCGGCGGCAGGGCGGCCAAATGTAGACGCATCTCACGTCAGGTACCAGGCTGGAATACCGGGCGCCCAGCCCGTTCTTGGCCTGCCCGAGGGTCACCGTAGACCCGAGGCTCCGACGCGCCCGGACCGGTCCTGGGCGCTCGTCCGAAATGCCGGGGAGGGGCCGCAGATCAATTACCGTGAGTCATCTCACATCGCGCCCGGATTGCCCCCGTACGGCCCTACTGGCCCGGCATGGCCTACGCGTAGCGTGAGCCAGGCAGCGGAGTCGCTCGCGCAGCGTCACCGAATGTTGGTGTCCATGTCACTTTAGGTGTTCTTTGCCGACGACTCCTGGGTGCATGACCAGCGGCCCGTTAGCGTTCTGGGTCATTGTCCGAATCCGCCAGACGGACCAGATGTTCAGGAGTCGCCTTCGTGGCTAACGGCCGCCATGCGCGTGGTGCTCAGCACCCCAGCGCGCAGCCCGCCGCTCCCACCGAGACGACAGTCTCCGTGGGCGTACCCGGCGTGCCCGCGGCCCAAACCCCCGCCCCGGCTGGTCCAGGGCGTCGCCGTCGCCCGGCCTGTGTCGATTCCCCGGGTGCCATCGCGCCCGCCCACCCCGGCGTGACCGTCACCACCACCGCGACCGACACCACCGCGACCGAGCCTGCGACCGGCCGCCGCCGTCGGCCCGCGGCAGATCCTGCGGTGGCCGCGGCGCCACCCGTTGCGGCGCCCCCCACCGGCCGTCGCCGCAAGCCGACCGACAGCGCGCAGACAGCGCCTTTCGCTACCGGGCTTTGCGCTACCGGCCTCGGCCGGGCTCCCCGCCCCGAGGCGACGCCCAAGGCGATGTCGGCCCCGTCCGTCGCGAAGCCCCCGACGGTGGCTCGCAAGCCCGCACCAACCCTGGCATCCGTCGTCGAACTGCCGGCCGGCCACCGCGCCGCTCCAGCGGTGCCGGAGCGGCACCGCGCTGCGCGGCACCTGCACGCGCCCAGCGGCACCTCGTTGGTCGCAGGTGCCGCGGCCGTGGCCGTCGCCGCGATCGGCGCCATCGGGGCCGCCCAGTCCGGCGCCGAACTCGGCGTCAGCGGCGTCAGCGGCGTCGAAATGTCCCGTGCCTCTGCGCTGAGCCCCGGTCTGACCGGCGGCCCTGCGTCCATCACCGTAGACACCTCCGAACGCGACGCTGTCCGGGCGAGCCGCGAGCGGGCGCGTGCGGCGCTCGCCGACCGCAAGCGCGATGCCGCCGAGGTCCGCAAGCGTTCCGTTGCGGCCGCCCGCGCCGTCGCCGAGGCCCGCGAGAGCGCCGAGCGCCTGGCCCGCCTGGCCAAGCTGTTCCGGATGCCCGTCAGCGGCTATCGCCTCACGGCCCACTTCGGTGAGTCCAGTGGGTACTGGTCCGCCGGGCACACCGGCCTGGACTTCGCGGCCCCCTACGGCACCCCGATCCGCGCCGTCGCCAATGGCGTCGTGGTCTTCTCCGGGTGGGACGGCTCCTACGGCTACAAGACCGTGATCCGCCACGCCGACGGTACCGAGACCTGGTACGCCCACCAGTCCCGGATGCTGATCCGCAGCGGCCAGGTTGCGGCCGGCGACATCATCGGCCGCGTCGGCTCCACCGGGAACAGCACCGGTTCGCACCTGCACTTCGAGGTCCGCGTCAACGACATCGCGCTGAACCCGCTGGTCTGGCTGCGCGCCCGCGGTCTGAATCCGTAGCTCGCCCTGACACCGCGGCCGGCGCACTCCATCTTCTGTGTGTGTCTCGGGCCTTCGAGGGCTCCGGTAGGCCCGAGACACACGCAGAAGTTGCGTCCTACAGCTTCTCCACCGGGGCGTAGCGCAGCAGCAGGCGTTTGGGGGCGCCGTCGCCGAAGTCGATGGTCGCCTCGGCCCGCTCGGCAACACCGGCGGTGGCCAGGACGGTGCCCAACCCGAACGAGTCGTGGGTGACCCGGTCCCCCACCGAAAGCGCCACGATCGCCTTGGTCGCGGCGTCGGGACGGGCGCTGCCGATGCGGCGGGCCGCGGGGGCGCTGCGCCCAGGTGATCCGGCGGCCAGTGCGTCGAGCGGGCTGCGGCGTGCGGTGCGTCGCCAGTCGATCAGCGCGTCGGGAACTTCCTCGACGAAGCGCGAGCCGGGGTACCACTGCGGAGCGCCCCACGCACTGCGAACCTCCGCCCGGGTCAGGTACAGCCGCTGCTGCGCCCGGGTGATGCCGACGTAGGCCAATCGGCGTTCCTCGGCGAGCTCGATGGGGTCGCCGAGCGAGCGCATGTGCGGGAAGACCCCGTCCTCACAGCCCGTCAGAAAGACCACCGGAAACTCCAGGCCCTTTGCGGTGTGCAGCGTCATCAAGGTGACTTGGCCGAGCTCCTCGGCGGGCGCACCTTGGGGGTCCTCGACCTTGTCGGGCAGCTGGTCCGAGTCCGCCACCAAGGCGACGCGTTCCAGGAAGCCGGCGACGCTGGGATCCTCGGCGCCCTCTTCGTACTCACGAGCAACTGCGATCAACTCCCCGAGGTTCTCCACCCTGCTCTCGTCCTGCGGGTCGGTGGAGGTCTCCAGGTCCCGCAGGTAGCCGGTCTGTTCCAGGATCGCCTCCAGGACGGTGGCCGGCGAACTACCTGCCTCCACCAGTGTGGCCAGGCCCTCCATCAATTCGTTGAAGGAGAGCACCGCGTTCAGCGAACGCGTCGCGATCCCGTAAGCCTCCTCGCAGCGGCGCAGCGCCGCCGGAAACGAGATCCGTTCCCGGCTCGCGAGCGCCTCCACGCAGGCCTCGGCGCGGTCTCCGATCCCGCGCTTGGGGACGTTGATGATGCGCCGCAGCGACACCACGTCTTCAGGGTTGGCGAGCACCCGAAGGTAGGCCATCGCGTCGCGGACCTCCTTGCGCTCGTAGAAGCGCACCCCGCCGACGACGCGGTAGGGCATCCCGACCCGGATGAACACCTCTTCGAACACCCGAGAGGCCGCGTTCGTGCGGTAGAAGATCGCCACGTCGCCGGGGCGAGCGGATCCCGCATCGGTCAGGCGGTCCACCTCGGATGCGACGAAGGACGCCTCGTCGTGCTCGTCGGCCGCGACCCACCCCACGATCTGCTCCCCCGGCCCGGCGTCGGTCCACAGGTTCTTCGGCTTGCGGTCCGGGTTGCGGGAGATCACGGCGTTGGCCGCGGACAGGATCGTCTGCGTCGAACGGTAATTCTGCTCGAGCAGGATCACCCGGGCGTCGGGATAGTCGCGCTCGAACTCGGTGATGTTGCGAATGGTTGCGCCGCGGAAGGCGTAGATGGACTGGTCCGCGTCGCCGACCACGCACAGCTCGGCGGGCGGCACATCTGATTGATCCTCAGATTCGTTGACTCCGGCGGCGCCTCCGACCAACTCGCGCACCAGCACGTACTGCGCGTGGTTGGTGTCCTGGTACTCATCGACCATGACGTGGCGGAATCGGCGACGGTAGTGCTCGGCGAGGTCGGGAAAGGCCTGCAGCAGGTGAACCGTTGTGGAGATCAGGTCGTCGAAGTCCAGGGCGTTGGCGGCCAGCAGACGCTCCTGGTACGCGCGGTAGCACTGCGCGTAAGTGGTCTCGATGGGGCCGGTGGCCCGGGCTGCGTAGCTCTCGTGGTCGATCAGTTCGTTCTTGCACGCGCTGATCGCGTTGGACACCGCCCGCGGCGCAAACCGCTTGGGGTCGAGCTGCAGGTCGCGTACCACCATGCGCATCAGGCGCTGGGAATCAGTGTCGTCGTAGACGGAGAAAGCCGAGGTGAAGCCGAGGCGCTTGGCCTCAAAGCGCAGAATCCGTAGACAGGCGGAGTGAAACGTCGAGACCCAATGCGGCGCGGCCGCACCAACGGCCTCGGCAACGCGGGCCTTCATCTCACCGGCAGCCTTGTTGGTGAAAGTGATCGCCAGAATCTGGCTGGGCCGGACCTCGCGCACGTTGATCAGATAGGCGATGCGGCGGGTCAGTACGCGGGTCTTGCCCGACCCGGCACCGGCGACGATGAGCAACGGCCCGCCCTGATGCTCGACGGCGGCCCGCTGCTGTGGATTCAGACCGCCAAGGAGGTCCTCGGTCGATGCCCGGCGCGGTTCGCGCGGCACCGTGGCCGGGGGTGCGGCGGCGGCCCGGGATGCGTGGGCGGCCGACCCCAGATCCCCGAAGGGCAGGTCATCGAAAAGGGTGCTCATCTCAACCCCGAGCCTATGTGCCGGCGCCGACCGCGCAGTCCGGAGCTCAGTTCCAGGAATAGGCGATGACCGCATTGGTCACGGCCAGGGCGAAGGTGCCGTAGAAGATCGGCGGGGCCACGATGTCCTTGCGCCGGTTCGCGTGGGTGAGGGCGACGACGGCGAGGGCGATCAGCAACTTCACCGCGATCTTGGCGTGGTCCAGCTCCCGGTCGTCGGCCTCGTTGACCCCGACGAGCAGGAGCCCGGTCAGGAGCTGGGCCCCCGCGCCGTGGAAGATCACCGGCACCATGCGACGGTCCGCGGCCATCGCCTGCAAGGCAAACCCCCCGAGCAACGCCGCCATGCCGCCGACGTGGATCACCAGCAGGATCGCGCGCAGCACATCCACGGGTGGGCACTCCTCGGGTTCGGCGGGCCGCGTTCGCTGCCCGTCGCGATTATCGTGCGTCCCGCACCACCCGCGAGCGCGGGACCGGGAACTACTATCTGCGCAACCAGCAAGGGCACCGATGGAGGGGGGCGCGTGGAGGGTTTCGAGGTTGACCTCGAGGCCTTGCGTGCCGTGGTGCGGGGGATGGCCCGGACGGCGTCGGATTTCTCTCACCGAGACACCGGCGACCTGATGCCCGGCCCGCAGGCAGTGGCCCATGCGGGTGTGTGTTCGGCCTTGGACGAGTTCGCCGACCGGTGGTCGCGGGGGCTGGAAGTGTTGCAGGAGGACGTGCGCGAGATCGGTGGTCGCCTCGCCGAGATGGCCACCACCTACCAGGACGCCGATGCACGTAGTGCCGCAATGTTCGGTGAGATCGGGGAACGTCTTGACGCCCGGGTCGGGGCAGGGGGCCGGCGGTGACCGCGGCGCCTGTCCTGCCCGGGCCCCTGCCCGGTCACCCGGGGGAGCTTTTCGGCCCGGCGCAGGAGCTGACCGGGGTGGGCATCTCACTGACCGAGGTCGGTGCGGGTTTGCGCCGGCTGTCCACCGATGGCTGGTACGGGCGGGCAGCCGAGCGGTTCCGGGGGGCGTTCGAGGGTGAACCGGCGCGCTGGGAACGGGCCGGGCAGGCGTTCACCGACACCGCCCGCGCCCTGGCCGCCTACGCCGACGAGCTGGGGTACGGGCAGGAACGCGCCGAGGCGGCGATCGCGGCGATGACCCGCGCGCAGGCCCGCAGCGCCGCCGCCCGCGCGGAACACGACGCTGCGTTGGCTCAGCTTGAACGTGACCGGGTGGCCGC
>JBQTII010000082.1:0-30789 GCA_052388275.1 Sporichthyaceae bacterium | reverse complement strand
GGGCGTGGGTGTGCTCCGGCGGCTCGTCGGCGGGGCTCAGCTGTTGGGGCCTCTGGGCGAGTTGGTGCTTGCCGACGACGTCCACCAGCGAGCGCACCCGGTACAGCGAGGCGAGCAGCGTGCGGCGCTGGCGGCGCTCGGGGTAGCCCCACAGGAACAGCACGCCGAGACCGGCGAACACCACCAGATTCGCGGCACTGTCCAGCACCGGCAGCCAGCGGTGGACCGCCGCGGAGCGCGGTCGGTCTCCGAGCGCGGCGACCACCAGCAGGATCGCGCTGCCGCCGACCAGCAGCAGGCACGTAGCGCGGGCCAGCACCCGGTCGCGCCGGATCCGCACCTGGGAGGCGGTGAGCTCGCGGGCAATCCCGGCGGCGAAGCCGCCGATCTCGGTGGCCACCCGGGTGAGCCCGCGGTCGGGAAATCGCGCCTGAATGCGGCGCGCCAGCCGATCGATGGTCGCCAGCAGCCGCTCCGGGTCCAAGGGCGCGGCATGGTTCTCGCTCAGTGCACTGTCCTTAGAGGTTCGCTCACTGCGCTCACTTATGGGGCGTTAGATGCTTCCACACGACGCCGTAGTTCCCGGACAAAACAGTAGATATCATCCTCCCCCGGGGGAACTCGAGCGTCGGCGCGGAGCATCCAAACCCAAGACGACTCTCGGATGAGGAGACACAGCGATGCGAGGAAGCCGCGTAAACCTGGCCGGACTGCTCAGCGCCGGACTGCTCAGTGCCAGCCTGCTCGCCATTCCGGCGGCGCCGGCCCAGGCCGCCCCGGTCTCCCAGGCCGCCCCGGTCTCCCAGGCCGCCCCGTCCGCCCCATCGGCACCGGCCACCCACAAGTTCAGCTACAAGAAATTCGTGGCCTTCCAACAGTCCGTCGCGAAGACCCTGGACGTGTTCTGGGCGCGGGATGCCGCCCGCCGCGGCTACCGCTATGACACGCCGACGGTGAAGCTGGTCGAGCGGGGGGCCTACGCACCCAGCGGGTGCGCCACCCTCGCGGCGGATCCCGATAACCTGACGACGGACCAGCTGGCGCAGGCTCAGCGGGCCGAGCGCCGGGTGCCCGAGGGCCGCGTGGCCAAGAGCCAGGCGAGCGAGCTGGCGGTGTCCCCGGCGTTCTACTGCCCGATCGACCGGACGATCTTCATCTCCTCGGGCTGGATTTACCGGGTGATCGCCCGCCCGGCCGGGGCCTACGGCGCGGCCATCGTGCTCGCCCACGAGTGGGGGCACCACATCCAGACCATCAGCCCCGAAGGACTCATCGGCGTCATTCGGGCCAGCAAGCCGATCGAGCTTCAGGCCGACTGCTACGCGGGCACCTGGCTGCGCGATCAGGCGGAGCGCGGGCGGATCGTGGAAGAGGATGTGGTCGCCGCGGGCAGGGTCACCTATGCGTTCGGCGACCAGGAGCCCGGGCTGCCCGATGCCCACGGCAGCCCCGACGAGCGGCTGTTCTGGCTGACGAAGGGCTTCAAGACCGGCGATCCCGCGCGGTGCCGCCCGAAGGCCGACCTCGGCGAGACCGCCGCCGCCAACTGGCCCACCATCGCCCGCACCTGACCGGGCGTCAGGGCGCGAGCCGCTGCAGCGTCCAAGACTCGCCGGCGCGCGAAAACCGCAGCCGGTCATGCAGCCGCGAGGTTCGGCCCTGCCAGAACTCAAGCTCGTCCGGCTCGACGCGGTAGCCACCCCAAAAATCTGGGACCGGGACGTCGGTACCCGCAGGCCATCGTGCGTTCAATTCTGCGTACCGGCCCTCAAAGACATCCCGATCGGCGACCACACTCGACTGAAAACTCGCCCAGGCGCCCAACTGCGAATCCCGAGGCCGCGAGCGGAAGTATGCCTCGCTCTCCGCAGGCGACACCCTCACGGCCCGGCCGATCACCCGTAACTGACGCTCAATCAGGTACCATGGAAACAGCAGCGTCACGACGGGATGGGCGGCGATCTCGGCCGCCTTCGCCGAGGTGTAGTTGGTGTAGAAGACGAAGCCTTGCGAATCGATGCCCTTGGCCAACACGGTCCGCGACGCAGGCACGCCACCGGCGCCCACTGTGCCCAACACACACGCATTCGGTTCGATGACCCCCGCCGCGACCACGTCATCGAACCACCGCGCCACCAGGTCCATCGGATCATCGGGCAGGTCCCCGACGTCGAGACCGCCGCGCCGGTACTCCGCACGCATGGCCGCGAGGTCGACAGGCTGCTTCGGGTCAAACAACTCCGGCCCCCAGCCGTGGCGACGGCGGAGCCACCCGCCGCGTCACCGCTCAGCCCAGCTGGTCGTGCAGGAACGCGGTGGTCTCGGCCCAGCACTTCGCGGCCAAGGTCTCGTCCAGCGTCCCGATCGCGTTCTGCGGATTCATGAACGCATGCCCGGCGCCCTCGTGAATCGTGAACTGCACGTCCTTGCCCAAGGCGACCAGTTTGGCTTCCAGCGCCCGCGCCGCCTCGGGGGAGAAGAAGTCGTCAATGCCCGCCATGTGCCCGCGCACCACGGCGGTCAAGGGGGACCAGTCCGGCTCGGAATCCCCGGTGGGGAACCCGTAGTACGGCGCCGCGGCCTTGATTGTGTCCCCTCGGCCGGCGGCGATCAGCAGCGTCAGCATGCCGCCCATGCAGAAGCCGATCGCGCCCAGGCCAGCACCGGCCACCGCGTCGTGCGCGGCCAGGTAATCGATCGCGCCGCTCATGTCAGCGGCCGCCCGATCCGGCGGCAAGGTCTGCATCAGGTGCCCGGCCTTGTCCATCTCGTCGTGGGCCGCGAGCTCTCCGTGGTAGAGGTCAGGCGCCAGCGCGACGAAGCCGGCCTCGGCGAGGCGGTCCGTCATGATCTTGATCGACGGGTCCAGCCCCCACCACTCCTGAACCACCAGCACTCCGGGCCCGCGCCCGTCTGCGGGTAGTGCGAGGTAGCCCGAGGCCGTCGCGCCGTCGCTTGCGAACTTCACTGTGGATGTCGTGATCGTCATAACGCCGACCCTACGTCGTTGATCCCTGCACGTCGGTGCCGTGCGGGATCCATCCCCCACCCCGAGGGCAGGCCCGCGCGAATCGGGGCAACGGCCGCTGGTCAGCGGGCGGGTACAGAATGGGCGGCGCTGTTGACCGGCTCGACGAAAGGCCCCCCATGTCTGACTTCTCCCCCGGCCTCGAAGGCGTCATCGCGTTCGAGAGCGAGATCGCCGAGCCGGACAAGGAGGGCAGCGCGCTGCGCTACCGCGGCGTCGACATCGAACACCTCGTCGGGCGGATGACCTTCGGCCACGTCTGGGGCCTGCTGGTCGACAACGACTTCAACCCCGGCCTGCCGCCCGCCGAGCCGTTCCCGATTCCGATTCACTCCGGCGACATCCGGGTAGACGTGCAGTCGGCCCTCGCCATGCTCGCCCCAGCGTGGGGCCTGCGGCCGCTGCTGGACATCGACGACGCGCAGGCCCGTGACGACCTCGCCCGCGCTGCGGGGATGGCGCTGTCCTACGTCGCGCAATCCGCACGCGGCGCCGGGCGCCCGATGGTGCCCCAGCGCGAGATCGACAAGGCCTCCACGATCGTCGAGCGCTTCATGATCCGCTGGCAGGGCGAGCCGGACCCGCGCCACGTCCAGGCGGTCGACGCCTACTGGACCTCGGCAGCCGAGCACGGCATGAACGCCTCGACGTTCACCGCCCGGGTGATCGCCTCCACGGGCGCGGATGTCGCTGCGGCGCTGTCCGGGGCCGTCGGTGCGATGTCCGGCCCGCTGCACGGTGGGGCACCCTCGCGCGTGCTGCACATGATCGAGGACATCGAGAAGAGCGGCGACGCGCTCGCCTACGTCAAGGGAGTGCTGGATCGCGGCGAGCGCCTGATGGGTTTCGGGCACCGGGTGTACCGCGCCGAGGACCCGCGCGCCCGCGTACTGCGCCGGACTGCGCGTGAGTTGAACGCCCCGCGCTACGAGGTCGCCGAGGCACTGGAGAAGGCCGCACTGTCCGAACTGCAGTCCCGGCGCCCGGACCGGGTCCTGGAGACCAACGTCGAGTTCTGGGCCGCGATCGTCCTGGACTTCGCCGAGGTCCCCCCGCATATGTTCACCGCGATGTTCACCTGCGCCCGCACCGCCGGCTGGAGCGCGCACATCCTGGAACAGAAGCGCACCGGGCGCCTGATCCGCCCCTCGGCCCGCTACGTCGGCCCGCCCACTCGCAAGCCCGAGGACGTCGCCGGCTGGGACACCATCGCCGCCTCGCAACTGCTGTCCTGACCGCCGGGACCCCCACCCCCCTCGCCGCCAACCAGCTGTTGTCCTGACCGTCGGGACCCCCACCCCCCTCGCCGCTCATGAATGAGCTGGGGAGGTCCTCTCATACGCGCACTAGCGCGCCACGCCGGTGCCAGCCCCGAGATTGGTCCTACGCGCGTATGGGAGAGGCGCCAGCATCGGCCAGCGCATGCCCCGGCGAGGGCTGGCCCCGTCCACAGCTCGGTTATGGGAGAGGCGCCAGCATCGGCCACCGCATGCCCCGGCGAGGGCTGGCCCCGTCCACAGCTCGGTCCGCGGTGCGCGAGAATGGCGGCAGGCTGTGCAGCGGCGCCGGCCCCCACTCCGGATCAGATCCGGCCCCCGCTACCTGAGGACTGCCCGACGTGACCGAGATCCAGATCCCCGCCGACCTCAAGCCCGCTGACGGCCGTTTCGGCTGCGGCCCGTCCAAGGTTCGCCCCGAGGCGATCGCCGCCCTGGCCGCCGTCGGCGGTTCCCTGCTCGGCACCTCGCACCGCCAGGCGCCGGTGAAGAACACCGTCAAGCGTGTGCGCGCAGGCCTCGCCGAGCTGTTCTCGCTGCCCGGCGGCTACGAGGTCGTGCTCGGCAACGGGGGCGCCACCGCGTTCTGGGACATCGCCTCCTTCGGCCTAGTCCGCGAGCGCAGCCAGCACCTGAGTTTCGGGGAGTTCTCCGCCAAGTTCGGCTCGGTGTGCAAGGCCGCCCCGTGGCTGGGCGAGCCGACGATCATCAAGGCCGACCCGGGATCACACCCGCTCCCAGTCGCGCAGGCCGGGATCGACGTCTACGCGCTCACCCACAACGAGACCTCGACCGGCGTCGCGATGCCGATCGCACGACCGGCCGGTTCTGACGCCGGGTCGCTCGTGCTGGTCGATGCGACCTCCGGTGCGGGGGGTCTACCCGTTGATGTCGCCGAGGCCGACTGCTACTACTTCGCCCCGCAGAAGTGCTTCGCCTCCGACGGTGGCCTGTGGATCGCGCTCATGTCGCCGGCGGCGCTCGCCCGCGTCGAGGAGATCTCCGGCTCGGGCCGCTACATCCCGACCTTCTTCGACCTGCCGACCGCGATCGACAATTCCACCAAGGACCAGACCTACAACACCCCGGCGCTGGCGACATTGTTCCTGCTCGCCGAGCAGCTGGACTGGATGAACTCCCTCGGCGGCCTCAAGGGCTGCGTCGCGCGGACCGCGGATTCCTCGTCCCGGCTCTACGGTTGGGCAGAGAAATCGCAGTTCGCAACGCCGTTCGTCACCGACCCGGCGATGCGCTCGCAGGTCGTCGCGACGATCGACTTCGACGACGCGGTCGACGCCGCCGTGGTAGCCAAGACTCTGCGCGCCAATGGCATCGTCGACACCGAGCCCTACCGCAAGCTCGGCCGCAACCAGTTGCGGATCGCCATGTTCCCCGCCGTGGACCCGGCCGACGTCGAGGCCCTGACCGCGTGCATCGACCACGTCGTCGCCGCCCTGTGATCCCGCGGACGGCCGCCGAACTCCGCGGACGTGCGAACAGGTGGCTGCAATAGCGACCACTTTCTCGGACGCAACGTGAACGCCGTGACGCGCGACCGGCTGACCTTCCTGGTCTACGGCCACCTCGGGCTGTGGGGCTATTTCCTGTTCACCTTCGGCCCGGTCATCCCGCTGCTGCGCGACGACCTGGAAATCTCCAACGCCGTCGCCGGCCTGCACGCGTCGATGATCGCGCTCGGGTCCCTCAGCGCGAGCCTGCTCTACCCCTGGGCCGCGCGCACCCTGGGCCGGGGGGGCCTGGCCCGGATTGCGACGTGGGGACTGGCAGTCGGGGTCAGCGCCCTGTGCCTGATCTCCCACCTGAGCGCGACGTTGAGCGGCGCGTTCGTCGCCGGCGGATTCGGCTCCATGCTCGTCACCGGCTCGACGGTGATCCTGCGGGCCCGGCACGGCAGGGCTGCCCCGGCCGCGATCACCGAGGCCAACGCGGTCGCCTCCGCGCTCGGCCTGCTCGGCCCGGCGCTGGTAGGCCTGGCCGCACTGGCCGGCTGGAGCTGGCGACCGGTGCTGCTGTTGGCCGTGGCATTGGCGGCTGCCCTCGCGCTGAGCCTGGGCGACGAGCCGGTGCCCGACGCCGACCCGGGCGAGCACCACGACCCGGGCCGGCTTCCCCTGGGGTACTGGTGCGCGTGGCTGACGGTTTCGGCGGTCATCGGCGTCGAGGCCTCGATGACGGTGTGGTCCTCGGAGTTGCTCCGCGAACGCAGCGGACTCGGCGACGGGCAGGCGACTGCCGGGGTCAGCGTCCTACTCGCCGGGATGCTGCTCGGGCGCGTCGCGGGCGGCGCCTTGGCCCGCCGCCACGACAGCTCCCGGCTCTTGCTCGGCGCGCTCGCGCTGGCGGCCGGCGGTTTTGCGCTGTTCTGGACCGCCACGGCCGCCGGGCCCGCCCTGGTCGGCATGGCGGTGATGGGGACCGGAATGGCCCTGCATTACCCGCTCGCGGTGAACGCGGCCGTGGCGGCTGGACACGCGAATCCGGACCGGGCCGCCGGGCGCGCCGCGCTCGGGGTCGGCATCGCCGGCGCCAGCGTGCCGCTACTGATGGGGGCGCTCTCCGACGCTTGCGACGTCCGCACCGCGTACATGCTCGTGCCCGGCCTGCTCACTCTGGCGGCGCTCGGTGTCCTCGCCGGCTCCCGGGGCGTGGGTACTCTCGAACGCTAACGGGCCAGGCGCCCGCGGACGTCGGAGGTTCGGGTGGGGCGGCACGCGCGCGGGTCAGGATCTGCACCCGCCCCTGCACACCGGCAGGCCGAACTCGACCAGGCAGGCGACGCCGACGACGACCACCCAAGGCCCGGGCACCACCCACTTGGTCCGCGCCGCCCCGGCGGGCACGGCGGCCACGGCCACGGACCTGGACACGGACATGGGCACGGGCACGGACACGGGCATGGGATGGCCCGGGCCGGCGAGCGCCACCGCGGGCGCCTGGCGATCGCGTTCGCTCTGACGCTGGCGTTCCTGATCGTCGAGGTGCTCGTCGCGCTGGCGACTGATTCCCTCGCTCTGCTCTCCGACGCCGGGCACATGCTCACCGACACCGCCGGCCTCGGCCTGGCGCTGGCCGCCATTACGGCGGCGAGCCGGGCGAGTCACGGCGCGGGCGGGCGCACTTTCGGGCTGTACCGCCTGGAGGTGCTGGCGGCGCTGGCGAATGCTGTGCTGCTGTTCGGGGTGGCCGGCTACGTGCTCTGGGCCAGCATCGACCGCTTCGCCGACCCGGTGGACATCCCGGCGCGCGCCCTTCTCGCAGTCGGCATTGCGGGGCTGGCGGTCAACGTCGTCGCCTATCTGCTGCTGCGCGAGGGTGCCGCCGAGAGCATCAACCTGCGCGGGGCGTCCCTGGAGGTACTGGCCGACGCCCTCGGGTCGGCAGCGGTGATCCTTGCGGCAATCCTGATCGCGATCACCGGCGAGGACTGGATCGACCCGGCGCTCGCCGTTGCCCTGGGCCTGTGGATCCTGCCCCGGACCTACCGCCTGGCCGCGCAGGCGCTGCGTGTTCTGCTCGAGGCCGCCCCACCCCACATTGACCTCGGCCAATTGCAGGCGGACCTGGCCGCGCTACCCGGCGTCGTCGACGTCCACGACCTGCACGTCTGGACGCTCACCTCGGAGATGGAGGTGGCCACCGCGCACCTCATGGTCACCCCCGACTCCGACACCCACGCCGTCCTGGACCAGGCCCGCGCCCTGCTGGCCACCACGCACGGCTTGGAGCACGCCACCTTGCAGATCGAACCCGAGGACCACACCGGCTGTGAGGAAGTGGGCTGGTAGCCCAACTTCTGTATGCGTGTCGGGCCTTCGCGGCCTCGTGAAAGCCCGGGACACACCCAGAAGTGCGGACCCCCGCTCGCGGTCAGCTACGACGAGCAGCCAGCACGACGACCAGGGCGCCCAGGGCCAGGACGGCGACCAGCGCCACCATCTGCCCATCGATGCCGGGAATACCTTCGTTGTTGACCCGTTGCGCCCGCTCGCCCCCGTCCCGGGCAAGGTCCGCCGCCTTTGCCTTGGCCGTCGCCGCCTTCTCCTTCGCCTTCTGGGCAGCGACGGCCCCCTTGCCCGCGGTCGCGGCGCCCGGGTCCTGACCGACGCCGTCGATCCTCGGCAGGCCGGCGACGTCCTCGGGCAACGGCACTCGCCATACCGAGGAGCCCAGCCCTTCGCTGCCGAACAGCAGCGCGGAGCCGTCCGCAACGGCAGCGACCGACTCGCCCTGCAGCTGGATGGGCGGGGTGAAGGTGACGACCTTGCGCCAAGCCGAGGTGACGATGCGGGCATTGAAGTAGCCGCGCAGGACAGCGGAGTTGCCGTCAGGCAGGAACGCGCCGTCGGTGACCCCGCCGGGGGCGCCCGCAATCCGGCGGAAGATGTTCACCGCGTCGGTACGCATCCGCTCCGGACCCTCGTACACCCCAGCATCGGCAGCCGCCGCCTTGGTGACGACGTAGAGCCGCCCGGTTTTCGGGTGACACAGCAGCGCCTCGGCGTCGCGGGCCTTGCCGTCGGCGTAGCGCATCTCGTGCAGCGAGAACTCGACCTTGCCCGTGCGCAGTCGGTCTGGCTCGGGAACCCGCAGCAAGCGGTAGGTCTTCCAGGCCTCGATGTTGTCGCCGATGTCTGCCACCCAGAGCACGTCTTGGCCGGCGTCGCTGCAGGGAGCCATCGCCTCCCAGTCGCGGGCCGGGGCGCCATCGAGGGTGAGCGTCGCCGCGGTCTCACCGTCGGAAGAGTTGACGGCGTACAGAATCGGACCGTCGTCGGAATCGTTGTGGGTGTAGACGATGCCGGGGTGCCGCGCGGAAACCGCGAGGCCGCTGGACTCGGTGATCCGGTTGTCCTGGAACTGGAACACCACGGTGTTCTCGGAAGCCCCGGCGACCCCGCCCGCGAGATCGTCGGTGAGCGCGGAGAATCCGCCCAGGGCAACGACCCCGCCCACGCCCGTGACGAGAAGCAACCGCTTAGGGGAAGCGAAGACAGCGGAGGCCAGCTTGCCGATCACCAACGTCCTCCATGACGCTGCATCAGTTCATGATGCAGTAGAGACACCAGGTGTGGCCGCAGTCCCCAGGACGCGACCAGATCGTGATACTCCGTCAGCTGCGACGGTTCGGCCGGTGCGTCGGTGAACACCGCGCGGATCGCGATATTGCGGGCGGTGTGTTCACCGCCGATGAACTCCACCACGTCGACCCGATAGCCGAGCAGGCGCAGCACCAGTGCACGTAGGGCGTCGGTGAGCACATCGGCCAGGCGCTCGCGCAGGATCCCGTGCCGAGTGAGCGCGGGATACGGGGGGGGCACCTCGCCCGCTCGGATCCTCGCGGCGGTTTCGTGATGACAGCAGGGCGCGGCGAGGATCACCGGGCTCTGCCAGCGCACCGCCCGGGCCAGGGCCTCGTCGGTGGCGGTGTCGCACGCGTGCAGGGCAAGGGCAATGTCGGCGACCGGGAGGTCGGCGCCGGTGATCGTGCCCTCAACAAAACGCACCGCCTGCGACGCGCCGAGGCGGGCGGCGATCGTGGTGTTGCGCTCACGGGCCGCAGCCTTGATGTCGACGCCGGTCAACGCCACGCCCGCGCGGTCGGCGCGCAGGCCGGCGAGGTAGCGGTGGGCCGCGAAGGAGAGGTAGGCGTTGCCGCAGCCCAGGTCGACGATCTGCAGCGGGTCACGCTCAGCCACGGCGGGCAACGTCGGGGCGAGCAGGCGCAGGAACGCATCGACCTGACGGCGCTTGGCGGCCGTCGCTCCGAGGACGTCGAAGAGCGGATCGCCGGGGTCGATCAGGCGTGGTTTGACGCGATCGTGCGTAGCCGCCTCGGCCGGCACGGCCGGGACCGTCGCCGGTCCTGGGCGCGGGGCGGGTGACGGCGTGGCCGCGAGCGTCATGCCCGGGGCCGGAATCGCCGCGGCGCGGTGTACCTGCGCGTGGCCCTTTTTGGTCACCCGGACCTGAACGGTGCCCGCGGCGGTGGCGACATGCCAGCTGCCGAACCCCGCGGCGAGAAGCTCATCGAGGGCGGCGCCGGCCGGCTCCGGGTAGTCGAGGTTGCGGGTATAGGCAGCGCGGGCGTCGTAGCACACCTCTTGCAGGACCGGCCCGGCTTTGCCCTGGACCGGGCGCAGTTCGACCCGGCGCCAGGGTGGCGGGGCTGCGCCGTGACGTCTGCCCGCCGCGACGGCCTTCGTCAGCCCGGGGTCCAGGAGCAGTTCGCGGAGCTCGGCGAGCGCCGCGGGCAGGGATTCCGCCATCAGCACAGGCCTCCCCGTCCCCTCGGCGCCGCAGGCCGGCTCCGCCCCAAGCTTCCCACCCCTACCCGCTCCAGCCGCCTGCATTCGTGCTCACAGCAAGGCTGCCGCGAGCACCACGAGGACCAGCGCGGCCAGAACCGCCGTGATGAGGGTGCGATTGCGGCTGGTCACTCCGGCGAATCTACCGCTGACACCAGCCGGGCGGACCGCTCCGCAGCTGCGCTACCTGGCGGTGGCGGACACGAAGGAGCTGGACTTGCTCCAGCCCACCCCGGCGGTGTGGAAGTGCACCCGCACCCGGTACTTGGTGCCGGACTTCAGCCTGCTGAACGTGGAGCCCGTCGCGCTACCGCCGCGGTCACGCCAGTTGGACTCGTGCTGGGCCTCCCACTTGTTGGCGGGCTTGTTCGGCCGGAACTTGGCGAACTCCAGCCGGACGATGTCGACGCCGGCCGGGGCGGCGGTCCAGGTGACCTTGAGCTTGCCCTTTCCGGCCGGGACCAGGGCGACCCCCGTGGGCGCACCGGTGGTCGCCGGGACGGTCGTCGGGAAGCAGTCGTCGGAGTTCGCGGGTGCGTCGGTGCCCTTGGGGACCGCGTTCCAGGTGCCGAACGGTCCCCCGGGCTCGGCCGCGGTGAAGCCGGCCGGCCAGGTCTCGCGCGCGCCCATGTCACAGGCCGTCAGCGTGGGGAACTCGAAGTCGTCCCCGCGCACACCCTTGGCGCGCAACTGGAAGTCCAGGTAGGAGCGGAAGCAGGTGCTGCCCTTGCCGGTCGCGCCGACGACGCCGAGCGGATGCCCCGGCGGGATCAACTGACCCTCGGTGATCAGGATCCGGCTCAGGTGTCCATAGCGGGAGATGACCCCGCCGCCATGATCTACCCATACCCAGGTTCCAAAGGAACTGTCCGCCGTCGGGCACGGATCACCGTTGGCCTCGCCGATGTGCGCAATGCCGGCACCCATCGAGCGGACCTGCGCCGTCGAGGTACTCGCGGTGTCCGACTGGCCCTTGGGGGTGAGGATCTGCGTCCAGAAGTTGTGCGGGCGAACGCACTCGGGGTTGCTGTGTCCACACCCGACCTGCGCCTCTTCCCGCAACGGGTAGAACACCGGGTCGGAGAACGGGTTCGCCGGGTTGGTGGGCGCCAGCGCAACCGACGCCGCGTCAGCTTCAGCGACGGGCGACGTCGTGACGGACCCCGCAGACTGTGCGGTGGTCAGCAGAACAGCGGCGGCGGCAGCGAAGGCAAGTGAGCGCATGCTCGACATCATGCACAACGAGCAAGACTCACTTGGGGATGTCGAGGAGACTGCGCGCAAACTCGAGTCGTGGCCTGGGGAACATTCGCGGACGAACGCTGATATTTGTGATCCGAGCCAGCAGTAGGCCGGCGATCGCGGCGGCCAGCGCGGTGACCGCCCCACCGATGACGACCGACCACCGCGGGCCGAAGGCCTCGGCGATCAGGCCCACCGTCGGCGCCCCGAACGGCGTCCCGCCGAACAGGACGACGATGTAGAGCGCCATCACCCGCCCGCGCAACTCCGGGGCGACGGTGGCCTGCACGCACGCATTCGCCGCGGTCAGCACAGTCAGCGCGGCGACCCCGGTCGGCACCAGCATCAGCGCGTACCAGGTGAAGTTGGGCATCAGGCCCAACACGATCTCGAGCAGCCCGAACACCATCGCGGCACCCACCACCAGGCGCACCCGGACGACCCGGCGGCGGGCGGCGAGCAGAGCGCCGGCCAGCGAACCCACCGCGAACACCGTGCCGAGCAGTCCGAACTCCCCGGCCCCGAGCCCGAACTCCTTGGTGGCCATCAGCGCGTTGGTGATCTGGAAATTCAGCCCGAAAGTGCCGGCGAAGAAGACAATGGCCAGCACCGCGAGCAGGTCCGGGCGCGAGCGCACGTAGCGCACGCCTTCGCGCAGCTGCCCGCGGGCGCGCGGGGTGCGCGGCGGGGTCTGCAACGCTCCGGTGTCCATCCCCCGCAGCGCCAAGATCGGCGCGGCGTAGGTCAGCGCGTTGAGGATGAACACCCACCCGGTGCCGCCCAGTGCCTCGATCAACAGGCCCGCGGTCGCCGGGCCGACGATGCGGGCCGCATTGAACGACGCGGAGTTCAGGCCGACGGCGTTGGAGACCTCGGCCGGGCCGACCATCTCCACCACGAAGGACTGCCTGGCCGGGGTGTCCAGCGCCGCGCCCACCCCGAGGGCGAACGCGAGGGCGTACACGTGCCAGACCTGGGCGGTCCCGGTCAGCGCGAGGACCCCGAGGATCAGCGCCGTCAGCCCCATGACGGCGTTGGTCACCAGCAGGAGGTGCCGCTTGGAGTACCGGTCGGCGAGCAGTCCGCCGACCATTCCGAACAGCGCGAGCGGGGCGAACTGCAGGGCGGTGGTGATGCCGAGCGCGAGGGCGCTGCCGCCGGAGAGCTGGAGCACCAGCCAGTCCTGTGCGACGCGCTGCATCCAGCTGCCCGTGTTGGACACGGCCATCCCGGCGGCGTAACGCCGGTAGTTCGGGATGCGCAGGGAGCGAAACGTGGGGCTCACCCGTGCATCCCTCCCATCCGTCTCACTTCACGTTAACCCGCAGGTCAACGAGATATTCCCCGCGGCCCCGGTGGCTCCCCCGCCCCCCGGGGCCGACATCCGCTCGGTACGCCTATCAGCCCGGGGGCGGGCTGATAGGCGTACCGAACTGACGACAGGCGCTCCCACACGCCCCGTCGGCCACGTCCATGTCTCGGGTGGCGCCGTGGCCGGAAAACGAGCAGCGCGCAGCACCCAGGCGGCGCGGCGCCCGGATCCGGAGCCGCTGGAGATCGACGACTCGCTGGTGATCGGGGTCGGGACGATCCTGTGGGCCATCGCCTTCGTGGTGCTGGTATTCACCTATCCCAAGCTTGAGGAGCACGGCAACGAGTGGTGGCCGTTCACCGCGCTGGCCGGGCTCGGCCTCGGGCTGTGGGGCTGGTTCCTCACTCGCAAGCGCATCGCCGCCCGCACGGCCGCCCGGCGGGCAAACGCGCGGAGCGAACAGCCAGGCTGAGTGCAGCCAAGCCGCTTACTGCTGCGCGTCGTCGACCACAGCGGGGGCCTGGACGACCTCGATGGCCTCCGCGGTGCGCACGTCGACCTGGTCGTATTCCCACTCGTCGAGGAGCAGCTCGGGACGCTCGGCCAAGGCGGCCGGGATCGCCACCACCTCGGAGTGACCCCCGCAGCCGTGGTCATGGGAAACCACCCGGCCATCATCCGGGGAGTATTCGTTGGCGCAGACACCGAAAACCCGGCCCAGCGATCCGGCCAGCGGCAGCTGAAACCCACACGTCGAACACTGCCCGGGCGCGGCAACAGCGGCGGGCGCCTGCGGGCCGCGCTCGCCGCAGTACCAGCGGTCGGTGATGTCCGCGCGGCCCAGGGGTGAGAGCACGCGGTGGCGACCCAGGCCGAGCTCGGCGGCCACCACAGTCGACTCACCGGGGTCGACCTCGCCGGCGGCGGGCGCGAAGGAGGTCCCGGCCGCGTCGGTGAACCCGGGCTGGAGACGATCGTCGTCGGGCGCCGTCGGCAGGATGTCGCCGGGCCCGATGTCCCCGGGTTGCAGGCGCTCGGACCAGGGCACCCACGGGGGCGCGAGGACGGCGTCAGCGCCGGGCAGCAGCACAACCTCGGCGATGGTGGCCCCCTTGGCCCGGCTGGCCCGCACCACGGTGACGGCCCAGTGCCAGCTGCGATAGCCCGGATGCAGGCACGCGAACCGGTGGGTGGCCACCCGCTCGTCCTCGTGCTCGACTCCCAGGTGCTCGCCGACCTCGCCGGGCGCCCCGGCCAGGGCGGCCTCCCTGGCCGCCTCGATCGCCTCCGCGCAGGCGGGGTCCAGGCCCACACGGCGGCTCTTGGTGGTGGTCACGGGCACTCCGGGTAGGTGAACGGCGGGGCAGCCTCTGATTCAACCGTATGGATGCTGATCCGGTGCGAGCAGCCGGCGACGGGCTTTGAAGACTTCGTGAAGACCTAGAGGGCAGGATAGGCACGTGGAGCAACGGGGTCAGTGGCCAATGGGCAGGCCACCGAAATCCGGTCAGGGCGTCGGGCCGGCGCACGATCGCCACGTCATGGGCCCACCTGCGCCGCCGATCGAGGCCGGTCCGCCGGCGCGGACCGCCGCGGCGGACCTGCGGGCCTTCGCTGCCCGCACCGCCGCCGCGAGCGTGCGCGCCGGCAAGGCCACCCGCCGCACGGTTCGCAAGGCGACCAACGCCCACGGCGCCGGCGAGTCCGGGATGGCCAAGCTCACCGAGCTCTCCGGGGCGAACGCAGCCGGCGACATGCTGGTGACGATCGCGCTCGCCGGCAGCCTGTTCTTTTCGGTCTCCCCCGGCGAGGCCCGGGGCCGGGTCGCGCTGTATCTGCTGATCACGATGGTCCCGTTCGCCCTGCTGGCGCCACTGATCGGCCCGATGCTGGACCGCTTCCGGTCCGGACGCCGCTACGCGCTCGCCGTCACCTTCGCCGTGCGCGCGTTCCTGGTGTGGTCGATGGCGGGCTCGGTGCAGGACGCGGACCTGTGGCTCTATCCCGCTGTCTTCGGGGTCCTGGTCTCCTCGCGCGCCTACGGCGTGACCAAGGCCGCCGGGGTGACCCGGGTCCTGCCACCGACCATGCCGCTGGTGCGGGCGAACTCGGTGATGAACATCGCGGGGCTCAGCGCCACCCTGGTCGCCGCAACGGGCGGCATCGCGGTCAACACCACGCTGGGCCCGGCCTGGACACTGCGCGCGGCCTTCGTGGTCTTCGTCGCGGGCGCGATCTTGTCGGTGCGGCTGCCCAAGCGCATCGACTCCGCTGCCGACGAGCGCCCGGCGGCCCTCGACGGCCAGCCTCTTCCCGGTCGCAATCCGCGCGTCGCCGCGCGTTACGTCGGGCCGTCGGTGGAGATGGGTCTGCGGGCCAACATGGCCTTCCGTGCGCTCTCGGGTTTCCTGACGCTGTTCCTTGCCTTCCTGCTGCGCAAGGACCCCATCGGAGGCCTGGACGACACCACTGCTCTCGCGCTGGTCATCGCCGCGGTCGGGGTCGGCAGTGCGCTCGGCTCTGCGGTCGGCGCGCTGCTGCGCGATCGCGGCCCCGAACCGATGCTCGTCGCCATGGTGTTCGCGGAGACCACCGCGATCCTGACCGCCACGATCTGGTGGAGCGTGGGGACGGTGCTGGCGGCCGGTTTCATCGTCGGATTCGCGCAGACTCTGGGCAAGCTCGGCCTGGACGCGATGATCCAGCGCGACGTCGAAGAGGACGTGCGCTCGTCGGCTTTCGCGCGCAGCGAGACCCGCCTGCAGCTGGCGTGGGTCGCCGGCGGGGCATTGGGCATCGCGTTGCCGCTGCGCGGGGACGTCGGCTTCGGGATCGCCGGCGGGATCATGATCGGGTTCACCGTGATGACCCTGCGGGCCGCCCGTGAGGCCCGCGCCGCCAAGCGTCGTGCGAGCCCAGCACAGCCCAGCCCCGACGGCTTGACACCTGAGGCCTGAGGTCTAAGCCTCGACGTCGTTGGCGACGGCGCGCAGCACCGCGGCGATCTTCGCGCCGTCGGGACCGCCAGGGTGCTTACCGCGGCGGTAGGCGTTCGAGAGACCGTCGAGCACCTTGATCAGGTCCTCCAGCAGCACCGCCATCTGGTCCGGCGATTTACGGCTTGCGGCCGACACCGAGGGCAACGGATCCAGCACGCGCACCTGCAGGGCCTGGTCACCGCGGCGGCCCGCCACGATGCCGTACTCGACTCGAGCGCCCGCCTTGAGGTCCAGCGTGCCCGCCGGGAGCGCGTCGGCATGCACGAAGACATCGGGCCCCTCCTCCTGGGACAGGAAGCCGAAGCCCTTCTCCTTGTCAAACCACTTGACCTTGCCGGTGGGCACGCAGACCTCGCCTGAATCTCGTCGGGGACGGTGGTGAGACTAGTCGGCGCGATAGTCCCGGACCAACGCATAGGCCAGGTAGAGCGCCGCGAGGCACCCGGACAGCAGCGGCATCGCGCGCAGGCTCTCTCCGAGTTCGTGTCCGGCGGTGGCCAGCCGGGTGCTGGAACGCTCAGATTCCTGCAGTTGCGTGGCGGCGATCCAGGCCCAGCCGATCGCGGTACCCAACACGAGCAAGGGAATGCCGAGCATCGCCCGGACCTTGTCCTCGATCTCCCAGAACCCGGAACGGACCACCATCGCCAAAGCCACCAGCCACAGCCAGTGGCCCAGGACCAGGACCCCGAGGGAGAGCATCGCGAGCGTCGCGCATTCCCAGCCCACCCGCGCGACTGCGTCCCACCGCTCGGTGAAGCGGTCGAAGCTGGAGTCCTCGCGGCGCAAACGCACGCGCTCATCTTCGCCCGTCTGGCGCATCAACACTCGGCGGCAGGCCGCAGAGTCGGACACCCTTACCTCGTCGCGTAAATTGGATCGGATGAGCACCATGCCGGCCGCGCCCGCGCGCACCCTCGCCGACGAGCTCCGCGCCCGCGACGACGACTCCCTGGCGGCGCTGCTCGCAACCCGGCCGGATTTGGTCTCACCCGTGCCGACGGATATGACGAACCTGGTCGCCCGTGCCACCACGCGGGCCTCGGTCGCCCGGGCCCTGGACTGCCTGGACCGCTTCACCTTGCAGGTGCTCGACGCCGTCGCGCACTCCCCCGAGACCACGACGGTCGCGCGGGTCCACGACCTCGTCCCGGCGACCTCTGCCGAGGTCGACGCGGCCCTGGCGCGACTACGTGAGCGTGCTCTGATCTGGGGCGAGGAGGAGAGCTTGCGGGTCGTGCGGACCGTCCGCGAGGTGCTCGGCCCGGGACCTGGGGGCACGGGGCCGCCGCTGATTCAGGCCGCCGCCGGATACCCGACCGGACGCCTACAGCGACTGCTGCGCGATCTCGGGCTGCCCACGACCCCGGACGCGCCCAGTGCCCTGGAAACGCTGCGACGTCATCTGACGGATCCTCGAAATCTTGGTGCATTGCTGGCGCAGGCGCCCGAGGCCGCCCGCGCTCTGCTGAGCGACCTCGACGCCCGCGGCGGCGTCGGCACCGTCGGGCGCGCGGACCGCGAGGTCGATGCCAGCACGGCGAGCACCGCCCTGGAATGGCTGCTGGCGCACGGAATCCTGATCGCCATCGACGCCGAACGAGCTGTGCTACCCGCCGAGATCGCCGTGACGTTGCGCGGCGGCGCGCTGCATCCTGCTCCGGCCACCGCGCCCCCGCCCCTGACGGTTCGTCACATCGCAGTCGACGTCGTGGAGCGCACCGCGGCCGGATCGGCGATGACCTTCGTCCGCCAAATCGAGGACCTGCTCAGTGCGTGGGCCCTGGATCCGCCCGCGGTCCTGCGCACCGGCGGCGGGCTCGGGGTGCGCGAGCTTCGCCGCGCAGCGTCCACCTTCGACCTCGATCCCCCCCGCGCCGTCCAGCTCGTGGAAACCGCCTTCGTCGCGGGTCTGCTCGCCGCCGACGGCGCCAACCCCGAACGCTTCGCACCGACCCCGGAGTTCGACCGCTGGCTGGCGATGAACACCGGCCGCCGGTGGAGCACGCTGGCCGCGGCCTGGCTGGCGACCAGTCGCGTTGCGCACCTGGTCGGCAACGTCGTCGACACCTCCGACCGGCCCGCCTGCGCCCTCGGCCGTGACCTGGACCGCGCGCTGGCCCCGGAGATCCGCCGGGGCGTGCTCGGGGAACTGGCCGCCCTGCCGGCCGGGGGGACCGCGACCGCCGGGGACCTGATCGCCCGGCTGACCTGGTGGCGTCCGCGCCGCGGCGCCGTCCTGCGCGCGGATCTGGTGCCCGCCACGCTCGTCGAGGCCGAGGCGCTCGGGGTATGCGGGCGCGCGGCACTGTCGCAGTTCGGGCGCGCACTCCTGGCGGGCGATCCCGAGTTGGCAGCGACCAAGCTCAACGCAGCGCTTCCCACGCCGCTGGAGCACGTCCTGATTCAGGCCGACCTGACCGCCGTGGCACCCGGCCCACTGGTGCGCTCCCTGGCGGCGGAACTTGCGCTCTGCGCCGACGTCGAGTCCACCGGCGGGGCGACGGTCTACCGGTTCAGCGACGCCTCGATCCGCCGGGCCCTGGATGCCGGCCGGGCGGCGACGGACCTGCACGCCCTGTTCGCGCGTGCGTCATCCACCCCGGTCCCGCAACCGCTGACCTACCTGATCGACGACGTCGCGCGCCGGCACGGCCGGATCCGCGTCGGCACCGCCGAGGCCTACCTGCGCTGCGATGACGAGAGCGTGCTGGCCGAACTGGTCAACGACAAACGTGCGGCCAAGCTGGGCCTGCGCCGGTTGGCACCGACCGTCGTCGTGGCGGGGGTCGGCGTGGACACCTTGCTCGGGCGGCTGCGCGAACTCGGCTATGCCCCCGCCGCCGAGTCCAATTCCGGGGCGGTCGTGCTGCGCCGGCCCGACTCGCGGCGCACTCCCCCGCGCTCGGCGCCCCGCCCCGTCCTCGCCGACCGCCCGACCCCCAGCCCGCAGCTGCAGGCCGCCGCCGTGCGGGCGCTGCGCGCCGGTGAACGGGCCACCGTGGTCGGGGCCCGCCTGTCCGGCCCCGATGCGACGCTACGTCAGATCAATGACCGGCCGGGCACCACCGCGACCCTGGAGCGCCTGCGCACCGCGGCGCAAGTCGGGTCCTCGGTGTGGCTCAGTTACGTCGGCGACGACGGCACCGCCACCGACCGCATCGTCGACCCGATCGCCGTCGAAGGCGCTGTTCTGCGCGCGTTCGATCACCGCCAGAACCGGATCCGTTCGTTCTCGGTGATTCGGATCAGTGCCGTCGCCGACGCCTGATTCCCTCCTGCGGGGGTGTCGTGGCAAGCTCGGACCGTCAACGACGCTCACGACCCATGGAGTCCCCATGTCCGACGCCCAGTCCGTCGTCCAGTCCTTCTTCGACGGCATGGCCAAGCCCGGCAACCTCATCGCGGCTCTGGAGAACCATTTCACCGACGACGCGATCTGGAGCAACACCGGCCTGCCCACCGCCAATGGCCTCGTCGAGATCAAGGCCTTCATGCAGTCCTTCATCGACGGCTTCGCGCTGGAGTCGGTGGTCGTCGACCTGATCGCCTGCGCCGCCGACACCGGCGGCAACGTCATTACCGAACGCGTCGATCACCTGGAGGGCGCCTCCGGTCGCCTGATGTCCCTGGACGTCGCCGGGACGTTCGTCGTCACGGGCGGCAAGATCTCCGCCTGGCGCGACTACTTCGACCCGCGTCCGTTCCTTCCCCCGGCCTGAGCCTGGGCGGCGTAGCCTGAGTTTATGAAGGGAATCCTCGCTTTTCGCCTTGATGAGGCAATCGAGACCCTCGTCGTTCGCACCATCGTCTGGGCTGGCTGAGCGCGGCAGCCAGAGCGCTGAGCATGCGGGACAATGTTCGGATGACCGACGGCCCCCTGATCGTGCAGTCCGACAAGACCCTGTTGCTCGAGGTCGACCACGAACTGGCGCAGGAGTGCCGCCGGGCAATCGCGCCGTTCGCCGAGCTCGAGCGCTCCCCCGAGCATGTGCACACCTATCGGCTCACCCCGCTCGGGCTGTGGAATGCGCGGGCCGCCGGGCACGACGCGGAGCAGGTCATTGATGCGCTGCTGAAGTACTCGCGCTACGCGGTCCCGCACTCGTTGCTGGTCGACGTGGCGGAGACGATGGCGCGCTACGGCCGCCTGCGCCTGGAGAAGCACCCGGTGCACGGGCTGGTCCTGTCCACCACCGACCGCCCGGTGCTCGAGGAGGTGCTGCGGAGCAAGAAGGTTGCGCCGCTGGTCGGCTCGCGGCTGGAACCGGACATGGTCTCGGTACACCCCTCCGAGCGCGGGCACCTCAAGCAGGTCCTGCTCAAGGTCGGCTGGCCCGCCGAGGATCTGGCCGGCTACGTCGACGGCGAGGCACACCCGATTGAGCTGGACTTTTCCGACTGGTCGCTGCGCACCTATCAGCGCGATGCCGTCACCGGTTTCTGGCACGGCGGGTCGGGAGTGATCGTGCTGCCCTGCGGCGCGGGCAAGACCCTGGTGGGCGCGGCTGCCATGGCCGAGGCCAAAGCCACCACGCTGATCCTGGTCACCAACACCGTCTCCGCCCACCAATGGCGCACGGAGTTGCTCAAGCGCACGAGCCTGACCGAAGGCGAGATCGGGGAGTACTCAGGCGCGCGCAAGGAGATTCGGCCGGTGACGATCGCGACCTATCAGGTGCTCACCACCAAGCGCAAAGGCGTCTACGCCCACCTTGAGCTCTTCGACGCCCGGGACTGGGGCCTGGTCATCTACGACGAGGTGCACCTGCTGCCCGCGCCGATCTTCCGGATGACCGCGGACCTGCAAGCCCGTCGCCGCCTCGGGCTGACGGCAACGCTGATCCGCGAGGACGGCCGCGAGGGCGACGTGTTCTCCCTGATCGGCCCCAAACGCTATGACGCGCCCTGGAAGGACATCGAGGCGCAGGGTTACATCGCCCCGGCCGACTGCGTCGAGGTCCGCGTCACCCTCACCGATCACGAGCGCCTGCTCACCGCGACCGCCGAGGCCGAGGAGCGCTACAAGCTGGCCTCCACGGCGGCGTCTAAAGCGAAGGTCGTCGAAGCGCTGGTGGGACGTCACCCCGGGGAACAGATCCTGGTCATCGGCCAGTACCTGGAACAACTCGACGCCCTAGGCGAGCGCCTGAATGCACCGATCATCAAGGGCGAGACGACCGTCAAGGAGCGTGAGCGCCTCTACGAGGCCTTCCGCCAGGGCGAGATCAGGGTGCTCGTGGTGAGCAAGGTCGCCAACTTCTCCATCGACCTGCCCGAGGCCACCGTCGCGATCCAGGTCTCCGGCACCTTCGGCTCGCGCCAGGAGGAGGCCCAACGCCTGGGCCGGGTGCTGCGCCCCAAGATGGACGGGCGCACCGCACGCTTCTACGCAATCGTGTCCCGGGACACCGTGGACCAGGATTTCGCTGCGCACCGTCAGCGTTTCCTCGCCGAACAGGGTTACGCCTACCGCATCCTCGACGCCGAGGACATCCTTGCGGAGACTCCGGACCCCCCGAATTGACGCCACGTCAGAATTCTAGGAAGGCGGCGTCTGGCGGAACGGGCCGCGCACCTCGAAGGTGACGCCGTCGTCCTCGCGGGCACGGCGACCGCGCTGAGAGGAGAAGTAGAGCCGGGTGCCGTCGGGGCTGAACGCGGGCCCGGCGATCTCGGACTCGTCGTGTCCGGTCAATTTCAGGAAGGTCGACACGCTGTTGTCCGCGCTGATCAGGACAAGTTCCATCGTCTCGCGCTGCTCGGCGACGAACAGCTCCCCTGCGTCCGAGCGCGTGATGTTGTCGACCCCGGTCAACGGGGCGGAGGCACCGAAGGTTGCGGCGTCGTAGATGACCTTGAGCCGGTCGTTGGCGACGTCGACGGCCCAGACCCGGTCATCGCCCTTGGTGGTGAAGAAGACCTTGTCGTCGCCGTACACACAGCCCTCGCCGCCGCGGAACTTCTTCGATCCAGGCACCTGAAACCGCGTCGGAGTTTGTTCACCACGCGGGTCGGGGACCGGCGCCCAGGTGATCGGCAGGTCGAATCCCGCGGGGGCGACGAGAACGTCCAGACGCCCACGCGCCATGTTGGGCCAGGCGTCGGGCACGAAGCGGTAGAAGCGCCCGTTCGGTTCGTCCTCGGTCAGATACACGCACTGGCGCACCGGGTCGACCGCGGCGGCCTCGTGGGTGAAGCGGCCCATGGACGCCCGCCGGATCGCCGGCCGGTCGCCCTGGGGAAAGGTCTCCCAGATGTATCCGCGGGGGAACTCCTCGCCGCAGAGCCAGGTTCCCCATGGGGTGGCGCCGCCGGCGCAGTTCATGGTGGTGCGCGACAGGATGGAGTAGGCGTCGACGACCGATCCGGCCGCGTCGAAGCGCACGGCCGACACTCCTCCGCGACGGTCCGGGACTTCGCTGTTGGAGACGTAGATCCAGCCGGCGCCGTCCGGGAAGCACGCGCCGCCGTCCGGTGCGTCGTGCCACCTATACCCGGTGCCGGGCACCCGCTCGCCACTGCGCGCCACGATGCGGCTGGTGAATCCGGCGGGCAAACGAAGGCCGCGCGCGTCGGGCGGGCTCAGCGGGCCATAGGGCCCCACGACCGGCGACGGGTTACTGCCGGGTGCGGCCACGGCGGCGCTCGCACGCCAAAGCGGCGTGGCCAGAGCCACGCCGCCAATGCCCGCCGCTGCACGCAGGAATGCCCGCCGATCCATGAACTCCCCCGCTCGCGTGCCGTGAGGGCACGTCATCCTGAGCAATGATCACCTATCGCCGCAGGCGCACGCGGGAGATCCACGCAATCGGCGCAACGACCGGACGAGGGGGGTCAGCCGGCCGCTTGGGGCGTCAGGTCACGGAACGGGCCGGTGACCTCGAAGGTGTGACCGTCGGAGTCCAGCCCTCGCCGACCCCGTTGCGAGGAGAAGTACAGCCGGCGACCGTCGGGGCTGAACGCGGGTCCGGTGAGTTCGGAGGCGGCGTGCCCGACAAGTCGGACGAAGCTGGACACCAGGCCGGTCGGGGTGATCACGCAGATCTCCATCCGGCCCTTGTCCTCGGCGACGAACAGGTCCCCGGACTGCGACCGGGTGATGTTGTCCGGCCCGACCAACGGCGCGGACCCGTCGAACATCTCGTCGTCGTAGGCGACCGCAAGGACCTCGCGGGCCGCGTCGAGGCGCCAGACCCGGTTGTCACCCTTTGTGGTGAACCACACCGAATCCGCGCCGTAGACGCAGCCCTCACCACCGTCGAAGTGCTTGGCCGCCGATACCTGACGACGCGTCGGAACATCTATGGCCTCGGGGTCCGGCACGCTCTGCCAGGTGATCGTTCCGGTATCGGCCTGGCCGCACAGCACCTCCAGCCGGCCGACGTCCAGCAGCGGCCATACGGCGGGAACGAAGCGGTAGAAGCACCCGTCGCCTTCGTCCTCGGTCAGGTAGATGCAGCGGCGGATGGGGTCCACGGCGGCGGCCTCGTGGTTGAAGCGGCCCAGCGCATCGCGGCGGATTGCCGCCACCGTCCCGCCGGGGTAAGTCTCGAACACGTAGCCGCGCGGCACCTCCTCACACGAGAGCCAGGTACCCCACGGCGTCGCGCCGCCGGCACAGTTGCGATTGGTCCCCGCCAGGATCCGGTAGGCGTCGCGGATCGAACCGTCGGCGGCGAAGCGCAGCGCCCCGACCCCGCCGCTGCCCTCGATCTCGGAGTTGGAGACGTAGATCCATCCGGTTCCGTCGGCGAAGCATGCGCCGCCGTCTGGCGCCGGATGCCAGGTGTAGTCGGTGCCGGGCACCCGTTGCCCCGAGCGCGCAACGAGGCGGCTGGTGAAGCCCGGGGGCAGGCGAAGGCCGTTGGCGTCCGCCTCACCCAGGGCGCCGTAGACCCCGGCTACCGGCGCCATCGCCGGCACTGAGGTGGGCGCGGCGACCGCGCGCCACAGCGATCCGCCCACGGCGAGGCCCCCGCCGACTGCGGCGGTCGTGCGCACGAACGTCCGGCGGTCCATCACGCTCCTCGCTGCGAGGCTAGCCCGATCCGGCGGGCAGCTGACCGGAGTCTGTCCGGTCCGTGCGAAATGCAGGTGACGGTGTGAAGATCACCCGGGGTCGCCGAGGCCACAATTGACGGAGGTAACGCCGGATGGACAGCAGCGACTTGGCGCGCCAGTGGGCGGAGCTGCTCACCCGCGTCGGCGCCGCGGGCGCGGTGAACGCGGACGTCCTGACCGCGCGGTGGGCGCAGCCGCACCGGCGCTATCACGACCTGGAGCACCTGGGCGCGGTCCTGCGTCACGTCGATGACCTCGCGGCGCACGCGGCGGATCCCGACGCGGTGCGCCTGGCCGCCTGGTATCACGACGCGATCTACGAGGGCCGCGCCGATGACGAGGCCCGCAGCGCGGCCCTGGCTCGCGCCGAGCTTGGCGACGCCGGTCTGCCCGCCGCCCTGGTCGAGGAGGTGGCCCGCCTGGTGGAACTGAGCGCCACCCACGACCCCGCGCCGCAGGACCGCAACGGCGCCGTGCTGACCGACGCCGACCTCGCGATCCTGGCCGCCGACCCCCCGGCCTATCGGCGCTACACCACCGCGGTCCGCGCCGAGTACGCCCACGTCGGCGACGACGAGTTCCGCCCCGGTCGCGCCGCCGTCCTGCGGCGGCTCCTCGGCGCACCCGCCCTGTTCCGCACCCCGACCGGATCCGCGCGCTGGGAGGCAGCTGCCCGCGCCAACCTCACCGCCGAACTCGCCGCCCTGACCGGGTAGCCCACTCCTGGTCCGGCGGCGGCGCAGATGGCAGAGTCCGGGGATGACCAGGGGGCCGGGACCGGTAGCGGGGGCAACTGGCGCAGACGATCAGGCGCCCTCCGCAGGGCCTGCCGCTGAGCCCGAAACAGCGAAGCCCGCCTCACCGGAGCGGGAGCGGCGGTTTCCGCCGGTGGTCTACGCCCCGGTGACCGGGGTCGAGGGTGATCGCGCGCGGTTGGAGATGCAGCGACTCGCTGATGGCCGCACCGCGTTGTTCGTGTACTCGGCGATGGACCGGTTGGAGCGCTTCTACCGCGAGGACGCGCCCTGGGTGGTGCTGGAGGTCAAGGACCTGCAGAGCGCTCACACCGAGGTTGCGTTCGACGTGCTGTTCCTGGACCGCCGCCCGAACCGCGAAGCCTCCGATTCCGCAGAAGAACCCGCCCCCGAGGGCGACGCCGCCGACCGCGACGACTCCGAGGTGGGCGCGGCGCCGGACCGACCCCACCCCGCGTCGCAGCCACCTGGTGCGGCGGGAGTCCTCGATGGGTGAGGTCGAGGCGGACCTGGACACCCTGACCCTGATCGCGGGTCGGCTGCACAAGGCGGCGGACAGCCTCGACGAGGCAGGAGTCGATGCGCCGACGTCGGTGGACGGCGGCGAGCTGAGCGCCTATTTGCTCGACGCGCTCTCCGTGGCCACCGCCTCAGCCGCGCAGGTCGCGGTCGCGACCGCCGCCTTGGGCGAGAAACTGGCCGCGGTCGTCCAGACCTATCGCGACCAGGACGACCTGGTCAGCGAGGACTTCGTCCGTCTGCTGCGCAGGCACAGCGGTGCACCATGAGCACCCCCGAGGCGACCGGGCAGGCCCTCGACACCGAGATTGCCGGGGACTACTTCTCGATTCTTCGGCTGTCCGAGTGGTTGATCCGCACTCTGGGCCCGGCGCTGACTCACGCCGCTGACACGGTGGTGCGGTCCCGTTCCGAGGCGGAAGGTTGCTGGCGGGGCGCCGCGGCCGACGCCGGGGTTGGGCGCCTGCGGGCCACCGGCGCCGCAGCCGATGAGTTGGCCGGAGAGGTCATCGCCCTGGGCCGGGAGATAGAGACCTACGCCCATGCGGTGCGCATCGCCGCGGACCGGATGAGCGATCTGCGCGTTGCCGCCGCCGTGGCTGGCCTTTTCGTGCAGCGGTATCTCATTTACCCCCCCGACATCACCCTGAACACGGGTCTTGACGCGGCGCCACTACCGCAACCCATGCCGACGGGCGGCTACCACCCCCTCGGACTCTCACCGCTGGGCACCCTGCCTCTCGGGCCGCTCAACCCCGCAACACCACGCCCTGGGTCACCGGGCCATGTGCTGCGCGCCGACCCCCCGGCGCCGGCGCCGATCGACCGGCACGCCGCCTGGCGCACCGCCAACACCGATGCCGCTTTCGCCCGTGAGAAACTCGCGGACGCGGCCGAGGCCCTCGCCGGGGTCTATCGCGGGCTGCGCGGGCATTCCTGGGCGATCACCGCCGCTGCCCTGGCCGGCTCGATTCCCGAAGGTCTGGCCGCTGAACGGGCGCGCCACCTCACCCGCGCCGCCGCGGACGCGGGACGCACCGCGCGCAGCCTGAGCGCGGCTGCCGCCGCGACCCCGATCCGGCCGGGGACCGTCGGCCGCTACCTGGACCTCTCGGCCGACGCACTACGCCACGACGAACTCGCCCGCACCGCCGCCGCCCACGCCGACGACGCCCACCTGCGCAGCACCGAATGGCGCGGCCTGGGCGCCACCCTGGCCGTGGTCGGGGTCGCCGCGGACATCCAGCGCGGCAAGGACCCCACCCAAGCCGCCGCCGCGGGAACCGCCGGCTTCGCCGCCACCGTGCTGGCCGGCACCGCGACGGGAGCCGTGGTCGGAACATTCATTCCCGCTCCCGGGGTGGCCACCGTCGTCGGCGCGGTGGTCGGAACCGGGTTCGGGATCTTCACCGCCGCGGGCGTGGACTCCCTGTTCGAGGACGGGCCCGATGTCGGGCACGCGGTCTCGGAGGGCTTGGACGCAGTCACCGACACGGTCGGAGCCCTTGCGGGCGGGGTCGTCTCCCTCGGCAAAGGGATCGGGGGGTTCCTCGGATGAGCGAGCTGTATCCGACCCCGCCACACCGGCTGAGCCTGGCCGCAATCCTCAAGCAGGAATCGCAGTGGCCCCTGAAGACCTGGCTGATGGTGTTCCTCTGGACGCCTCTGTTCCTTCTCGGTGGAGGGTCAGGTGTCTGGCTCTCGCTTCGCGGCGATCAACCAGCCCACGTCGGCACCTACGGCCTCGCAGGTATCGGCCTTGGCATCGCCGGGGTGGGGACCTGCATCGAGTTCTTCCGAGTGCTGCACCGGCGCGGGGCAACGCTGGGGATCAGCCCCGACGGGCACGCGGCGACGGTGATCACCCGCCCCCCCTGGACGATCCCCGCGATCACCGTCGTGCTGGCCGGGTTTGTCGCCTGGCCCACCGGTTCGTTGATCATCGCCCTGGTCCAACGCGATTGGGGCATCGCCCTGTTCGCGGCGCCCTTCGCCCTCTGGCTCGGTGCGTTCCTCGTCCCTATCGCCCTGGGCCAGGTCCAACGCGGCGCGCTCTACCTGACCCCCCAGGGCATCCACCACGTCTGGGTCGGAGCCTGGTGGACCATCGACTGGGACGATGTGCGCTTCAACCTCGGCGGAGTCCCCCTCAAACTCCAAGGTCAACCCGGCACCGTGCGCCGCGGCCGCACCGCGTTCTTCTCCTGGAAAGGCCGCGACCGCTGGGACAAGGGCGACACCATGGCCATCGACAACCGCTGGCTCTCCGTCGGCCCCAGCCGCCTGGACCACCAGATCGAGTACTACCTCACCCACCCCGACCAACGCCACACCCTGGGCACCCCCACCAGCCTCGCCCCCGACAACTGGCGCGCCCGCGCCGACCAACTCCCGCGAGCGAATAGTGCCGGGCCGTCAGATGACCCCGGTTGAGGCAGCCGGCACTGGGCCGGTCGCCCACGTCTCCGAGGTCTGATTGACACCATCTACCCAACAGGTAACGTTGGGGATGACGCAGGGAGGGACCCGTGGCCCGCAACGCATCGGCTACCGAGCCCGGATCCGCACCGCGATCCCGCAGGCAGAGGGCTGGCACGCCCGCACCGAAGGCGCGGACGCCGAAGAGGCGGGCGGCGGCCCCGTCGGTCCTCACGGTCGCTCCGGATGCTGCGGCGCGCTACTCGGCCGACGTTCCCGTGGCCCGGGTGGTCGGTGCGCTCGGGAACAACGTGGTGGCCGACCTGCTCGGCGTCGCCCGAAGCCAGCCGTCCCGGTGGCGATCGGGCAAGGAACGCCTTTCGCCGGAAAGCCGGCGACTGGTGTGCGATCTGGATCATGTCTTGGGCCGGCTCCTCGCGGAACTGCATCCCGACCAGGCGGGTCTGTGGCTGTGCGGCAGCAACGCTCACCTGGGTGGGGCCCGTCCGATCGACGTCCTGACGCTGCGCGGAGCCGCACCGGTTCTCACGGCGATCGACGCGCTCGGCCAAGGCGCATTCGCCTGAGTCGGCCGTGACCGACCTGTACCGCGTCGTGTCCTCTCTCCTCGACGCGCGAGCGACCGCGCCCGGCCACGCGCTGCACGTGCCCGCGTCGAGAGGGGCGAGCCGAATCGACAACCCCGACCGCTACCACGCCCTCTACCTCGGCGACGACCCGCTCTGCGCGGTGGCCGAGGCCTTCGGCGCCCAGCAGGTTTGGACCGCAGGGATGTTCCGCGGCAAGCCCTCGCTGCCTGGCAGTGTCCAGGCGTTAGTCACCTACCGGCTCGCCGACGGCGCAGCGGTGTGCGACCTCGATGACGCAGTACGTCTGGTGGCGCTCGGTCTGCGCCCCTCGCGGGTGGTCACCCGGGACCGGGCCATCACCCAGCAATGGGCTCGACGTCTGTACGACGGCGGGTCATTCGCCGGCGTGCGCTGGTGGTCTTATTACGACCCGAACTGGGGTTCGCTCGGGCTGTGGGACATCGACGCGCTGAGCGTCGTGGATGTGGAACCCCTGAACGCCGACCATCGCCACGTGATCGCCGCCGCCGACCGCATCCTCCGGCCGCTCGATCGGTAAGGCGCGCCGGCGGCACCCGACGCCGTCCTGCCCCGGTAGACCGCTTCTGGTTCGGGGACCGCGCAGGTGGCAGAGTCCGGGATGACGCTCGCTAGCGGACCGGCAGCGGGGACAACCGGCGCGGCGTCCGAGGGCACACCACCCCGCCAGCCTCGCCCCGACAACTGGCGCGCCCGCGCCGACCAACTCCCCGCGAGCGCCCCCGGGTCGACCTGAGCTGCACTTCCGCGGACGAATCCGCCTGACCCGCTGAGTCCGCCGTGTCACACGTCATGGTCGTGGGCGGCCATGCCCGCTGCCGCGAGGGATGATCCATTCGTGGGGCTGGCCAGTGACCTCGGCAATCCGCTCGAAATCCGAGTCGTAGTGGAGCACCACGGCCCCCGCGGCTTGGGCTGTCACGGCCAGGAGCAGGTCGGGAATGGGCAGCCGGTGACGACCGAGGACCGCCAGGGCGGACATCACCTCGGGCACCCGTCGTTCGGCGTCGGAGGTGAGGTGCAGGAATGGTAATTGGCCCAGATCAATTCGCTGACGTTGAAGTTGGTCGAACCCGCGCGCGGAGTACAACAGTTCCGCCACGGACAGGACGCAGACGGCCAACCGTTCCTCGGCCCGCAACCCCTCGATCCGGCTAAGGGCGGCCGCGCTGTAGCGCGCCTGCTCCCAAGCCGATTTGTCGGCCAGGTACAGCCGGCCTACCGCCACGCCTGACCCCGGACATCGCACTCGGCAAGTTGGTCACTGAGCTCCAGCACAAGGTCACGGAAGCGTTGCCGCGCAGCGTCGTCGCGCCCGGATTCGGCGACCAGCCGAAGCGCTCGGTTCACCGTCTCAACCTTGGTTGTCGTGCCAAGAATGGCGGCCGCACGGGCGAGCGCAGCGTCGTCCAGATCCAGAACCGTTCTCGCCACTGCGAACCTCCAAGATATCAACTGGTCTAGATGATATCAATCGCTGACGCCCAGCCTGAATGGCCACGAGCGATCGAAACCCGCGGTGGCTCGATGGCCACGTCCGCGGTACCCGGGCGCGAGCGACTTCAGGAAGCGGCGCGCAGGCTGAGCGGAACCTTCGGGGTGCGCAGGCCGACGGCGCGCAGCGCCGCCACGATCACGCGGGGCGAGACCGGCCGGGCGCCGGCGGCGATCATCGCCTCGTACCACTCGGAGGGGACGTCGTAGTGGTCACGGTCAAAGGCTCGCGACGGGATCCCGTTGGCGGCGGCGAAGGCGTGCAGCTCGGCCAAGGAGGTGTCGCTGGCGACGTGCGACCACCAGCGCCCATGCCCGGCCCAGGTCGGAGGATCGATCATCATCGCCACGTCGTCCACGATACTGACGGGTAGGCATCCCGTCCCCGAGACAGCGCAAGCCGTCCCCCGGCGGCCCACCCTGACCAGGACGAATCGGGACAACAGCCGCTGGACAGCACCGGTCGTACCGCGGTGCTGTCCGGACGGGTCGTCTTGACCGCGTGGCCGCGACGGATCCCTTCCAGGCCAGCGGTTCTCATGAGGCGCGCGACCTGGCCGTGGCGATCACGGGGCCCCGCATCACCGGCGCCGTGCCCGGCGCATGGCGTCGGTGCGCTGGACGAACTCGCGTGAGGTCAGCACGGGCGTACCGCGCCAGGGCGACATCGAGAGCAGATCGGTGTCGTCGCTGACGATCAACACCGAACCGCTGGCTGCGGCGCAC
>JBQTII010000081.1:0-68582 GCA_052388275.1 Sporichthyaceae bacterium | reverse complement strand
AACCCCCGCGGCCGGGCGTGGGCTGGCACTCCCGGTCGCTCCGCGGGGGGCCCCCCCGCCGCCGGGGCGCGCCCCGCCAGTCACGCCCTTGCTCGCGGGCCGACGCCGGCCGGCCTGGACCCGCACTGCTTCCACCTGCGCCAGCACCCACATGGGCTTGTCCTTCAGGTCTTCCCAGGTGAAGCGCAGCAGGACGTAGCCCCGCTCGGCCAGCGCGTTCGCCCTGCGCCGGTCGTTGCGGTAGGCCGGCCGATCGCTGTGAAACGCGAAGCCGTCGGCTTCGATCACGAGCCAACCGTCCAGCAGGAAGTCAACTACTCCCACGCCTTCGACATGCACCTGGCTTCGCAGCTCGGCCCCTGTCAGTTCGAGCAGCAGCCGAAGCACCGACTCCAGAGCGGACTCGCTCAGGGCGTCGGCGAAACTCACCGCTTGGCGTAAGGCGGTAGCGCCGTGGCCACGTGCAGCTTCGGCCGCTCGGCGCAGGGCCGCCCTGCCGATCATGTGCCCGTGCAGTGCCGAATCGAGGACGACGACGGCCTCCATCAACGGCATCGTCCGGCCGCAGTCGAGCAGGGTTCGCTGCAGGCTGGTCATCAAAAGCCGCGGATCCAGATCCCCCTCTGACAGGTCGGCCCGGTGAACTCTTACCCCGTACGCTGCCTTGCGGGTGCCGAGCGCAACGGTGACGGCGAAGACCTCCGGCGGAGTCCACAGCGCCAGTCCGTGCAGCGCGGCCGCGCTCGCGTGCGAGGCCACGCCGCCGAGCATGAGTGCGGTAACCAGGCATGGCGGGGCATCGGGCAGAAAATAACCACCGCGCCCGGTCTTGCTGACCCGGCCCGCAATGACCGCGGCGCGAAGGTCGCGTTCGCGGACGCCGAGCTCGCACAGCCTGCTCCAGCGCGCCGCGCCGCCACACCTACGCAGGGCTTGGGTGATCTCCATGTCCCAAGTTTTGGCCGCTGTCGGGTGCGACTTCCAGGAGTAATCGCAGATCTGTGGATATCCCTCGGCCAATAGTCGGCCTGTGGACGGGCGCCGGTCGGCTGGGGATCAACGTTGTGACCAGGGGGGCGGCCGCAAGCGCGAGAGCCGTCGCTCTGGTGGCAACGTTGATCTGGGGCCTACGCGGGCCCCGTGGTGATGCTGGGACGGCGCCTGACGGCGCGGCTCGGCGCCGGTCGGCGTGGCAGGGAGCGGCGCCGGTCGGCGTGGCCGGGAGCGGCGCCTAAGCTCACCTCATGAGCGTGTGGCGGGTCATGGGGCTGGAGACCGAGTACGGGGTGTCCGTACCCGGCCAGCCGAACGCCAACGCGATGCTCATCTCCTCGCAGGTGGTCAATGCCTACGCCGCGGCGACCCAGCGCGCCCGACGAGCGCGATGGGACTTCGAGGAGGAGAACCCGCTACGGGACGCGCGCGGGTTCGACCTCTCTCGTGACCTCGCGGACGCCAGCCAGCTCACCGACGAGGACGTGGGCCTGGCCAACGTCATCTTGACCAACGGGGCCCGGCTGTATGTGGACCACGCGCACCCGGAGTACTCCTCGCCGGAGTGCACCAACCCGCGGGACCTGGTGGCCTGGGACAAGGCGGGGGAGTCGGTGATGGCGGTCGCGGCGGACCAGGTCGCCCGCACGCCGAACACGGCGCCGATCAACCTTTATAAGAACAACACCGACAACAAGGGTGTCTCCTACGGCACGCATGAGAACTATCTGATGCAGCGGGCCACCCCGTTCTCGGACATCGTGCGCCACCTCACCCCGTTCTTCGTCTCCCGTCAGGTCGTCACCGGCGCCGGCCGGGTGGGGATAGGGCAGGACGGGCGAACCCACGGCTTCCAGATCTCCCAACGCGCGGACTTCTTCGAGGTCGAGGTCGGCCTGGAGACCACGCTCAAGCGACCGATCATCAACACCCGCGACGAACCCCACGCCGATGCCGAGAAGTACCGTCGCCTGCACGTGATCATCGGCGATGCGAACCTGTCGGAAGTCTCCACCTATCTCAAGCTGGGCACCACCTCGCTGGTGCTCTCCATGATCGAGGACGGATTCCTCACCGGCGACCTCGCGATCGACGGACCGGTCCAGACCCTGCACCAGGTCTCCCACGACCCGACGCTCACCCACCTGATCAAGCTCCAATCCGGACGTAAACTGACGGGTGTTCAGTTGCAGATGGAGTACTGCGAGCAGGCCCGCAAGTACATCGAGGATCGTTACGGCCACGACGCCGACGACATCACGGCGGATGTGCTCAACCGCTGGGAGTCCGTGCTGACCCGACTGGCCACCGACCCGATGAGCCTGTCGCGGGAGCTGGATTGGGTGGCGAAGCTGGAACTGCTCAACGGCTACCGGGACCGCGACGGCTTGGACTGGGACGCCTCCCGGCTGCACCTGGTGGACCTGCCGTACTGCGATGTGCGTGCCGACAAGGGCCTGTACAACCGACTGCTGGCCAAGGGGCGCATCGACCGCATCGCCACCGACGCCAAGATCGCCTGGGCGATGAGTAATCCTCCGGAGGACACCCGGGCCTACTTCCGGGGCCGCTGCCTCGACCAGTACGCCGACTCGATCGCGGCCGCGTCCTGGGACTCGGTCATCTTCGACCTGCCCGGGCGGGACTCCCTTCAGCGGGTGGCCACCCTGGAACCGCTGCGCGGCACCCGGAAGCACGTGGGGGAGCTGCTGGACCGCTGCGCCACCGCCGACGAGCTGGTCAAGGCCCTTACCGGCAAGTGACCCTTGCCGAGGCGCTCCAGCGGGTAAAGTCGCAGCTAGGGTCCCCTCGTAGACCCCAAGGCGTGTGACCCGCAGAGCGTGAGGGAGGCCCCATGTCGGCCAAGGATTCCGGTGGCCAGGAGCAGGCCCGTCGCTCCGAGACGACCGAAGAGGCGGCGCCCGAGGCGCACGCCAACACCGACGTCGCGGAGCGGCACGAGAAGCTGACCGACGACGTCGAGTCCATCCTCGATGAGATCGACGAGGTCCTGGAGGAGAACGCCGAGGAGTTCGTGCGCTCCTTCGTCCAAAAGGGCGGGCAGTAGGGAGCGGCGCGGCTACCCCCGCGATGGCGCCGGGTAGGGTCGCACGGTGACCAGCATCCCGGACTTCACCGGACCCGTTCCGGCCGCCTTCTTCACCGCCGGCTCGTCCTCGTTCACCGAGTTCCTCGGGGTGCACGCCCCGGCGCTGCTCCCGCACCGGCGGGCAGTTCCTGCCGGCGGCACCCTGGACGCGCCCCACGGAACCACGATCGTCGCCGCGACCTTCCCCGGTGGGGTGATCATCGCCGGGGACCGCCGCGCGACGATGGGCAACATCATCGCCCAGCGTGACATCGAGAAGATCTTCCCCGGCGATGAGTACTCGGCGGTAGGGATCGCCGGCACCGCCGGCCTGGCGATCGAGATGGTCAGGCTCTTCCAGGTCGAACTCGAGCACTACGAGAAGATCGAGGGCACGACCCTCTCCCTGGACGGCAAGGCGAACCGGCTCTCCTCGATGATCCGCCAGAATCTCGGGCTGGCCATGCAGGGCCTGGCCGTGGTGCCGCTGTTCGTGGGCTATGACACCGAGTCCGGCATCGGGCGCATCTTCAGTTATGACGTGACCGGCGGTCGCTATGAGGAGAGCGCCTACCACTCGGTCGGCTCGGGATCGCTGTTCGCGCGCGGGGCGCTCAAGAAGCTGCACAAGGCGTCGATGACCGCCGAGCAGGTGACCACGGTGCTGGTGCAGGCGCTCTACGACGCCGCGGACGACGACTCCGCGACCGGCGGCCCGGACCTGACCCGCTCCATCTGGCCGGTGATGTACGTGATCTCCGCGGACGGTGCGCGCCGCCTGGGCGATGACGAACTCGCCGGGGTGGTCCGCGCGGTGGTCGCCGGACGGATGGATGCGCCCGACGGTCCCCACGCGCCGCTGCCCTGACGCGCACCACCTCGCCCTGACGTGATCCCGCTCGTGCTCCACACCAGGAAGGACCCGCACGGTGACGACGCCGTTCTACATCTCGCCCGAGCAGATCATGAAGGACAAGGCCGACTATGCCCGCAAGGGCATCGCACGCGGTCGGTCCGCCGTGGTCCTGCAGTACGAGGCGGGGATTCTGCTGGTCGCCGAGAACTGGTCCCCGGCGCTGCACAAGATCAGTGAGATCTATGACCGCATCGCCTTCGCCGCCGTCGGCCGGTACAACGAGTTCGAGAACCTGCGGATCATGGGGGTGCGGGTCGCGGACCTGCGCGGGTATTCCTACGACCGGCGCGATGTCACCGCTCGTGGCCTGGCCAACGCCTATGCCCAGACCTTGGGCGCCATTTTCTCCTCCGCCGGGGAGAAGCCCTACGAGGTCGAACTTGTCGTGGCCGAGGTGGGAGAGGATGCCGAGTCCGACCAGATCTATCGGCTGACCTACGACGGCTCGGTGGCCGACGAGCACAGCTACATGGTGATGGGTGGGCAGACCGAACCGATCGGGACCTACCTGCAGACGCACTACGGCGCGGGTCTTGGGTTGTCGGCGGCGATCGCCCTCGCGGTGCGGGCCCTCGGGGAGGGCGGGAACGCGCCGGGCACCGACTCACCGCGCGCCATCGCGGCCAACCAGCTCGAGGTCGCGGTATTGGATCGGGCGCGGCCCACCCGCAAGTTCAAGCGGATCACCCGGGCTCGCTTGGAGGAGATCCTCGGCTCGAGGGGAGCAGTTGAGGTAGCCGAAGCCGCGGACGCCGTGCCGCAGGCACCGGCGTCCACGCTCGATCGCCCGCCCGTCGGCCCGACCCCGCCTAAACCCGGCGCCCCGGACGACCCGGACGGCCCGGTGCTCTAAGCCTTGTGAGTCTGCCCACCGAGGATGATCGCGGCCGTTATCCTCCAGTCATGGACCGCCGCATCTTCGGCTTGGAGAACGAGTACGGCGTCACCTGCACCTTCCGGGGGCAGCGCCGCCTCTCACCCGACGAGGTCGCGCGCTACCTGTTCCGCCGGGTCGTGTCCTGGGGTCGATCAAGTAACGTCTTCCTGCGCAACGGTGCCCGGCTCTATCTCGACGTCGGGTCCCACCCGGAGTATGCGACCCCGGAATGCGACAGTGTCGTCGATCTGGTGACCCACGACAAGGCAGGGGAGCGGATCCTCGAGGGCCTGCTGGTCGACGCGGAGCGGCGCCTGCGCGAAGAGGGCATCGCCGGGGATGTCTACCTGTTCACGAACAACACCGACTCCGCCGGCAACTCCTACGGCTGCCACGAGAACTACCTGGTCGCCCGCCATGGCGAGTTCTCCCGCCTGGCGGACGTGCTGATCCCGTTTCTGGTGTCCCGTCAGATCATCTGCGGCGCGGGCAAGGTTCTGGCCACCCCGCGTGGAGCGGTGTACTGCCTCAGCCAGCGGGCCGAACACATCTGGGAAGGGGTCTCCTCGGCGACCACCCGGTCTCGGCCGATCATCAACACCCGCGACGAGCCGCACGCCGACGCCGAGCGTTACCGCCGCCTGCATGTCATCGTGGGCGACTCGAACATGAGTGAGACCACCACGATGCTCAAGGTCGGCTCCACCGATCTCGTGCTGCGGATGATCGAGGCCGGCGTCGTGATGCGGGATCTGACGCTGGAGAACCCGATCCGCGCGATCCGCGAGATCAGCCACGACCTCACCGGCCAGCGCAAGGTTCGCCTGGCCAACGGCAAGGAGGCCAGCGCCCTGGAGATCCAGGAGGAGTACCTGAGTAAGGCCCGCGACTTCGCCTCCCGGCGCGGGCTGGACTCCGGCGTGGTCAAGACGGTGCTCGACCTGTGGGAGCGTGCCGTGCTCGCCATCGGTTCCGGCGACCTCACGGCGATCGAGCGCGAGATCGACTGGGTGATCAAGTACAAGCTCATCGAGGCCTACCGGGCCAAGAACGACCTGCCGCTCTCGGCGCCCCGCGTTGCGCAGCTCGACCTCGCCTACCACGACATCAACCGCCACCGCGGGCTGTACTACATGCTGGAGCGCAAGGGCATGGTCGAGCGCATCTCGCGAGACCTGGACATCTTCGAGGCCAAGTCGGTGCCGCCGCAGACCACTCGTGCTCGCCTGCGCGGGGAGTTCATCAAACGGGCACAGGAACGCCGCCGCGACTTCACCGTCGACTGGGTGCACCTCAAGCTCAACGACCAGGCCCAGCGCACTGTGCTGTGCAAGGACCCGTTCCGCCACACCGACGAGCGGGTGGAAAAGCTCATCGCCTCGATGTGACCTGCGGCGCCCGGTGCATGCTGCGCATGGAACGATGGAGCGTGCGCCGTAAAGCTGCCCTCGTGCTGATCGCCGTTCTGGTCCTGTCGGCCTGCGGCGGTGGTGGCGGCGAGAAGGCCAAGGCGAAGTCGTTCGCGCTGCCCGAGGTTTCGACGGCGGAGCTCGGAGTCGAGCCCACGCTGCGGTCCATCACCGCACCGCCGCCGCAGACGACGACCTCGGTGCTGACCCGCGGAACGGGGCGGGCGCTGGCGGCTGATGATCTGCTCGTCGCTGACGTCAAGGGTCAGGTCTGGGACGTCGACGGAGTCGAGTTGCCGGCCTTCGTCAACACCTTCGGCAAGCGTCCCCTGATCCGCCGCCTCGACGACGTGGTGCCCGGCTGGGCCACGGCGCTGCCGGGTGTGCCGATCGGGTCGAGGGTGCTTCTCGCCATTCCGGCAGCGGACGGGTTCGGCGCGCAGGGCAATACGGCCGTCGGCGTGCTACCCGGCGACAGCCTGATGTTCGTCATCGACGTCCTGGACGCCTTCGGCGCCGGCGCCGCGGCAGCGGGTAAGGCCTCGAACGCGGACAAGGCGCCCTCGCTGCCCAGTGCGGATCCCACCGGGGCGGACCCGAAGCTGACGGTGCCTGAGGTCGCAGCGCCCCAGGACCTCATCGCCCGGGTGCTCACCACTGGTGGCGGTCCACAGGTGAGAAGGGATTCCTCGATCGTCGCCCAGTACACCGGCGCGCTCTGGCGAAACGGCAAGGTGTTCGACTCCTCCTGGCAGCCGGGACGCGGCCCCTTCGGCGCCGTGCTCGGCGCGGGTGATCCGGCCAACGGCGAGGGCGGGGTCATCGAGGGCTGGGTGAAGGGCCTGACGGGGCAGACGGTCGGCTCCCGGGTCATCCTGGTGATCCCGCCCAAGCTCGGCTACGGCGCCGCGGGCAACGAGGCCGCCGGTATCAAGGGCACCGACACCCTCGTATTCGTGATCGACCTGCTGGGCACCTACTGACCGAGCAGGCTCGCCGCATGGCGGCCGGCGGCCGCGGCGGCGAGGAAGCACGCGGGGTCCTCGGACAGGTCTCGCCCCATGCTGGACAGCGGCACAGCGGATGCTTCGAGGACCTCCCGAAGCCCCGCTAGATCAACCTCTACTAGACGGTGAGAGGTGGCCAGCGGGGCGCATTGCGCACGCACGGCCGCGCCGAACGCCCCGGTCAGCAAGGGCACCGCGACGTCCGCCGGCGCAAGAGCGACCCGCCCGTAAGCGGTGAGGCTGTGATGAGAGACCCCGCGGTGTCGCTCGCGCTCATCGACGGCCGATAACCGCAGGCACGCCACCGGGCGCCCGCCAAGGGTGGCAGCGGCGTTGACGGCCTCCCCCGCGGCGACCCCGGAGAAGCCCCAGCGCGTTCCGGTGCCCAGGTTTCCGGGGCCAGGGGCGACCACGGCGATGTCCGCGCCCAGGACGACCCGGGCCGCCAGCAGGCCGGAATGCAGCGACACGCACTCCAGGTCGCCGCCGAAGGACTGTCCGGTGCTCACCGCCCCCACCAGCAGGCCCGCCCCGCGTAGCGCGGGCACGGTGCGGGAGAACCAGGCCGGCAGTGCGCCGCCGTCGGTGAGGACATAGGCGACCCGGGTCCCGGGCGCATCCGCGGCTATCGCTGCGCAGATCGCCGCCAGCGCGGAGTGCAGATCGGCGGTGATGACCGGCATGGCGCCCAGATCGTCCGCGTCACGCAGCAGGTCGTGGTGGGGTGAGCCCTGCTCGTCGGCTCCGCCCACCATTACCTGCTGGGGGGTGTAGCGAGCCTTCACCAGATGCCCACCTGCCGGCGGATCCACCGGCAGGCGAGTGGGAAGGGCGATCACCGGCGCGTAGCCCCCGGTGCCCAGCGCCCGGCCCCCGGGCCCGGCCACCAGCGCCCCGACGTTCACCAGCACTTCGTCGCCGATCTCGGGTCGCCCGGTCAGCGCCGGATAGGCCAGCGCGAGCAGGGGTGAGCCGTCGACGTCGACACTGAGTTCAAGGGCCCCGGGCCACTCGCGACCCAGGCTCATCACGCCCCCGCGCCGCCAATGGATCACGCGCACAACCTAATAGCATCGCAGTCGATGTCCGCGAAGCGCACCGAGCGACTGCTCAACCTCACCATGTGCCTGCTCTCGACGCGGCGCTATCTGACGAAGGACCAGATCCGCCGGGCGGTGCCCTCCTACGCCCAGTGCGCGAGCGATGAGGCCTTCGAGCGCATGTTTGAGCGCGACAAGGACGAGCTGCGCGAGCTGGGGATTCCGCTGGAGACCGGCGGCCAGGACGCGTACTTCGAGGACGAGGTCGGCTATCGGATCGACCGCAGCACCTATGCGCTGCCGGCGGTGTCGTTCGCCCCCGACGAGTTGGCGGTGCTGGCGCTGGCCGCCCGGGCCTGGTCGCAGGCCTCGGTCTCCGGGGCTGCGCACACCGCGTTGCTCAAGCTGCGCGCCGACGGCGTCGACCCTGATCTTTCTACGGTCGTCGGTTTCGAGCCGCGCCTGGGCGCTACCGACCCCGCATTCACCCCGTTGTGGTCCGCGGTGCTGCGCGGGCAGCCGGTCACCTTCGACTACCGCAGCGCCGGTGCGAGCGAGTCGGTGCGGCGCCGCGTGGAACCCTGGCACCTGCTGGTCCGGGGGGTGCGCTGGTACGTGATCGGGCATGACCGCGACCGGGACGCGGCACGCATGTTCCGGCTGAGCAGGATTACCTCTGGGGTCAAGACCTTCGCAGCGGCTGGGTCGGTCCACCGCCCGCCCGATGAGGCGATCCGGGAGCACCTGCGCGCCTTCGCCCCGCCCGAGCCGGTGGGCAGCGCGAGCGTCCTGGTACGCACCGGTGGGGGCGCCGGCCTGCGCCGTAGCGCCACCCGGGTCACGGCGGGCCCGCAGGCCGGCTGGGACCGTCTCATGCTTCCCTACGGCGAGCCAGGATTTCTGGTCGACGAGCTGGTCGCGCACGGCCCGGAGGTGGTTGCCGAGGGCCCACCCGAGATCCGGGCCGCGGTGCTCGCTCGCCTGCGTCAATTGGCGGCCTCACCATGACGACCGGCGCCGCCGAGCATCTGACGCGGTTACTCGCGCTGGTGCCCTATCTGCTCACGCGTCAAGGGATCTCGCTCCAGCAGGCGGCCGCCGACGCGGGCGTCACCCCGGACCAGCTGGAGAAGGACCTTTACCTGTTGTTCTGCTGCGGAACGCCGGGACACCTGCCCGACGATCTCATCGAGGCGGAGTGGTCCGACGGGCAGGTCTTTCTGGGCAACGCCGACACCATCGCGCGCCCGCTGCGGCTCGGCGTCGAGGAATCCGCCGCCTTGCTCGTGGGGCTGCAGTTGCTGGCCGGGCTGCCCGGCGCGGCAGAGCACGATGCGCTGGACCGCACCATGGCCAAGCTGACCGAGGTTGCGGGTAGCGCGCTGGGCCCAGCCGAAGCGCGAGTGGGAGTCGCATCGGCCGAGCAGGTCGACCCGCTGATCCATGCCCTGGTCCGGGACGCCTTGGCGAGCGGGCGCCGGTTGCACCTGAGCTATCACGTGCCCGGTCGCGACGAGGACACCGAGCGGGAGGTCGATCCCCTGCGGATCGCCGTGATCTCCGGACGCACCTACCTACAGGGTTGGTGTTACCGCGCCGAGGCGGTGCGCAAGTTCCGTCTTGACCGGATGCTGGACGTGCGGGTGCTGGACACACCTTCGGCGACGCACCCCGAGGCCGGCCTGGCCGATGTGGACGCAGGGCTGTTCGGCTCCGACTCCGGTGGCACCCTCGCGGAGTTCGAGTGTGAAGCGGCAGCCCGCTGGGTGAGTGAGTACTACCCCTGCGAGGACGTGGTTGATCTGCCAGGGGGGCGGACCCGGGTCCGGATCCGCTCGGGGGACCCGGCGTGGCTGGTGCGGCTCGCGCTGCGGCTCGGCCCGACCGCCACCCTGCTGGAACCGCCCGAGCTCGTGGCGCAGGTACGCACCGCGGCGGGCACCGCGCTGGCGCTCTATCCGGACTCGACCTGCCGATGAGCGAGTTCGAGCTCACCCCGGGCCCGGCCATGGGTTCGCCCGACATCGAGGTCAAGGTCACCTGCCCGGACTGCGGGCATGTCCGGGTCCGGGCAGCGGACCTGCGCCTGGTGGTGCCCGGATCCGGCCGGTCCGCGCACTACCGATTCCGGTGCCCGCAGTGCGGCGCAGACGTCAGGCGGGAGGCCTCGCGGGTGGTCGCCGCCGAACTACTCGCCCGCCGGGTGCCGACGGTGAGCGCGCGGTAGCCGACCCGGCCCTGCCAGGACATGCCCTAGTCTCGGGTGGTGACCTTTGTGGCGATCGGCATCGTGGCAGCGGCGGGTGGGGCAATTGTTCTCGTGGTCCCGGCGTTGCGCTTGTGGCGGGCGGTGACCGCGCTGGGACGTGAGGTAGGGCGGGTGTCGAATTCCCTCGCCGATGCCAGTTCCGCCCTCGATGCGGCATCCCGGAGCCTGCCGGCTGCGAATAACGCACGGGAGTTCAGGTAAGGCTGTCCCGGCAGGTGAGAATGACCCCACATGTGGAGGTCTGGGCCTGTCCGCGCACTGGTCAGATACGTATCTGCAGGTAACCTTGAGGAACGCCTCGTTCCGGAACGGAGTCCGCCATGGGCAATCTCGGCCCGCTTGAACTGACGCTGATCCTCGTGATCGTCGTCCTGCTGTTCGGCGCCAAGCGCCTTCCGGACACCGCAAAGTCCGTAGGGCAGTCGCTGAAGATCTTCAAGAAGTCCATTGCTGACGACGACGCGCCCAAGCCGGCGGCGCCGCCGCAGGTGACGGCCGCAGGGGACCTGCCGCCGGCAACCCCGGTGATCACCCCGCCCACCCGGGTCGAAGACCCGAACCAGATCGACCGGTAACACCCTGCAGTGACAGCGACCACGGGGAACGCGCCCGCCGGCCGCCCCGCCGACGAGGGGCGAATGCCTCTCCTCGAGCATCTGCGTGAGCTGCGGGGCCGGCTGATCCGCGCGGTGATCGCGATCGTCATCACGAGCATCATCTGCTTCGCGCTCTACGACCACATCATCGACGTGCTCATCGAGCCGGTCTGCGAGTCGGGCGTGCGCGGGGTTGCGGACGGCCGCTGCGGGGCGCTGGTCGTGACCGGCGTCATCGGCCCGCTGTCCCTGCAGCTCAAGGTCGCCCTGTTCTGCGGCCTGATGTTGTCCAGCCCATTCTGGCTCTGGCAACTGTGGGCCTTCCTTGCCCCCGGGCTGCACCGGCGCGAGAAGCGCTGGACCTACATCTTTGTCGGCGCCGGCGCCCCGCTGTTCCTTGCCGGCGCCTACCTGTCCTACCTCCTGCTGCCGGTCGCCGTGGACATCCTGCTGGGATTCGCGCCCGGCGAGGTCGCCAACCTGCTGCCGCTGGACAACTACCTCGACTTCGTCCTGCGCATGATCCTGGTGTTCGGAATCTCGTTCGAGTTGCCGCTGATCCTGGTCATGTTCAACATGGCCGGGCTGTGCACGTCGCGGCAGATCCGGGGCTGGTGGCGGCAGATGATCTTCGGGATCTTCGTCTTCGCCGCCATCGCGACCCCGACCGGGGACCCGTACACGATGATCGCCCTGGCCGCACCGATGACGATCCTGTACGGCATCGCGATCGTGATCACGGCGATTCTGGATCGCCGCAAGTCCCGACGCGAGGCGGCCGCCGAGCTTGCTGCCGGAAATGGCGAGGATCTCCCCTGAGGGACGCCCCAGGGCCGGCGCCGGCCGATGAACTGACCCGATTCCGGGGCAGCCTGGGCTTCGCGCTCGACGAGTTCCAGGAGCTCGCCTGCGCGGCGCTACAGGCCGGATCCGGGGTGCTGGTGGCCGCGCCCACCGGCGCCGGCAAGACCGTGGTCGGTGAGTTCGCCGTGCACCTCGCGCTGGCGCGAGGCGCCAAGTGCTTCTACACCACGCCCATCAAGGCGTTGTCCAATCAGAAGTACGCCGATCTGGTGGCCCGCCACGGCGGGCAGGCGGTCGGCCTGCTGACCGGGGACAACTCCATCAATTCCGAGGCGGCGGTGGTCGTGATGACCACCGAGGTGCTGCGCAACATGCTCTACGCCGCCTCACCCACCTTGCGCGGACTCGCGTTCGTCGTCATGGATGAGGTGCATTACCTCGCCGATCCCTTCCGCGGTGCCGCCTGGGAGGAGGTGATCATCCACCTCCCGGAGTCGGTCACCCTCGTCTCGCTCTCCGCGACGGTGTCCAACGCCGAGGAGTTCGGCGAATGGTTGCAGACAGTGCGCGGTACCACCGAGGTGATCGTCTCCGAACACCGCCCGGTCCCGCTCTGGCAGCACGTGATGGTGGGCGACGCGATGCTCGACCTGTTCGTGTCCGACACCGGGCGCGGCGGTTCATCCAAGGAGGCGGCCGTCAACCCCGACCTGATGCGCCTGAGCCGGACCGCAGGCCCGCCGCGCCATCGCGGGCGGGGCGCACCGCCGTCACCGCGTCGCCGGGGGGGTGCGTACACCCCGTCCCGGCCCGAGGTGATCCTGCGACTGGACCGCGAGGGGTTGCTGCCGGCGATCACCTTCATCTTCAGCCGGGCCGGGTGTGACGCCGCGGTGAGCGCCTGCGTGCGGGCCGGTCTACGCCTGAGCAGCCCGGCCCAGGCCGCCGCTGTGCGGGAACTCGCCGCGCGGGCCTGCGCCGTGATTCCCGAGTCGGATCGCGCGGTCCTGGGCTACGCGGCCTGGTTGGACGCTCTGGAGCGCGGGATCGCCGCCCACCACGCCGGGATGTTGCCGACCTTCCGTGAGGTAGTCGAGGCGGCTTTCGTCGCGGGCCTGGTCAAGGCGGTCTTCGCCACCGAGACCCTCGCGCTGGGCATCAACATGCCGGCGCGCTCGGTGGTGCTGGAAAAGCTCGTGAAGTGGAATGGGGAGGCGCACGCCGACGTCACGCCGGGGGAGTTCACCCAGCTGACCGGTCGGGCCGGGCGGCGCGGGATCGACGTCGAAGGTCACGCGGTCGTGTTGTGGAACGCCCAGTTGGAGCCGCGCTCGGTGGCTGGGCTGGCCTCGGCGCGCACCTATCCGCTGCGCTCAAGCTTTCGCCCGTCCTACAACATGGCGGTCAACCTGGTTGCGCGAGTGGGGCGCGAGCGCTCCCGTGCCCTGCTGGAAACCTCCTTCGCACAATTCCAGGCCGACCGCAGCGTCGTCGGGATCGCAGCGCAGATCCGGACGATGGACACCGCGCTGGCCGGCTACGCCGAGGCCGCGACGTGTCATCTCGGGGACTACGCCGCCTATTTCGCGCTGCGCACCGCACTCAGCGACCGTGAGCAGCAGCTGGCTCGGGGCCGGCGCGGGGACCGCGCGCTGGAGGTGGTCGCCACCCTGGAGAAGTTACGTAAGGGCGACGTCATTCACATCCCGCGGGGACGATTCGCCGGGATCGCCGTCGTACTGGATCCGGGGCTCTCGCCTGCTGCGGCGGACCCGCGCCCGGTGGTGCTGACCGCGGACCGGCACTACCGCACCTTGAGCACGGCGGACTTCGCGGGGCCGGTGGTGGCACTGGACACCCTGCGGATCCCGAAGTCGTTCAACCCGCGTGTGCCCACCGCCAGGCGCGATCTTGCCTCGGCGCTTCGTGCCAAGGGCATCGAGCCGGCAGCTGCCCGCCGCCGGGCGCCGGCCGCAACGGAGGACCCCGAGATCGAGCGGTTGCGGCGCGAACTGCGAGCGCACCCCGTCCACGGCTGCCCCGAGCGCGAAGACCATGCGCGTTGGCGTGAGCGGCACAGACGTCTGGAGCGCGACGCCGCCAAACTGCGCGCGCAGGTGGCCGGGCGGACCGCCACCGTGGCACGGACCTTCGACCGCGTCTGCGCGGTACTCGATGAACTCGGGTACTTGGACACCGATCACGTCCCCCCCGACGGCGTTCGGCTGGGCAGGCTCTACTCCGAGCTCGACCTCCTCGCCGCCGACTGTCTGCGCACCGGCCTCTGGCATTCACTGACGCCGCCTCAGTTGGCGGCGTGCGTGTCGGCGCTGGTCTTCGAGTCTCGTTCCGAGGTCGCCGGTGCACCTCGGCTGCCGGACGGCCCGGTGCGTGAGGTCCTGGCCGCCATGGTGCGGCTCTGGGCCGAGCTCGAGGCCGTCGAGAAGCGGCACCGCGTCGATCTCCTGCGTGAGCCAGACCTGGGCTTCGTCACCACGACCTACCGCTGGGCCTCGGGTAACTCCCTGGAATCGGTGTTGCGCGACACGGAACTGACCGCGGGCGATTTCGTGCGCGCCACCAAGGGACTCATCGACCTGCTGGGCCAGATCGCCAAGGCCGCCGAGGGCGACCTGCGCGAGGTTGCGGAACAGGCCATCGCCGCCGTGCGCCGGGGCGTCGTCGCCTACTCCGCTGTGGTGTGATGTCGAGGGCAAAGGAGGCGCGGATGAGCGCAGGATTCCACCACGATCAGCGGGCGCTGCAGGACCGCTTCGACACCCGGCGACTCGCCGACCGCATCGAGGAGATGCTCCTCAGCGAGACGATCAGCGACTCGGATGCGGAGTTCATCTCGCGCCTGGACATGTTCTTCCTGGCCACCGCCGATGCTCAGGGACGACCGACGTGCTCGTACAAAGGCGGTGCCCCGGGGTTCGTGCAGGTGCTGGACCCGCGCACGCTGGCGTTCCCGAACTACGACGGCAACGGGATGTACCTGTCCGCGGGAAACCTGATGGCCAATGCCGAGGTCGGGATGTTGTTCCTGGACCTGACGGCGGGTCACCGGATGCGGATTGAGGGTAGGGCGAGCATCGACTTCGACGATCCGCTGCAGGGTGAGTATCCCGAAGCTCAGTTCGTGGTCCGGGTACGCACTCGCGTCGTTTACCCGAACTGCCCGCGCTACATCCACCGCTACGTGCTGGCGGAGCCCTCCGCTTTCGTCCCCGCAGCCGGCCGGTCGACACCGGTGCCGGAGTGGAAGCGGATGGACTGGTCCGCCGACGTGTTGCCCGCCCACGACCCGGCTCGGGACGGTGAGCGCGAGGTCCGGGGGCGTTAGCCGCGACCGCTGTCGATCGGGGGTCGACGTCGCCGCGCTACAGGTCAGCGAGGCGCCGCCAGCACGTTCAGGAGCCGGTTGAGCGGGGATTCGAGGCCCCACCGCTCGGACAACGCCAGCAGGGCCTCGGGTTCTCTTGCCGCCGCCGGCAGCGCACAGTCGAGGGCAGGCAGCGCGATGTCGCGCACGACGTTGACGACGGCTGGTGCGAGCGCCAGATAGTCGGTGGCCGCGATGAGTTTGCGGCGAACCGCCGGTGAAATCCCCGAGCCGGGATCGAGGGCGGCCCTGGCAATGCTCTGGAGGTCGCCGTAGCTGGTGACCAGGGCGGCCGCGGTCTTGTCGCCGACCCCCCGAACGCCGGGCAGGCCGTCGGAGGCGTCCCCGCGTAGCGTGGCGAACGCCGCGTAGGCGCGGCCGGGGATGGCGTACTTGGCGTTGACTGCGGCCTCGTCGATGACCTCGAGGTTGCGAATGCCCTTGGCGATGTAGAGCACCCGTACCCCGCGGGTGTCCTCGACGAGTTGGAACAGGTCGCGGTCGCCGGTGACGATGTCGACCTCCCCCGGGGCCGTGGTGGCCAGCGTGCCGATGATGTCGTCAGCCTCGAACCCGACCGCCTCGGCGCGGGCGATCCCGAGTGCGTCCAGGACGGCGTAGATGACGGGGACCTGTGGGCTGAGCAGGTCGGGGACCTCCTCGGTGTCCACCTGGCCGCCCGGAGCCTCGGTGAGTACCCGGTGCGCCTTGTACGACGGCAGCGCGTCGACTCGGAACTGGGGCCGCCAGTCGGCATCGAAGCAGGCAATCAGGTCGGTGGGCCGGCGCTGGGTCACCAGCGTCGAGACGAAGTCCAGGAATCCCCGCACCGCGTTCACCGGCGAGCCGTCCGGGGCGCTCACGGTGTCCGGAACACCGAAGAAGGCACGGAAGTACATCGACGGGGCATCGAGCAGCATCAGGCGGGACACGGCAGGACAGCCTGCCAGATGGCAGGATCGGGGCATGCCCGCTGCCGCCGACTTCATTGCCCGCCTGCATCGGGCCGCCGCCGCGAGTGCCGAAGCCGGTTTGGACGCCATCGTGATCACACCCGGCCCGGACCTGCGTTACCTCACCGGTTACGTCGCCAAGCCGCTGGAGCGGTTGACCGCCCTCGTGCTGGCGGCCGGCGGCGAACCGGTCTTGGTGGTGCCGTTCCTGGAGCGTCCCGCGGCCGAGGCGGCCGGGGTCAGCACACTCGGCCTGACGATCGCGCACTGGCAGGAGACCGAGGACCCCATCGCGCTCGTGCGCAGCCTGCTGCCCCCCGGTGCCCGCCGCTACGGGGTCGACGATCACATGTGGGCCGAGAAGGTCCTGCGGTTGCGCGACGGCATCCCTGGGGTGGGCCAGGCCCTAGCCGGGCCGGTGCTGCGCGAGTTGCGGATCCGCAAGAGCGCGGCGGAGATCCAGGCGCTGCGCGATGCCGGTGCCGCGATCGACCGGGTGCACGCCCGAATGGGGGAGTGGCTGCGGGTCGGGCGCACCGAACGCGCGGTCGGCCGGGACATCGCGGAGGCGATCGTGGCGGAAGGCCACGTGCGCGCGGATTTCGTGATCGTCGGCTCCGGCCCGAATGGCGCGAGCCCGCATCACGATCTCTCGGACCGGGTGATCGAGGCCGGCGACGCGGTCGTCGTCGACATCGGCGGCACCACCGAGGACGGGTACTGCTCGGACGAGACCCGGATGTACTCCCTGGGCACCCCCGATGCGGAGTTCTTGCGCTATTACGACGTGCTACTCACGGCCCAGATCGCCGCCTGCGAGGCCGTCACGCCGGGCATGAGCGCGGAAAGTCTGGACCGGGTCGCTCGCGACGTCATCGACGATGCCGGGTACGGCGAGTTCTTCGTGCACCGAACAGGCCACGGCATCGGGCTGGAAGGTCACGAGCACCCCTACATCGTCGAGGGGAACACCGAGGCGCTGGAGGTGGGCATGGCGTTCTCCGTCGAGCCGGGCATCTACCTGCCGGGTCGGCACGGCGCACGCATTGAGGACATCGTCATCTGCACCGAATCCGGTGGTGAACGGGTAAATCACCGGCCCCGCGAGCTGGTCGTGCTGGAGGTTTGAGGCGTGCTCGGGATGCGCTTGGTGGCCGGCGGCGGCGCGCTGATCCTGCTCGCCGCGGCGGCGGGCGCGAGCGGAGCGGCCACGGTTGCCCAACGCGCGAACGCGCCCGCGGCGGTCGCGGATCTGATCTCCGACGTCGAGCACCTGTCCGAGGCCGCGCATTACCCGCTCGCTCCCGACACCGGCGCGATCCTCGCCGCATGGAAGCGCACCCCCGCGGGGGCGGCCCAGTTCGCGAGGCCCACCGCCGCGGCGGCGAAAACGCCCGCGGTGGGCACCACCCGGCTCTGGCTCTCCCTTGATGACGTCGCCGATCAGGTGTACCTCAAGGAGTACACCCTGCGCGGGGTCGGGAAGGGCATCGAGGTCTGGGTGGCCAGCGGGATCGGACCCGGCGGGGTGGTCGGCACGGACTTTCCGGCTACCGACTGCCGCAAGGTCATAGCCGACTCCACGACGGTGACGGATGCTCAGGTGAGTTCGCTGGTACGCGCCTACGACACCAACATGCTGCCGAAGCTGTCCAAGGCCTTCTCGGTCGCCCCGGCGCGTGATGGAGCCCGCAGCGCGGAGCGCGGGATCACCGCCGGCCTGAACTTCACCGGTGACGGTGACAAGGTCGTCACGCTCGTCGACAACGTCCGCGACCCGAACTTCTACGACTTCCCGCGCAACCAGACCTACATCGCGGGGTTCTTCTCCCGTCAGTTCAACGAACTCACCGACCGCAATGTGATGACGATCGATGCCTACGACTGGGCGCACCGCACCGGGGTGAACCCCGCGGACGAACCCGACGCCGACCTGTGCCGCTCTCGCCCCGCGCGTCCCGAGCTCTACGAGGGGATCTTCGCCCACGAGTACCAGCACCTGCTCCAGTACTACACCGATCCCGGCGAATCGATCTGGCTCAACGAGGGGCTCTCGGACTATGCGCTGACCGTCACCGGGTACGGCGATCCGCAGCGGTCGGTGTTCCAGCGGGCCTTCGAGAGCCACATCGTGTGCTTTGCGGGCTTCGGCACCGTGCGGACTCCCTTCAACCCCAACCCACGGGACTGCGGCGGCCCGCAGAACTCGCTGACGCTCTGGGGAGACGAGGGCAACGGCGCGCAGATCCTCGCCGACTACGGCGTCGCCTGGGCGTTCTTGCTGTTCCTGCGCGATCGCTACGGCGAGGCCGTGCTGTCGCGACTCCACCGCGACGGCAAGACCCGCGGCTTGGACGCAGTGCGGGCCGCGCTGCGCGCGGGCGGGGTCAAGGACCCCCTCACCGAGATCCTCCACGACTTCCAGGTGATGCTGCTCGTGGACAAGGTGGTGGGTGCTCGGGACGCCACCATCACCGGAATCGCCAAGAAGCGGGTGAGCACGCCGAGCCTGAACTTCGCCCTGAACCTGGACAACCCGGCCGCGTATGCCGCGCCGGGCGTCGCGCCCAACGGCGCCGACTACGTGCAACTGCGCGCCGGCGGCACCCGCCCGCTGGTGGGCACCGAGCTGGCGGAGCTGCAGTTCACCGGCGCGCGCACCCTCGCCCCGATCCCGATCCCGTGGTCGGTGGCGCCGCGGATGCCGCTGACCCCGGACCCTGGGGCATCCGCGCTGCCGGCTGGGGCATTGGACAACCCGGCGCTGTTCTCGGGCGATACCCCCCGCCTCGACTCCACCGCCGTGTTCACACTCACCGTGCCGCGCGCTGATCCGGTCCTGCGTTATCTGAGTCTGCATCACCTCGAGCCGGGGTTGGACTACGGCTACACGGTCATCTCCAGCGACGGCGGAGCGTCCTTCCAGACCCTGAGCAACGCGGCGACCACGAAGGCGGCCGCACCCGCGCCGTCGGGACACGGACTCACCGGCACCTCGGGAGTTCCGGTCCCGATGTCGTTCGACCTGAGCGCGTTCGCCGGAAAGAAGGTGCTGCTGGGCTTCCGCCACGTGGCCGACGCGGCCGTCAACAACGGCGGCTGGTACGTCGACGACGTCCGAGTTGGCGACCGGCTGATCAGCGACGGCAGTTCGTTGGACGGCCTGCGGCCCTACGCCGCCGTCAGCCCGATCAAGGTGCGCCCCTGGACGGTGACCATCGTCGGCCTGGACACCGGCCAGGGCCGGGCCCACGTGCTGCGCTTCACCGGCACGTACTCCATGCGCCTGACGGCAGCGCAGCGGCGCGCCCTGCGCCCCTACCCGGTGCTCGTCGCGATCATCAGTGCCGTGGACCTGGGCGGCTCACTGCTGAGCTCGCCGCAGTACACGCTGACGGTCAATGGGACCCGGGCGCCGGGCGGCGCCGCGGGGTAGTCCCCGATCCGGCGGCGATCGTCATTTTCTGCCGGTCGAGCCGCATGCGAACTGCAGGGCCATCGAGCGATGTGCAATCTTAGGGTGACTTGTTAGCGGGCCGGCGCTCTACATCGCGCCCTACGTCGCCATATGAAATAGCCACCAAGTCACCGAGTTCTTCTTTAAGCGACCGTCCGGCAGACTTACCCTCACCGCTGTCAGAGATCGTTAAGCGGTATTGTGCACTGCCGGCGTCCAGATAGGAACCATAAGATATTTCGGCCGAATTTGGAATCCAGCGACCCTCCGCAATGATTTGTGACGCATGCACTAGTTCTGCCGCACTGTGACATCCTTCTTGCACGACGACTGGAGGACCTGACGAACCAAGCTGGTCTTGCAGGTCCTTTTCAAGCCGCTTCATATCAATGACCTCAGGATCAACGACAACGACGATTTCTCTGTCCATCGGATCTGGTGTTACGCCTATCAATCCATTCCTCAGCCTTACGTGAGGATCCTCCTTGGTGGCGACACCCACTTCATTGCTCAGCACCTTCTCGGTCTGGGCGAGGACCTGTTGAGGAGCGCCCGATGTGACCCACCGCTGGTCCTCGGGCGAGCGCAGCGCGGGTATTGCGCAGCGAGGCATGCGCCCCTCGAGTTCCGTAACCAGAGCCGACGATTGATTCTTGGATGAATCGGAAGCAAGAGTGCCGCAGGCCGTGAGCGCCAGCGCGACGACAGTCAGGACCCCGAATGCACTTCCAACGCGATGCACACGCTTGCGCTGCCGAGACCGCCGACCAGACTGCAGCCAACCTCTTGGCCATAGCGGCCAGGAGCCGTAGTTCGCTGGAGTTGCGCCCAGCCGAGAATCCGGAAAGCCGTTAGTGGCATTCACTTATTCGCTCCCTACTGTCGGCGTCGACGCTGCCGCGGATATCCATCAGGGCTGCATCTGGGCCAAGAACACACGGTCTGACTCGGCACTGGTCGTTCAACGATAGGCAACTTTGCAGCACAGCGCCCAGCCGAACCCGCACTCCGCCGGGGCGCGAGAACAGCAGGGTGCCTCGGTGGTGCCTCTTCTCAGGTTGCCCTGGAGGCAGGCACGAGAGGCAGTCGCGGGCGGCGGTCAAGGCGAGCTCGCGATCTCCACGTCGAGGTGGCTCTCCACACTGGATGGGCGTTCGCCCGCACACGTCTGCCCGCTGAAGGTGTAGCCAGTTGGCCTGCCGACATGCAAGCCCCGGATGGAGGCCTGGGTGTCGTCGGAATTTCTCCTGTAGTAAGGGGCTCCGGAGTCGCCGGGTTGACAAATCTGGTCACCGATCTTCTGGATCACGACGAGGCCGGATGTACAGCGGGCGGAATCACAGACTCGGCCCCCGCTCGGGTCGACGATTGTCGCACCGCAGCGCCGCCCCGTATTCTGGCCGCTGATACACACGCCTTCACCTGCGCTGCCGTTCGCGTGGCCCGTGACGTCAATCGGCGAGGTTTCATTAGCGTTGGGATCCGTGGTGTGGTAAATGTCGTCGTCGTAGTTGATGTTGCCGTTGAGGAGTATCATGTCGTACACCGGAAAGTCGTATTCTCCTTGAGCGGTTCCGTACGAGCTCGAACCTGAGCTGATGGCCTCGCCGTTGTCGAAGCAGTGCCCAGCGGTCACAAACGCTTTCCCAGCGGTGGGCGTGTCCACAGCGAATCCGGACGTGCAGGCGACGTTTCCATTCGTAATCTCTGCGCCGCCCCAATGTCCGACCGAACTGCTCCATGTGTCGTTGGTTCGGATCTTGTCTCGTACTCCGCCGCCGTTGAGTTCGACTGTCACGACAGGTCCTAGTGTTGCTTGAAGGGCCTCCGCGGCCTCGCGGTCACTCATGTTGAAGCTCACCTTTACGGTGGACGTAGTCGCGTCGACCATGCTGAAGAGGGCGGTGGTGCCTGCACGCGGGTGCCAGGCCCTCTCGGCGATGATCTGGTCAGCCTTGATCAATTCGTCGCTGCCATGGCATCCGGCCTGCACTCTGATACCGATGGGGGGACCGTTCTCTGGGCGCGAGCGCGACGCATTGGAAGCACGGGTGCGCAACTCCGTCTGCAGTTCGGCCACGTTGACCTTCTTTGGGTCGACTAGAACCACCAACTGCTGAGCCCGGTGATCAGGGCCAACCCCAATCAGACCTGCCGCGAGGGTCCTGTGCAACTCCGACTTGGTGTTGTCACCGAAGCGTTGTGCAATGGCCGCATCGACGGAACGCTTGTTCTCTTGGGCGCCGTCGGAGAGCAGCCAGCGCTCATGCTGGAAGATTTCAGTTGTGTTGTCCCGTTCTGCAAACTCGGCCAATGCCCGGCCATCGTCGACGCGGCAGCCGTCCGCCGAGGCCTGTAACGCCCCCGAGGCTTGGGAGAGGCCGGCCAGGCCGGACACACTCACGCCAATCAAGATTGCGCTGACCTGCATGGTGAAACTGATTCTCATGGACCCCCCAGAGATGTCGGACAAGAAGCTGTACGCGCGTGACGTCAACCGTCGTTCGGCCTTGCTCGGTGTATCGGCCGCTAAATGCCGCTCTTTGACCGCGTTCCAAGCTCGCAGCACCGCAACGCGACGAATTCGGTGAGACGCACGAGCGGGCTAAACCGTCCTTGTACTTTGAGATCCAGTTGTGCTAGGCCATTCAGAGGGCCTCTGATCTCTCCGGGTGCTCCACCGCTCCCGACCGCCGAGCCCAGGCGAAGAGGACGACCAACACCGCGGCACTGCCGTAGGCCCACTGCTGCATCAGCGCGTTGTCCACGCCCAGGTGTCCGGCCTGGTAGACGGGATAGCCCGCGGCCGCGACGGCCAGCCACTGCGGGCGGTCCGCCAGGGCAACCAGCGCCACGAGCAGGACGGCGTACCAGGGTTGGCTCGGGCCGACGAGGAGAAAGGCGGTGCCGGTGAGCAGAAGCGCGTCTGGCGCCGACACGTGCGAACACCCCTGGCGCCAGACGAGCGCAGCGAGACCCGCGCCGATCACCACCACAGCCGCGGGAGCCAACTGGTCCGGAACCACCAGGCGCACCAGCCCGAAGCGCTGGGCTCCGGAGTAGCCCTCTTCGTCGAGGTAGCCGGGCAGGTACCCGAGCACATCGCTGCCCACGGCGAGGACGTGCGGGAGGTAGCTGAGAGCGAACAGGGCCGCGGCGGCCCCGAGCAGGAGGTGACCCCGGCGGATCAGCAGCGCCGGCGCGATCAGCACGGGGACGAACTTCACCGCCACGGCGCCGCCGAAGAGGGCTCCCGCTGCGGCCAGCCGCCGCCGACTTGGGTCACCGCCAGCCCCCGCGAGCACCCCGAACGTCGTGACCACCAGCAGCACGGCGAGCACGTCAATGTGGGCGTTGTTCGATGCCTCCAACCACACCACCGGGCACCAGGTCCACCACACCGCGGCCCTAGGGTCCCGGCCGGCGCGGTGCCTCGCCCACATCAGCGCCAAGGCGACGGCGAGCGCCACCAGCGCAAGCGCGATCTGCAGGCTGCGGACGCGGTGATCGGCGGGGGAAAGGTGGTGCAGGCCGAGAAAGGCGGCCTCGGCCACCGGTGGATAGATCGTGTTCACGTTCGGGCGGTTGATCAGTGTGCAGTCGTGGGGCACCCCACGGGAGGTGCAGGGGTCGGTTCGCTTTTCGGCGACGGCGCTCGCGGCCTGCTCCGGTGTGCGGGTGTCGGGGGGGAACAACTCGGCCTCACGCAAGGCGAGCAGGGCGGGATCGAGCGGGGTGTAGCGGTAGGGATTGATCCCCGCGGCCTGGACCTTGCCGTCCCACAGGTAGCGCCAGAAATCGTCCGTGGTGGTGGGGGAGTAGCCGACCGCGATCACCTGCAGCAGCGCGCCGCCGGCCAGGCTGAGCGCCACGGAGGTGCGCACCGGCAGGGCGCGCACCACCAGTGCCCCGGCGACGAACGCCACCGCCGCCCCGGCGTAGCGGAGCAGGATGCGCGAGGCGCCCTCTCGGCCCGGATCGCCCATGCTCAGCGCGGCGACCTCGAACGCGACCTGACCGCCGAGGGCCAGCAGTGCCGCGATCACCAGCAGGCGAGGGCGCAGGTTCCTGGGCCTCACCTCGGGCGCGTTCTCCGAGCTCATTGCCGGCGCCGCCACGCCACCACCAGCACCCGGGCGAGGTAGGCCGTCAGGGAGATCCCGGCGAGCACCGCGCTGACCAGCAGCCAGTGCCCAAGATAGGCGTCCGTCGAGCGCAGGGTCTTGCTCTGGAACGAGGTCGCCTTGCCGAGGATCACCGGCGAGTAGACAACGAACATGATCGCGGAGATCGCGGCCGGTACCCGGACAAAGTTGATCCACGCTACCCGGCCGGGGCGTCGGCGCCACGCTCGCACGAGCAGCGAGTCGGCGCCGATGTAGGCCATGACGAACACGGCGTCGTGCAGGATCGCGGAGCCCGCGAACCAGATGACCACCTCCAGGCCTCCTTCATCGAGCAGGGGCCTGCCGGCGATCAGGGCGATGGCCAGGGCGCCGGCCAGGACGAGCAGGTGTGCGGGGTGGGCGCCGTAGCGGCGCCGGATCCTCTCGACACCGGGTCGTGGGCCGGGCGGGCGCAGGGTGGGGGACACGGCCTCAGGCCTCGAAGGTGAGACGGTTGACCCACTTGGTGTTGCGCACCCCGGGGTTGTTGGGGACGATCACCCGCGCCGGAAAGCCGTGGTCCATCGATAGGTCGACGCCGTTGACGCGCAGCGCGAGCAGGCTGTCCGGGTGCGCGATCTGATTACCCGCCAGGCGGCCCCGCGAGAACGACCCGCCGGACTGCAGCGACTCGACGAACACCGACCCCGGATCCTGCGATCCAGCCAGGGCCGCCAGGTCGCGCAGGCGCACGCCCTCCCAGCGTTGATTGCCGGTCGACCAACCCTCGACGCAGGCGATCGGCAGGTTCGCGGTGTACAGGGTCATCGCCAGCAGCTGATCACGGGTCAGTACGACCCGAGCGCGTCCGCCCGCCAGTTCCAGCCGCCAGCCGGCACCGACCTGCGAGGCCGTGATCTGCGCCTCGCCGGCGGTGATGTTGACCTGGAAATCGTTCGGCCCGCTGCCCTCGGTGAAGCCGCCGCGCGGGGCGAGCACCGAGATCCGGCGTAGCGGTCCGCCGATCGACTGCCCCGCCATCACGACGGCCATGGCGGCGCTACCGGCTCCGACCAGGCCGAGGACCCCTCGGCGGGACACCGAGGGCGGCGCCGGATCGGAACTGACCAGCCCATCCTCGGGGTACGGCTCCGGCTCGGTGCGGGCCAGGTCGACGCGCAGTTCCGCGCGTAGCGGCCGCGCCCGCAGGGTGGCGACCATCAGCGGGATCTTGAGCGCCGCATGAGCAAAGAACGCCGCGATGAACACCCAGGCGCCGTAGAAGTGCAGGACGTAGAACGAGCCGGGGAAGCGGTACCAGTACTGGATGTTGAGCAGGCCGGTGGCGAAGGTGAACAGGGCGCCGCCGACGAGCAGGAACAACGACAGTCGTTCCAGGGCGTGGGCCGGCGAGCGGACCGGCGGCCAGGCGAACAGCTTCGGGATGACCGACCACAGCTTGGCCAGCAGGACCGGGATCAGGATCACCCCGAGGCACACGTGCAGTCCCTGGGTGAAGCGGTACCCCCACGCCGGACTGGCCGGCCAGTGGAAGGGGATGAAGGTCAACACGCCGCTGCCGTGGCGCTCGTCGTTACCCGGCAGCCACGGGTTGTACGCGAGGTAGGACAGCATCCCGGTCGCGAACATGACCGGGATCCCGATGAGCAATAGTGCGCCGAGTACGGAGGTGATCCAGGGCCCGCGGATCGGGCTGCGCCAGAAACCGGCCCGGAACGGGCCGGGCGGTGTGCCGAGCATTTACTCCGCCTTCCGTAGCGCGACAAAGCATCGTCCGCCCGATGACCAGGTCTCGGCCAGGGTCAGGCCCAGGCCCGCTCCCACGACGCAGACATCGGGGGCGCTGATGTGCAGCCACGGAAAAGTCGCCGCCGGTCGATTCTCCGGCGAGTGCACAGTGGCCAGGACGGTCTCGGTCCGGCCGTGCGGGTCGGCCTCAATGAGCACCACCCCGCCCGGCGCCAGTAACTCGCGCACCCGCCCGAGCAGTCTCGCTGCGTTGCCACCGATGCCGATGTTGCCGTCGGCGAGCAGCGCGAAGCGCCAGCGGCCCTCGCCGGGAAGGGGGTCGAAGACCGAGCGGCGCAGCGCGCTCGCACCCCCGGCACGGGTGAGGGCTACCGCCGCTGGGGCGATATCCACACCGAGTGCCGGTAGGCCCCGGTGGGCCAGCGCGGCGACCAGACGGCCCGGCCCGCAGCCGATGTCCAAGGTCGGTCCCTCGCAGCGCGCCAGCATGCTCTGGTCGGCGGTATCGGCCTGCGCGCTCCAGCGCGGGATGTCGAAGGGCAGCGCTCGGCCGCTACAGTCGCGAACGGTCATCGCGACCTCGGACCACAATGCGTCCTGGTATTCCGCGAGGACATCGCCGGCCCAGGGCAGGGTGTCAACAGACATCTGCGATCGCCACTTCCGCGGCGAAGGTGCGGTGCCGGCGCCCGAACCGGCTCTGCGGACACAGGGCGGCGACCGCGGCCGCATCCTCTGCGGTGTCGACGTCGCGCAAGGTTGCCAACAGCCCCGTTCGCAGCCCCGCGCCGGTCAGCCTGCTCAGTTGTGCGGCGCCGGTGTGCGCGCTCGACATGGGTACGCCGAGGAGCAACGCCGGGTCAGGGTTGCGCACAGCGATGCCCCAGTAGCCGCCGTCGCAGGCCGGCCCTAGCCATGCGTCGTAGGTGCTCCAGGTCAGGTGCAGGTGATGGGAGCTCAGTTGTGGGGTGTCCATGCCGATGATGAGCGTCGGCCCGCAGCAGCCCGCGAGCGCCCCGGCCAGTCGCTCGTCCAAGGAGCCGGCGCATTGCGGTAGCACGTCGAACCCGGGCGGCAGCCAGCGGCCCGCAGTGCCGTCCAGGCAGAGCACTCGGCGCGTAGCCGGGGCGAGGACGACCGTGTCCAGGGTGTCGCGCAAGGCGGCCTCGGCGAGCGCCGCGGCCTGCTCGGGGGTGAACGGTGGACTCAACCGGGTCTTGACCCGGCCCGCAACGGGCTCTTTGGCCATCACGACGATCGTCAACTCGCCGGCGTCTTTCACCGGGCCAGCACCGCGCTCATGTCTTTGACGGTCCGCAGCGTGCCGCGCAGTGTCCCGGTGACCTTGGAGCGCCCGATTCGTGGGTGATAGCTCGTGTCAACCTCGACGATCCGCCACCTGGCGCGCGCCGCAACGACCACCATCTCCAGTGGATAGCCGAACCGACGGTCCATCAGATTCAGGTCGAGTAGGTCGGTCCTGCGGGCGGCCCGCATCGGGCCCAGGTCTCGCAACCGCAGGCCCGCCCGCCGGCCGAGCAGCGCCCCGAGTGCCCGGTTGGCGATGCGGGCATGGGCAGGCCACGACCCGGGCCGTGGCACCCGCCGGCCAAGGACCAGGTCCGCCCGGCCGGCCTGGATCGGTTCGACCACCAGATGCAGTTCGCGGGGATCCATCGAAGCGTCCGCGTCGCAGAACGCCACGATCGGGGCACTGGCGGCGAGCAGCCCGGCGTGTGCGGCGGCCCCGAACCCGCGCCGCTCCTCGCGCACGACCAACGCGCCCAGCTCGGCGGCGATCCGGGCGCTGGCGTCGTTGCTGGCGTTGTCGACGACGATCGGTCGAGCCCAGGCGGGGAAGCGTTCCAGCACCCACGGCAGCGCGGCGGCCTCGTTCAGGCACGGCAGCACGACGTCGACCTGGGCAGGGACGGTGCGGTGCTCACGAGGGTCTGCGGGCAACGATGAAGGCATGACCCCACGGTAGGGTCAGTGGTGAGGCGAAACCTTCGGTGCGTTGTTACGAACTGCTGCCAGGTTCCCGGCGATGCCCTTACGGTCTGCTGACGCGGCGTGGTGATCGGTTTAGCGGGGAGCTGACGGCCCCTAAACTCGCGAGCATGCGCCAAGGGCACCCGCTGAGTACCTCGCCATGAACACGCCGAGTACGCCGCGCGTCCTCGTGGTCGAGGATGACCTCACCATCGCCGAGGTCGTGTCCACCTATCTGCGCAATGCCGGGTACGAGGTGATCCATGCGGCGGACGGGGCCCAGGCGCTGGCGGCGGCCGCGCGGGCGTGGCCCGACCTGGTGGTGCTGGACCTCATGCTCCCCGGCATCGACGGGCTCGAGGTTTGCCGCCGGCTGCGGGCCACCGCGCCGGTACCGGTGATCATGCTCACCGCGCTCGGGGGCGAGAACGATCGCGTCCTCGGTTTGGAGGTCGGGGCCGACGACTACGTCACCAAGCCGTTCAGCCCCCGTGAACTCACCCTGCGGGTACGTTCGGTGCTGCGCCGGGCAACCGGTCCCGATCCCGCGGCCTGCGAGGGGCCCAGCGTACTGGAGAGCGGGTCGCTGCGGGTCGACGTCATCGGACATCGGGTGAGCAAAGGTGGCCTCGAGCTGGCCCTGACGGCGCGTGAGTTCGACCTGCTCGCCTTCCTGCTCGCGCATCCCGGGCAGGCCTTCACCCGCGAAGAACTCATGCGCACGGTGTGGGGCTGGGAGTTCGGGGACCAGTCCACCGTCACCGTGCACATGCGCCGCCTGCGGGAGAAGGTGGAGCAGGACCCCGCGAACCCGCAGATGCTGGTCACGGTATGGGGGGTGGGCTACCGCTTTGATCCCCCGGGCGAGGGCGGCGATCACCCCGCGGCCGACGAGCCGACCTCGGCCCAGGACGTGCGGCTGTGAACGAGAAGGTCGAGGTCGTGCTGATCGCGCTGGCCTGGTCCGGCGCGGTGGCCATCCTGGGGCTCACGCTGCTGCGCCGCCTGCGCCATCGCTCGTTGCGGGCCGCGCTGCTCACGCTCTGCCTGACGACCGTCGCCGCGATGATCGCCGCGACGGTCGGCACGGCGCACGCGATGTTCCTGTCGAGTCACGATTTCGACGTGGTGATCATGGTCAGCGTCGTGGTCGCGCTGCTGATGACCGGGGTCTCGTTCGCGTTGGCCCGTACGTTCGCGGCCGGCAGCCGGGTGCTGACCGCCGAGGCCCGGGCGATCGGCGACATCGGGCGCCTCACCCCCGGTCAGTCCACCTCACGGGGTCGGCATCGGATGTCCTCGGAGTTCACCGAGCTCAGCCGGGAGCTGGAGGCCGCGCGCACCCGCCTGGCCGAGTCCCGGGATCGGGCGAACGCGCTTGAGTCCTCGCGCCGCGAGCTCGTCGCCTGGGTCTCACACGATCTGCGCACCCCGCTGGCCGGGATGCGTGCGATGGCCGAGGCATTGGAGGACGGCGTCGCGAGCGATCCGGACCGTTACCGCAAGCAGATCCGGATGGAGGTCGATCGCCTCGCCGCGATGGTCGACGATCTCTTCGAACTCTCCGTCATCCACGCCGGCGCCCTGAAGTTGACCCTGGAACGTATCTCGCTCTCCGATCTGGTCTCGGACACCCTGGCCGGGGCGGATGCGCTCGCTCGCGAACGCGGGATCACGCTGCGCGGTCATGCCCTGACCGACGTGGCCGTGCGGGCTGACGGCCGGGAGCTGTCCCGGCTGATGAGCAACCTGGTGGTGAACGCCATCCGACACACCCCGGCCGACGGGACGGTCGAGATTCACCTGGACCGCGCCGAGGGCCGGGCCCGCATCACGGTCACCGACGGCTGCGGTGGCATCCCGGAGCCCGATCTCGCTCGCGTCTTTGACGTGGCCTGGCGGGGGACGAATGCGCGCACCCCGGGACGCGATGGCGGGGCCGGGTTGGGGCTGGCGATCGTGCGGGGGATCGTGGAGGCGCACGCGGGGGAGATCACTGTGGTCAACGTGGGCGGTGGCTGCCGCTTCGAGGTTCAGCTCCCGGCGCTGGCGGCCTGACGGGCACTCAGCTGCCGCGTAGCGGGGCCGCGGCGAACTCCGCCATCCCTGCGGTGAAGTCTTCGCTCACCCGCCAGCCCAGCTCGGCGCGCAGCCGGTCCGAACTCGCGGTGATGTGGCGCACGTCCCCGAGCCGATAGGCCCCGGTCACCACCGGCGCGGGTCCACCGCAGGCCACCGAGAGTGCCCGGGCCAGCTCTGCCACGGTACGTACGGTCCCGCTGCCCACGTTGTAGGGGCGTAGTGTCCCGGCCGCGATCGGTCCGCCATCGGCGGTGAGGGCGGCGAGGGCGGCGAGGTTGGCGCCGGCGACATCGCGCACGTGCACGAAGTCTCGGCGCATCGCGCCGTCCTCGAAGACCTGCGGTGGCCGGGAGTCGGCGAGGGCGGAGCGGAAGATGGCGGCCACCCCTGCGTACGGGGTGTCCCGCGGCATCCGTGGGCCGTAGACGTTGTGGTAACGCAGGGCGGCGACCCGGCCGCCGGTGGCGCGCGCCCAGGCAGCGCACAGATGTTCCTGGGCAACCTTGGTCGCGGCATAGACGTTGCGCGGGTCAAGTGGGGCGCTCTCGTCCACGAGTTCGGGGCAGAGTACGCGTCCACAGGAACACCGCGGTTCGAAACGGCCCGCTTCGAGGTCAGCGACCTGCCGCGGGGCGGCGGGCGTGTGGCCGTGCAACTGGCAGGCGTAGCGCCCCTCGCCGTAGACGACCATCGAGGAGGCGAGCACGAGGCGCGCGATCCGGGTACGGGCCATCGCGGCGAGCAGCACCGCAGTGCCGAGATCGTTCGCGCCGACGTAGTCCGGCGCATCGTCGAGGTTGAGGCCCAGGCCCACCATCGCCGCCTGATGACACACCGCGTCGATGCCCTCCAGCGCGTGGGCGACCGCGGCGACGTCGCGCAGATCACCGCGGCGGAACTCCGCGTCCGTGGGCAGTGTCGTCGCAACCGGATGCACCGCCGGGAGCAGGGAATCCAGCACCCGCACCTGGTGCCCACGATGCGCGAGTGCACTCACGATGTGGGAGCCGATGAACCCGGCGCCGCCGGTGACGAGCACGTGCACACCTGCCTCCAACCCGAATGGAGCAATCGATGTCGCGACACGCCGCGACGCACTGAAATTTCCGGATTGATCATCTCGAATCTGTGTGCGTGTGACCTGCAGTGTTCTTCATCGTCGCAGGTCAACGTCGCCTTGATCGTTGGCGACCTGGACTAGTAAAAAACCCGCGTCCCCGTTGTCCGAGCATCGCAGAAACCGCCGCGGGGGCTGGACCCGGGTGGGATCCGGAACGCCAGTAGACAACGACGCGTGGCCCCGCATCCATCGGGCGCACGCTCGGTTCGAAGGCCTTCCGGATCCCGCTCGCGTGAGTGAGGTGCACATGGCACGGTCCGGACGGAGGCCTTCCGTCCGGACCGTCGCCCCTGCGAGAATCAGCGTTGATCTGACGGTTCGTCAGGTTCGCGGGACCCGCCCGATGCCGTCGTCGAGACCGGCGCCGCAGCGTCCTGGCGAACCCCGACGCGTCGCCCGATCGCGGCCCCCGCGAACAGGCGCAGCGCGGCCCCCCGGTCCAGCGGGGCCGGGCGGCGGGTGAACCCTGCGGTGTGCCGGGCGAGCGCCCAGAGCAGGGGACCGCTCAGCAGCGCGATCGCGAGCAGCAGCAGCAACATCTCGTTCGAGGCGCCCAGTAGCTTCAGCGCGGAGGCGACCAGAACCACGACCAGCGCGCGGCGGATGATCGACTGCGAGGCCCGGGAGGAGACCCGGGCACCGACGTACACCCCGGGCAGCGCCCCGATCAGGATCGAGGTGGTGAGTTCGGCCTCGAAGTCGCCGAAGAGCAGGTGACCGATCGCCGCGGCGCCGACCAGGGGGACCGCCTGCACCAGGTCGGTCCCGACGATCTCGGCCGCCTTCAGGCCCGGGTTGAGGAACAGCAACGCGACGATGATCAGCGAGCCGGACCCGACCGAGGTCATGCCCACGATCACCCCGCCGATGGCGCCGACGATCATCGTGGGAATCGGGCGCACGATGACCGGCGGCAGGGCGACGTTCCCGTAGCGGGCGCGCTGGCGCATCGACTGCAAGGCCTTGAGCACGATGCCGGCGGACGCGGCCAGCAGCGCCACTCCCAGCGAGGTCTTGACCAGGTCCTGGAGCTGAGCATCATCGCCGCCCAGCCACTTGAGCAGCAGCACCCCGAGGAAGGCGCAGCGGATCGACCCGACGCACAACCAGAGCACCAGAGGCTTGTTCACGGTGCCCCGGCGCGCGTGCACGGCCCCACCCACGGGTTTCATGATCAGCGAGACCACCAGGTCACTGGAGACCGCGGTAAGTGGGTTGACGTTGAAGAAGATCACCAGCACGGGGGTCATCAGCGCCCCGCCGCCCATCCCGGTCAGGCCGACGATGAACCCGACGAACACACCGGCCAGCGCCAGCATCGGATCGATATCCACCCACGGTCCTCAATCAGCGTGGCGGCACCGGGGGCATCGGTACGCGGAGGTCAGCTTCCGGTCGGGCAGCGACCGGAAAGAAAGCCAATTGGGTGAGTTTAATTTAGCAGCGGCACGACCGTTTCGCCCGGGATACGGTGCGCGGGTGAGACGCGGCGCCCGATCCCGATCCCCGCGCGCCACCCGCTCACCCTGGACCCGCGGGGAGGGCGTGCGCCTGCTGGCGGTATGCGTGCTCGGCTTGCTGCTCGCGCTGGCCTTCCCGCCGTTCGGCGCCTGGCCGCTGGCCTTCGTCGCGGTGGCGGGGCTGAGCCTGGCCACCCGGGGGATGAGTGCACGTCGCGGCGCCCAGCTCGGTGCTGCCTTCGCTCTGGTGTTCTTTCTTGTCCTGTTGCGCTGGCTGCGCGTCATCGGCTGGGACGCCATGATCATGCTCAGCGCCCTGCAGGCGGCCTTCTACGCACCGTTGGGGGCCTACCTGGCCGCTACGGCCACCAGACGCGCGTGGCCGCTGTGGCACGTGAGCGGCTGGCTCCTGGTCGAGGCGTTGCGGGCCCGCTACCCCCTGGGCGGGCTGCCCTGGGGCAAGCTCGCCTTCGCCGCAGTGGACGGGCCGCTGGCCGCCTTCGCCGCGTGGGGTGGCAGTCCCGCGGTGAGCGCGGCCACCGCCGGGGTCGGCATCGGCGCCGCGGCGTTCTTCCTCGCTGCGCGGGCCCGCCCAACCCGACGCCACGCGGCGTTGACTGTGCCGGCCGGCTCAGTGCTCGCCCTGCTCGGCCTGGGTGTCCTGATCCCGCTACCGACCGCCGGGCAGGACACCCTGGTGACCGCCGTGGTCCAAGGCAACGTGCCGCGTTTGGGCTTCGACATCGCCGGCCAGCGCGACGCGGTCCTCACCAACCACCTCAATGCCACGGCCGCGTTGGCCGCCGACATTCGCGCCGGTCGGGTGCGCGCACCCGCCCGGGTGATCTGGCCGGAGAACGCCTCCGACGACGACCCGTTCACCGACCCCGTGCTGGGGCAGCGGATCAGTGCCGTGGTCGATGACCTCGGTGCGCCGCTGCTGGTGGGCACCCTGCTGGACGCCGGGGAGAACCGCCTGACCAACACCGGCATCGTCTTCTCACCCGAGCACGGGGCCGGGGCGCGGTACAGCAAGCGGCACCTGGTGCCCTTCGGGGAGTACATCCCCGGCCGGGCCGTGCTGACCAAGTTCATCGGACGCCTTGCGCTGATCCCGCGCGACTTCCTGCCCGGCACCGAGCCGGGGGTGCTGGCGGTGGCCGGCACCCGGATCGGGGCGGTGATCTGCTTCGAGGTCGCCTACGACGACCTGGTGCGCGACACCGTGCGCGGCGGCGGACGGCTGCTGGTGGTGCAGACCAACAACGCCACCTATGGTCGCACCGGGCAACCCGAGCAGCAGCTGGCGATATCCCGGCTGCGCTCCATCGAGCACGGACGCGCGATGCTCATCGCGGCCACCTCCGGGGTGAGCGCGGTGATCGCTCCCGACGGCGAGGTCATCGAGCGCACGGCCGAGTTCACCGCTGATGTGCTGGTCGCGGAGGTCCCGCTGCGCAGTGCCCGCACGCTCGCCACCCGCCTGGGTGCCTGGCCGGAGTGGCTCGGTGCCTTGCCGGCGGCGATCCTGGTCGGCGCGGCCCTGCTGCGCCGGACCTCCCGGCGGATCCGCTCAAACGCGGTTACCGTGACGTCATGAGCGAGCGCAGCGAAGTCATGACGTTGCTCGTGATCGTGCCGACCTACAACGAGGTGGACAACCTGGCCTCGGTGCTGGAGCGGTTACGCGGCGTTGTTCCGGACGCCGACGTGCTCGTCGTCGACGACGCCAGTCCCGACGGAACCGGCCTGGTGGCCGACGGTCTTGCCGCCGCCGACCCCGCGATTGAGGTCTTGCACCGCGGTGGCAAGGCCGGTCTCGGAGCGGCTTATCTGGCCGGATTCGCCTGGGCTCTGGAGCGGGGTTACGACGTCCTGGTCGAGATGGACGCCGACGGCTCGCACCGTCCGGAAGATCTGCCGCGCCTGCTGGTTGCGCTGGAAGGTACCGATGGCCGCGGCGGTGCCGACCTCGTGCTCGGTTCGCGCTGGGTGCCCGGGGGAGCGGTCGTGAACTGGCCGCCGCTGCGTCGCGCGATCTCGCGCGGGGGCACCTTCTACGCAAAGGTCGCCCTCGGTATTCCCATCCGTGATGCCACCGGCGGATTTCGCGCCTTCCGGGCCGAGACGTTGCGCGGGCTGGACCTCGACGGTGTGCACTCGCAGGGCTACTGCTTCCAGATCGACCTGGCCTGGCGTGCGGTCCAGCGCGGCTATGTCGTGCTGGAGGTGCCGATCACCTTCGTCGAGCGTGAGCTGGGCACCTCGAAGATGAGCCGGGCGATCGTCGCCGAGGCCCTGTGGCGGGTCACGGCCTGGGGAGTGGCGCACCGGATGCGGCGGCTGCATCCGGGTGCCCGTCGCCAGCGGATGACCCGGGAACGCGTCTGATGCCCGTAGTCGTTCTCGCGCTCTTGCTCGTGCCGATCATCGAGATCTTCGTCATCGTGCAGGTCGGGCGCTCGCTCGGCGCGCTGCCCACCATTGCCTTGCTGATCGCCAGCGCGGTGCTGGGCTCCTGGCTGATCCGCCGGGAGGGCCGGCGGACCTGGACGGCGCTGCGGGAGAAACTGGGAAGCGGCGGGATGCCGGCCACCGAACTCGCCGATGGTGCCCTGATCCTCGTCGGCGGCACCTTGCTGCTCACCCCGGGTTTCCTCACCGACCTCGTCGGCTTCTTCCTCGTCCTGCCCTTCACCCGCCCGCTGGCGCGACGGGCGCTGGTGACCGGCGCGAGGCGAGCCCTGTTCGGAGGGCGGGTCGGCAGGAACGGGCCGCCGGGCGGACCGGGCAGCGGTAATCCAGGAGTGATCCGCGGGGAGCGGATCGACGACGAGGGGTAAGGCTCAGGCGCTCTTGCGTTTGGGGTCGTACCCCTTGATCCCACCGGCCCGCAGGACCGCCAGACGCTCGGCCAGAATCTCCTCGAGCTCCTCGCGAGTGCGCCGCTCCATCAGCATGTCCCAATGGGTGCGGGCCGGCTTCACGGCCTTCTCCTCGCCGGTGACGCCGTCGGTGCGCAGGGCAACGCCACCGCACACGCGGCATTCCCAGGCGAGCGGGATCTCCTCGGCCTCGGCCGAGAACGGCACGAAGAAGGTGTGCTCCTTCGTGCAGCTGTAGGACACGACCTGCCGCGGGGCAAGTTCGACGTCGCGATCGGTCTCGTAGCTGGTGGCTCCGAGGCGCGATCCGCGAAGGGCACGCTCACTCATGGTTGACGCCGCCTCTCGGGCTTTCAGCCCAGGTTTTCCCACATGCTGGCGCACGTAGACGCGCTATGTGGGTGAAACGTCCGCTCTGGTTCCAGGATTCCCACCCGGGCCCCTGCCAACCATTGCGATTCGGCAACGGTACGAAACCGTTCCGTACTGCTTCGTCCTGCATATCGTGTTCGATGGGTCGCTGTCAGGGGAATTTCGATGACGAAGCGATGACGTTGCCCACCCCGGCGAGTGGCGAGGAGCCCTCCGCCGCGACGAAAGCCCAGCTCAGCGAGGGTAGGCGTGGGTCTCGGTCGCCTTGACGGCCATCCAGACCTCGCTGCCCGGTCCCAGGGCGAGCTCCGCGACCGCGGCCGCGGTGACGTCGGCGAGTGCCGGCAACGGCCCGTCCAACGCGAGGCGCACCGACCCGGCGTGCAGTTCCATATCCGACACCGTCGCGGGGAAGACGTTGCGCGGGCTGCCATCGGGCCGGGAACGGAAAATCGACACCGCGGCCGGGCCGAAGGCCACCAGCACCTCCGAGCCGGGCGGGGCCGGTTCCGCGGTGGCGAGCACGACCTCGCCCGGCAGGCGGACCCCGGCGGGGTCCGCGAACCCGCGGTAGAGATTGAGCCCGACCAGACGCGCGACGTAGTCGGTCTGCGGGCGCCGGGCCACCTCGGCGACCGGACCCTGCTGCACTGCGCGGCCGTCCTCGAGCACGAGGACGTCGGTGGCGAGCACCATGGCATCGAGTGGGTCGTGGGTGACCAGGACGGCCGCCCCGCCGAAATCGGCCAGATGGCGGCGCAGATCGGTGCGCACGTCCAGTCGGGTGCGCGCATCCAGCGCCGCGAGCGGCTCATCCAGCAGCAGCAGGGACGGTTCCGGGGCCAGGGCGCGGGCCAGGGCGACGCGCTGCGCCTGCCCGCCCGACAATGCCGCAGGCTTGGACTTGGCGTGCGGGCCCAGGTCGACCCGCTCGAGCCAGGTCTGGGCCAGGGCCCGGGCCGCGGCCTTGTTGGTGCCGCGAGTGCGCAGCCCGTAGGCCACGTTGTCCACCGCGCTCAGGTGCGGGAAGAGCCGGTAGTCCTGCCAGACCACCCCGATGCTGCGCTGCTCCGGCGGCACGTGCACCCAGGTGGCGCTGTCGTCGAGCGTCACCCCGGCCAGTGATACCCGTCCGCTGCTGGGTCGCAGCAGGCCGGTGAGCACGCGCAGCGCCGTCGACTTCCCGGCTCCGTTTGGTCCGAGGAGAGCGACCGTTTGGCCTGGAGTAACCGTCAGCTGAAGGTCGAGGCTGAAGACGCCGCGTGAGGCGGCGAAAATCGCCTCCAAGCCCCCGCTCACGCGCCACGTCCGGTCGGCGAGATCCACTTCTCCCGCAGGCTGGCCAGCACCACGATCGAGACGGTGAGCAGTACCAGGCTGAGCACGATCGCGGCCTGCGGGTCGGTCTCCAGGGCGGCGTAGACGGCCGAGGGCATCACCTGGGTGCGGCCCTGCAGGCTGCCGGCGAAGGTGATGGTGGCGCCGAACTCCCCGAGGGCGCGCGCCCAGCACAGCACCGCGCCGGCGGCGATCCCGGGCGCGATGAGCGGCAAGGTGATCGTGCGAAAGATCGTCCAGCGGCTCGCCCCGAGGGCGGCAGCGGCTTCGGCGTAGCGGGGGTCCAGCCCGCGCAGCGCCCCTTCGACGGCGATGATCAGGAACGGCATCGCGACGAAGGTCTCCGCCACGATCACCGCCTCGGTGGTGAACGGCAACGAATACCCGGTCCACTCGAAGATGTGCTTGCCGATCACCCCGCGCCGTCCCAGCGCAGCGAGCAGGGCCACCCCGCCGACCACGGGCGGCAGCACCAAGGGCACTGTCACCAGCGCGCGGACCAGCCCGCGGCCGCGGAAGCGGCCTTGGGCCAGGACCACCGCGATCGGGATGCCGAGGACCAGAGAGACCAGGGTCGCCATCGTCGCGGTGTAAAGCGAGAGCTGCAGGGCGTCCACGACGACGGGGTCCTGCAACCGTTCGGGCAGCGTCGTCCAAGGAGCGCGTACCAGCAGGCCGACGACGGGCAGCAGCAGGAACAGCAGGCCGAGAGCTGCCGGGATCAGCAGGACCGGCGGGATTCCCGAGCGCTCGCGGGGCGCGCGCGAAGGGCGGGCCACCTCGATCGGGTGGCCCGCCCCACGCGGGTGGTCGGTACTCGTCATGCCCCTCCGAAGCCGGCCGCAGTGAGCACCTGCTGAGCTGCGGGGGAGAGGATGAACGCTACCCACGCGGCGGCCGCAGCCGCATTCCCCGCCTCCGTGAGGGGGGCGATCGGGTAGTCGTTGATCGCCTGGGCCGCCTCGGGGAACTCGATCCCCTCCACCGCATCCCCGGCGGCCAGCACGTCGGTGGTGTAGACCAGCGCCGCGTCCACCTCGCCGGCCACGACCTTGGCAAGTACGGCCTTGACGTCGGGTTCGCGGGTGTCCGGGGCGGGGGTGATCGTGGCGGCGCTGAAGACCTTGTCCGCGGCGGCGCCGCACGGCACCTCGGCGGCGCACAGCGCGATGTCCAGCGCCTCGTCGGCGAAGTCGGCCAGGGCGTCCACCCCGGCGGGGTTCCCGGCCGGCACCGCGATTTGCAGGCTGTTGCGAACGAAGATCGCCGGCGAACTCGCGCCGCCCGCAGCGGTGACGGTCGCCATGGTGGCCGGGGATGCGGCGGCGAAGACGTCGGCGGGCGCGCCCTCGTTGATCTGGGCGGCCAGCGTTGCGCTGGAGCCGAACTGGAAGGTCACCTTTGCCCCCGGGTTCGCGGCCTCGAAGGTCTTGCCGAGTTCGGTGAAGGTGCCTGTGAGGGAGGCTGCCGCGAACACGATCAGTTCTCCGGTCACCGGCGCGGCTGCGGCGGGGGTGCTCACCAGCGGGGCAGGCGTGCCGGGCGCCGGAACCACCGGGGAGGCGGTGACCGGGTCCTCGTCGTCCGCGCAGGCCGCAAGGGAAGCCAGCAGGGCGACCACAGCACCCACGGCGAGGTGCCGACGTGATCGATGGAGCAGGCTGTTCATGATTCTCCTCAAGGCGGGCTCGTGGACGTGGATCGGGCGGGCGCGGATGGGCGGTCAGCCGACGGTGACCCCGGTCGCGGATCGGTCGGGGTTGCCCGCGGGCCCGGCCGCCAGGGACTGGCTCAGGCGCAGCAGGGTGATGGTGGCGAGATCGAAGACGTAACGCCCGCCGTGGGCGTCGCCGGGAACGATCAGCCGGGGGCGGGCCAGCGTCCTGCCGTCCTCGCTCAGGCCGATGAGCACCCGCTTGGCGCCGTATTTGGCCTCCAGCTCGGCGAAGGCAAGCACAGCGGTGTACCCGTCGGCGGCCCTGGCCAGGATCGCGTAATGCAGGGAGTCGTTGCGCGCCTCGGGGTCGATCTGTGCGCCGGCCGCGGTGAGTACGTCGAGCAGCAGCGGACCGGTGAAGGTCTTGGACAGCTCCGCGCCGCCGGCCTCGAACTTCGCCTTCACCGTGCGCTGGGTGAAGTCGAGCAGCTCCGCCCGGGTCACGGGGCCCCGCTCGTCAAAGGCCCCGGACAGCCGCACTCCGCGGAGCTTCGCCGCGGCGAGCTGCGACTCGCCCGCTGCGGTCGGTGCGCCCGCCTCGCCGATGGGGCTCGCGCCGGCCGAGAAGGCGATCGCGCCGGTCAGGGACAGACCTGCGGCCAGGGCGGCGACGGTCGTGCGGCGCAGCGTGGGGTTAACTCGCATCCGAACTCCTTGCCCTTGCGGCGCGGGCGCTCAGCCGGCGTCGGGGATCTCGACGATGACGTTGGTGGACTTCACGGTCGCCACGGCGAGCACGCCGGGTTCCAGGCCCAACTCGTCGGCGGATTCACGTCCGATCAGCGAGGTGACCCGGTAGGGCCCGCACTGCATCTCGACCTGGGCCATCACGGTGTCGCGGGTGACCTTGGTGACGATCCCGCGCATTCGGTTGCGCGCGGACGCGTGCCCCAGCCCGACCATCTCCGGGTCCTCGGACATCTCGCGAGCAAATGCCGCCAGGGCGGCCCCGTCGACGGACCGATGCCCGTTCCCGTCGCGCGTCGCGGGCAATCTGCCGCTGTCGGTCCAGCGGCGAACGGTGTCGGTGCTGACGCCCATGAGGTCGGCAACATCGCTGATGCGAAAGCTGGTCACGGTATTAGTGTACGGCATCTGCTGGGCATATAGTCCTCTTAGCCTCGTAGCTACGGGGTCTTAGGCCTCTGTTTGAGGGTGTTTGCTAGGTGCGGCTGTGAGCTAAAGCCGGCCGCTGAATGCGACGCGGACGTGCCTACTACCCGAGCCCCTGCGCTCCTACTTGACCAAAGAGTTGACCAACCAACACACTGGAGTAGTGAGCACTCAGGTCAATATCTATGAGGCTAAGACCCACTTGTCGGATCTGGTCGAGCGTGCGGCGGGCGGCGAGGACATCGTCATCGCCAAGGCCGGCACCCCCAAGGTTCGCTTGGTGGCGGTCCAAGAGCCCCGTCGGCCACGCTCTCCAGGTGGATGGCAGGGGCGAGTGGTGATCGGCGCGGACTTCGACGCCGACGATGACCAGATCGCGGCGATGTTCCGCGGCGAGGGCGCGTGAAGCTGCTCCTGGACACGCACGTGCTGCTCTGGTGGCTGTCCGACGTCCAGCTCAACCCCGAGGCGGTCGCCGCCATTGCTGCCGCCGAGAACGAGGTATGGGTCTCGAGCGCGAGCGTGTGGGAGATGAGCATCAAGGCCGGCTTGGGCAAGCTGGACATGCCCGATGATTTGAGCGTTCAACTCCGGCACCACCAGTTCGAGGTGTTGCCGATAGGCCTGGCGCATGCGTTGGCTGTGCGTTCATTGCCGCCGCATCACAGCGACCCCTTCGACCGACTGCTCGTGGCGCAAGCGAGCCTTGAGGGCTTCACTCTGGTGACGCGGGATCAGAACCTGTGCCGGTATGAGGTTGCGGTCCTGCGCGCCTGAGGTTCCAATGCGGGTAGGTGGATCCTCATCCTGGCGTACCACCGGCGCAGGACTCGCACACCCCGGCGCGCGGCCCTTGCGCCGGTTCAGGGTGTCGCGTATCCCGCGTCGACCGGCAACGTGACGCCGGTGACGTAACGCGCCTGGTCCGAGACGAGCCAGGCGAGCGCGTTGCTGATCTGCTCAGGCGCGAGGATCGTGACGTCGAGCAGGTTGCCGACCTCCGATCCGTGCTCCGGGGGTTTCATGTCGGCGAACACGACCGACATCGCGTCATTGAGCACCATCGGGGTGGCGACCCCACCCGGATGCAGGGTGTTCACCCGGATGTCGTGCGGGGCGAGCCATCTCGACCAGGCCCGCATCAGCCCGACCTGGCCGTGTTTGCTGGCGGTGTACCCGTCGGCGCAGCCGTTGCCGCCCCCCAGGCGCCCGGTCAGTCCCATCACCGAACTGATCAACACCACCGAACCGCCATTGCCGGCGGCGATCATCGCCGGGGCCGCACTGTGCACGGTGTTCCAAACCCCGGTCAGATTGATCGCGATCTGGTCACCGAACGCCTGCGCGTCATCGATCCCGTACGCGGCCAAGGCGATGCCGGCGTTGGCGACGGTGATGTCCAGACGCCCGAGCTCCTCGACACCGGCGGCGATGGCGGCCCCGGTGTCGGCCAGATCGCGCACGTCGGCGACGAGCGGCAGGGCCTTGCGGCCCTGAGCCTGGACGAGCGCGACGGTCTCGGCGAGGTCGTCGGCGGTCCCCAGGGGGTAGGCGACCGAGGGGATGTCCGCGCAGATGTCCAGCGCGAGGATATCCGCACCGTCGGCGGCCAGGCGGACCGCGTGGGCGCGCCCCATACCGCGGGCCGCGCCGGTGATCAGCGCGACCTTGCCCGCCAGTCCTGCCACGCGCATCAGCCTGCCAGCCGCACCCGCTCAGGTGCCGCAGAAGGTCCGGTACGCGCCGAAGTCGACGGGCGCGCCTTCGGCGTAGGAGGTGAGCCCGGGACGCTCGGTGAACGGGTCGGCGAGGACCGCGAGCAGCTCTCGCGTGGGCGCGAGCTCGCCCTTGCCCGCGGCCGCGAGCGCAGCCTCGACGAGGTGATTGCGGGGAATGTAGACCGGGTTCACCGCATCCATGCGCGCGGCCGCGGTGCCCGGTCCGCCTGGCAGGTCCGCGAGCCGGGCCAGCCACTGCGAGGCCCAGGCGTCGAAGGCCTCGCGGTCAAGGTACAGATCACGCGCCGGCGCGCCGTCACCGCGCGCGAGCGCGGACAGCGAACGGAATCCCGTGGTCCAGTCGATGTGCCCGGCCTGCATCAGGGCCAGCAAGCCGCGGGGGAGCGGGTCGGAGCGCTCCACGGTGAGCAGGCCGAGCTTGGCTGCCATCACAGCGAGCCAGGCGGCCTCAAAGCGGGCGACGTAGGTGTCCAGGACAGCCGTCGCGACCGTGACTGCCGCCTCGGTGTCGGCCTCGATCAGCGGCAGCAGGGCCTCGGCGAAGCGGGTCAGGTTCCACAGCGTGATTTCGGGCTGGTTGCCGTAGGCATAGCGCCCGCCGTGGTCGATCGAACTGAACACGCATGCCGGGTCGTAGGCCTCCATGAAGGCGCACGGTCCGTAATCGATCGTTTCGCCGGAGATCGTCACGTTGTCGGTGTTCAGCACCCCGTGCACGAAGCCCAGGCCCATCCACTGGGCCACCAGCGTGGCCTGCGCCGCGAGGACCGCGTCGAGCAGCGCGAGGTATGGGTTCTGCGCCGCCGCGGCGTCCGGATGGTGTCGGGCGATGGCGTAGTCGGCGAGTGCCCTCAACAGCTTCGGCTCCTGGGCCGCCCGCGCGGCGGCGTACTGGAAGCTGCCGACCCGCAGATGGCTGGCCGCGACGCGCACCAGCACCGCTCCGGGCAGCGCGCCGTCCTCGCGAAGGATGCGCTCGCCGGTGCTCAGCACGGCGAGCGCGCGCGTGGTCGGGACACCGGCGGCATGCATGGCCTCACTGACCAGATACTCGCGCAGCATCGGGCCGAGCGCGGCTTTGCCGTCACCGCCCCGGGAGAACGGGGTCGCCCCGGAACCCTTGAGGGCTAGATCGCGCCGCCGGCCCGCGGTGTCCGTCAACTCACCGAGCAACAGCGCACGCCCGTCGCCGAGGCGGGGGGAGTAGCCCCCGAACTGATGTCCGGCGTAGGCCTGCGCCACCGGCGTCGTTCCCGGTACCTGCGCGCCGGTGAGCAGCGCGAGCCCGGCCGGGGTGCGCAGCCAGTGGGCATCGAGCCCGAGTTCGGCCGCGAGGGCGTCGTTGATCACGACCACCTCGGGGTCCGGCCACACCGCGGCCTGCCACGAAACGGCCAGGGCGGGCAGATCACGGGCGAACGAATTCTCAAGTTGGAGGCTGAGCGCTGGTTCGGGACTCACGACGATGAGATTACGTCGCCGCCCGAGGCTCCGACGTCGACCTCACCGTCCCCGTGGGATGTCATCCCCACGACGTCCGGCGGTTGCACTCATCGCGCCCGTCTCACGGCGCGACGGATGCGTCTCTTATTTGGGTTTGTAGTATAACCTAGAATATGGAGGGACTGTGGCAAAGTTTGTAAGGCGACAGTGGATCAGCGATATCGCAGGGGGCCTACCTCGCCGCGACCGGCAGTCGTGTGCGTACGACGCCTATGTCCCAGACTGCCTGATCGGCCGTCGGTTTGCTCTCGAGGGCAACGTTGCAGCAGACGTCGCCGACGCGGAGGCGGCCATCACCACGCTCAATCTCCAGGCCCGGGCGCTCGTCGACACTGAGGCGCTGGCACGCATCCTGCTGCGCGCCGAAGCGGTGGCTTCATCGCGTATCGAGGGACTCGAAGTCGGCCCGCGCCGCCTGCTGCGGGCTGAAGCTGCCGTCAAAATCGACGCCGCCACAGTGGACGTGACCGCGGCGGAAGTCCTGGGGAACATCGCCGCCATGGTGTACGCCATCGAAGCGGTGGACGCCGGTGACGCCATCACCGTGGAGCTGATCCTGGAGGTGCACCGTCGACTCCTCGCCGGGACACAGCTGGAACCCCACGCGGGCCGGATCCGCAACCAGCAGAACTGGATCGGTGGGAGCTCCTACAATCCGTGCTCGGCCGCCTTCGTCCCACCGCCGCCCGATCTTGTGCCTGAACTGCTCGCGGACCTGTGCGCGTTCTGCACGACCGATGACCTTCCGGCCGTCGCTCAGGCCGCAATCGCCCACGCTCAATTCGAGACGATCCACCCCTTCGTCGACGGCAACGGCCGGACGGGACGTGCCTTGATCCACCTCGTCCTTCGACGACGGGGTCTCACGCCAAGGGTCCTCCCGCCGGTGTCGTTGATCCTCGCGACCTGGGCACGCACCTACATCGACGGGTTGACGGCCTTTCGCCACACCGGCACCACGGCGAGTGTCGCCGCCCAGCGTGGTATTGACATCTGGGCAGGTCGGTTCGCAGCGGCCTGTACCCGGGCGGTCGGTGACGCACTGCAATTCGAGGGGCAGGCACGTGACTTGCAGGATGCCTGGCGCGAACGGCTCGGCCCGGTGCGAGCTCGATCAGGGACCGATCTGCTCCTGCGGGCGCTACCCGGCGCCCCGGTGCTGACGGTCCACTCAGCGGCGCAATTGATCGCGCGGACCTATCAGCCCGCGAACGAGGCAATCGGGCGGCTCGTCGAGGCGGGCATCCTTCGACAGGTGACGATCGGGCGGCGCAACCGGGCGTTCGAGGCTCCCGAAGTCATCGACGCCTTCGCCGCGTTGGAACGTCAGCTCGCGAGCCCCGAGGGCGACACTCGTGTCAGCAAGCCCGCTCGCCCGGTGCCCTACCGCCGCTCGACTTGACACCCTTTGCTCAACCGACAACTCGGAGACGCCGCCGTGCCGCACGCCGCCGACAGCCACGACCTGATCCGCGTGCAGGGCGCGCGGGTGAACAACCTCAAGGACGTCAGTGTCGAGATCCCCAAGCGCCGGCTCACGGTGTTCACCGGGGTGTCCGGCTCAGGCAAGAGTTCGCTGGTGTTCGGCACGATCGCCGCGGAGGCGCAGCGGATGATCAATGAGACCTACAGCGCGTTCGTGCAGGGGTTCATGCCCTCCATGGCCCGACCGGACGTCGACGTCCTGGACGGGCTGACGACGGCGATTCTCGTCGATCAGGAGCGCCTGGGCGCCAATGCGCGCTCCACGGTCGGCACCGTCACCGACACCAACGCCCTGCTGCGGATCCTGTTCAGCCGTCTCGGTGAGCCCCACGTCGGCTCACCGCAGGCGTTCTCGTTCAACGTCGCCTCGATCAGTGGCGCCGGCGCGGTCACGACCACCAAGGGGGGCCGCGAGGTGAAGGAGCGTCGTTCCTTCAGCATCACCGGGGGCATGTGCCCCCGGTGCGAGGGCATGGGCCGCGTCTCGGACTTCGACCTGGCCGCGCTCTACGACGGCGCCAAATCCATCAACGACGGCGCCATCACCATCCCCGGCTACTCCATGGAGGGCTGGTACGGCCGAATCTTCAACGGCTGCGGATTCTTCGACTGCGACAAGCCGATCGCGAAGTTCACCAAGCGGGAGCTTGCCGACCTGCTCTACAAGGAACCGACGAAGATCAAGGTCGAGGGCATCAACCTGACCTTCGCCGGGCTCATCCCCTCGATCCGCAAGTCGTTCCTGTCCAAGGACGTCGATGCGATGCAACCGCACATCCGGGCCTTCGTGGCGCGCGCGGTCCTGTTCGCCACCTGCGCGCAGTGCGACGGGACCCGGCTCGCCGAACATGCCCGGGCCGCGAAGATCAAGGGCGTCAGCATCGCCGATGCGTGCCGGATGCAGATCAGTGATCTTGCCGAATGGGTGCGCACACTGGGGGAGCCGTCCGTGGCGCCATTGCTGGGCAATTTGGCGCGCACCCTGGACTCCTTCGTGGAGATCGGCCTGGGTTACCTCTCGCTGGAACGGTCGTCCGGAACGCTGTCCGGTGGCGAGGCGCAGCGCACCAAGATGATCCGTCACCTGGGGTCGTCGCTGACCGATGTCACCTACGTTTTCGACGAGCCGACGGTAGGGCTGCATCCGCACGACATCGCCCGGATGAACGAGCTGTTGCAGGCATTACGCGATAAGGGCAACACCGTGCTCGTCGTCGAGCACAAGCCGGAGATGATTGCGATAGCCGATCATGTCATCGACCTCGGCCCTGGCGCGGGCAGCCGCGGCGGCGCGGTGGTATTTGAGGGCACCGTCAGCGCCCTGCGCAAGGTCGATACTCTGACGGGTCGTCATTTTCAGGATCGGGCCGCGCTCAAGGCCACGGTGCGCGGGAGTTCGGGGGCCTTGCAGGTTCGCGGCGCCGATCTGCACAACCTGCGGCGCGTCGACGTTGACATCCCCCTCGGCCTGCTCGTCGTGGTCACCGGGGTGGCGGGTTCGGGTAAGACTTCGCTGATCCATGGTTCCGTGGCAGGCCGCGATGGGGTTGTCGCCATCGACCAAAGTCCGATCAAGGGGTCACGGCGCAGCAACCCGGCGACCTACACCGGGCTGCTCGAACCGATCCGCAAGGCGTTCGCCAAGGCCAACGGCGTCAAGCCTGCCCTGTTCAGCGCCAACTCCGAAGGTGCCTGCCCGACCTGCAACGGCAACGGCGTCATCTACACCGACCTGGCGGTGATGGCCGGGGTCTCGACCCCGTGTGAGCAGTGCGAGGGCAAGCGCTTCGACGGGGGAGTGCTGGGGTACACCTTTGGCGGCCGTGACATCGCGCAGGTGCTGGCGATGTCGATGGACGAGGCCGCGCAGTTCTTCGGCGCCGGCGATGCCAGGACCCCAGCCGCGCACGCGATCCTCGCGCGGCTGGTCGATGTCGGCCTGGGGTATCTGAGCCTGGGTCAGCAGCTGACGACGCTGTCCGGTGGGGAACGTCAGCGCCTCAAGCTCGCCACGCACATGGGGGAGAAGGGCGGCCTCCTCGTCCTTGACGAGCCCACCTCCGGTCTGCATCTGGCCGACGTCGCGAACCTGCTCGCTCTGCTCGACCGGCTGGTGGACGCCGGCAAGTCGGTGATCGTCATCGAGCATCACCAGGCGGTGATGGCGCATGCGGACTGGATCATCGATCTCGGTCCCGGGGCCGGCCACGACGGCGGCCGCGTCGTCTTCCAAGGTCCGCCGGCCCAATTGATCGCCGCCAAGAAGCCGACGCTCACCGGCAAGCACCTCGCGGCCTATGTCACCGCCTGAAAGGCGACCTGTGCCGCTCAAGCACGTCGTCGCCGGCTACTTCTCGCGTGCCTGCCGGGATCACTACGGCCGCTGACTGCCCATGCCGTGGGCTGGTGGCGGGCGATTCCGCCCCCCGGACTCGGCATGGTCATGGTAGTCTGACCACTATGACCATCACCTACAACGTCGCCGAGGCGAAGGCTCACCTTTCGCGTCTGCTGGACGCGGCAATGGCCGGCGAAGAGGTCGTTCTGGCCCGTGCCGGGCACCCCCTCGTCCGACTTGTCCCGATCGTGGCGCCGGCCAGCAGGGAGCTCGGTTTCTTGCCGATGTCCGTGCCTACCGGCCGCTTCGATCCGCTGGACGAGGCGGACCTCGCGGACTGGTCGTGACGGTTCTCCTGCTCGACACCCACGCCTACGTGTGGGCCGTCACGGCACCGGCAAAGCTTTCCGACGCGGCGCGGGAGGCGATCGCCGACCCGCTGAACACGTTGTGGGTCTCGGCCGCCACCGCATGGGAGATGTCGATCAAACACAGATCCGGGAGGTTCCCCGAAGCCGAAGCGCTGCTTGCGCAGCACGGCGCCCTGTGTGCTCGGCTCGGCGCTGATCAGCACCCTATCAGCGCCGACGATGCCATCCGCGCGGGCGGGTTGAGCTGGACTCACCGCGACCCTTTCGACCGGATGCTCGCTGCCCAAGCCCTTCTCGGGCAGGCGACCCTGGTCACCCGTGACGAGCTGTTCACCGAGCTCAACGGCCTGCTCACCCTCTGGTGAGTGCGCTCATTGCGCGCGATGTCCGAGGGGATCGGTAGTTCGCCGATAATGAACGTTATGTCACTTCCACACGGCGGCCTGAGCCTGTGCGGACCTGGACGCAGCGTTCTCCCAGGGCACGGGGCGAGGATGGGTGCAGCCGAGGCCTCCCCCATTGGAGGGGATGAGCAAGGCGGCGCACGTCCGATGACCGATTCTGTGAAGACCCGGGCGAGAAGCGACTGCGAGGTATGTGTGGTGCCAAAGTTGACCGCGCTGTCGAGGACGGCAATTGCCGTCCTCGTGGGGATGACGGTGGTACTCGCGCCCGCCTTGGCGGCGGCGGCGGCGCCGGAGCCGATTCCCGTCACGAAGGTGAAGATCGTCGACTTCACCTACCTGCCCAAGAAGCCGACGGTCGAGGTCGGCTCCAAGGTGCGCTGGACGAACCTGGACCTTGACACCCATGACGTCGCCACGACCAAGGCTCCGCGTGCCTTCGCCTCGCCCGCCCTGGCCCAGCAGGACAAGTACACGAAGAAGTTCACCAAGCCTGGGATCTACCGCTACTTCTGCAGCTTCCACCCGGAGATGGTGGCCACGATCAAGGTCGTGCCGAAAAAGTAGCGCGGCTCAGATGGTGAACCGTCCGGCCCGGTGCTTCTTCAGCAGCGCCAAAAGCAGTTCGTTGGTGAGCTTGCCGGCCGGGCTGCTATCGGCGGACAGCATTGCCCCGGCCCCCTGAAAGCGGACCTTGCGGCCGTCTCTGAGCTTGAGCACCCACATGCCGTTGAGGGTGTTGAAGGACCCACGCCGGATCTCGGCGGCGTCCACCTCAAAGCTCGCGCCGTCGGGGGCTTCGAAGCGGATCTGGTCGTCATGAATGCTGATCTGCGCTCCTTGTCCGCCGAACACGCTCAACCCGGCCAGGATCCGGACTCTGCTCGTGTTCATCCGAACCCCCCTGGTCCCATTCTTGGCACGAGGCCCCAATCCTGCCTGATCAGGGCAAAGTCGAGGTCTCACGCTGGGGGCAGCGTGTTGTGATGATGGTGTTTCGGGCGTGCTGATCGACCGGAAATCATTCGGAAACACGGGACGGTTCTGCTGAACCCCATGAACGAGGATGCCCCCACCTCGGCCGCTGGTGCCGCTGCGCCCGCTGACGCGGCCCACTCCCGTGCCCGAGGGGTCTGCTCCTACTGCGGAGTCGGGTGCGGGCTGCTGTTGCAGATCGAGACCGACCCGGCTACCCGGCGCCGCCGGGTCGCCTCGGTCAAGGGAGATCCCGATCACCCGGCCAATCGTGGCCGGATGTGTACCAAGGGTGCGACCAGTGCCGACGCGGCCAGTGCGCCGGGCCGCCTGGAGAGCGCCTTGATCCGACCTGAACGCGGCGCCGCTCCGATCGCAGTCGGGGTAGCGGACGCTGTCGCGGAGGCGGTTGCCCGCCTGCGTACGATCATCGACGCCCACGGTCCGGATTCGGTGGCTCTCTACGTCTCAGGTCAGATGACGCTGGAGGCGCAGTACCTGGCGACCAAGCTCGCCAAGGGGTACCTGCGGACGAATGGGATCGAGTCCAACTCGCGCTTGTGCATGGCGAGTGCCGGTGCGGGCTACAAGGCCGCGCTCGGGTCGGACGCTCCCCCGGGGTCCTATGACGACTTCGACCACGCGGACGTGTTCCTGGTAACCGGGGCCAACATGGCTGACTGTCACCCCATCCTGTTCTTGCGAATGATGGAACGGGTGCGCGCCGGGGCGAAGTTGATCGTCGTTGATCCACGCCGCACGCCCACCGCGGAGAAGGCGGACCTGCATCTGCAGATCGCCCCCGGCACCGACCTCGCCATGCTGCACGGGTTGCTGCATCTGATCGTCGCGGAGGGGCACATCGATCCGGTCTTTATCGGCGAGTTCACCGACGGCTGGGTCGATGCCGGCGGGGTAGGCATGGAAGCCTTCCTTGCCGACTACTCCCCCGCCGTGGTCGCGGCGCTCACCGGCCTGAGTGAGGCCGATCTTCGCACCGCCGCCCGCTGGATCGGCGAGGCCGAGAACTGGATGACCTGCTGGACGATGGGCCTGAACCAGTCCACGCAGGGCACCGCGAACACCACGGCAATCTGCAACCTGCATCTGGCGACCGGTGCGATCGCCCGGACCGGATCCGGCCCGTTCTCCCTTACCGGGCAGCCGAACGCCATGGGTGGCCGCGAGATGGGATATCTGGGCCCGGGGCTGCCCGGGCAGCGCTCGGTGCTGATCGACGCTGACCGGGCCTTTATGGAGAAGCTATGGGGCCTGCCCGCAGGAACCATCCCGACCCAGGTCGGCAGCGGCACCATAGACCTTTTCGAAAAACTGAGTACTGGTCAGATCAAAGCGGTATGGGTGATCTGCACCAACCCGGTGGTCTCCATCGCCAATCGTGATCTTGTGCTCGCCGGACTGGCGAATGCCGACCTCGTCATTGTGCAGGAGTGCTTCGGCGACGCCGAGACCACCGCCTACGCCGACATTGTGCTCCCGGCGGCGCTGTGGACCGAGGTGGACGGAGTTTTCGTCAACTCCGAGCGCAATCTCACCTTGCTGACGGCCGTCGCCGATCCGCCCGGCGAGGCGCTTGCGGACTGGGATCTGATTGCCCGCGTCGGTCGCGGGCTCGGCTTTGGGGACGCCTTCGATTACGACTGCGCCGAGCAGATCTTCGACGAGTTGCGCGGCGCCGCGAACCCGGCTACCGGCTGGGACATCCGCGGCGTCACCTACGACCGGCTGCGCACCTCCCCCGTGCAATGGCCGAGCCCGCCCGGGGACACCGACACCCGCCACCCGATCCGCTATCTGAATGACGGCACCAGTCACCGTGAGCTGATCGACGCCGACGGCAATCGGCCGCGCCTGGTGTTCGCGACGGCGAATGGGCGTGCGGTGTTCCACGCCCGCCCGCACCTGGGTCCGGCCGAGGCCCCCGATCAGAGCTACCCGCTGGTGCTCACCACCGGGCGGCTCGCACATCAATGGCACACGATGACCAAGACCGGCAAGGTAGCCAAGCTGAACCGCCTCAATCCCGGCCCATTCGTGGAGATCCACCCCACCGACGCCGCCCACCTCGGGATCGGCGATGGCGACGCGGTCGAGATCGTCTCCCGACGTGGTCGGGCGGTGCTCCCGGCGCGGGTGGAGGAGCGGACCCTGCCGGGCACCTGTTTCGCGCCCTTCCACTGGGGCGATGCGTTCGGGATGGACCTGGCCATCAACGTGGTCACCAGCGACGCCGTCGATCCGGTCTCCTTTCAACCCGAGTTCAAGCACTGTGCGGTCGCACTGAGCCGCATCGGCACGACCTTGGCGACCGAGGCTCCCTCCTTGCCGGTGCCCGCTAGTAGTGACGCTGCGTCAGCACAAGGAACGACACCCTCCGGAACATCGGACTATCCGCTGGCCGCGGTCGCCGCGGCGCTTGGCCTGGGAGTGCTTGGTACCCCGGACTTCACCGAGCAACAGCGGCATTTTCTCGCCGGCCTGTTCTGGGCCGTCGAACGCGGAGGCTCGATTCCGTCGATGCTCGCGCCTGACGCCCCCTTCACCGGTCCGGTTCGCGCGTGGGTGGATGGTGTGCTCACCTCCCTGGCCGCCCCCGTCATGGGGGATGAGCGCCGCCACGGCGAAACACCCCTGGAATCGGGTGGCCAGAGCTCACCCGATCCCGTTGCACCGGCCGGCTCGGCGGGTGCGGCCTCGTCGCCGGCTATGAGGTCACCTGGCGGTGAGCGGGTACTGCTCGCCTGGGCATCGCAGACCGGCAACGCCGAAGATTTCGCCACCGGGGCCGCGGCGCTACTTCGTCGCGACGGGTTGCAGGTGGACCTCGTGGTGATGGACGAGGTGGAGGTGGCCACGATTGCCCAGGCTGCGTACCTGGTGATCGTGACCAGCACCTTCGGCGACGGCGACGCCCCGGACAACGGCGCCGCCTTCTGGGGCGCGCTCTGCGCCGCCGGCGCCCCCGAGCTACCGGACACCTCGTTTGCGGTGCTGGCTTTCGGTGACCCCGTCTACGCCGACTTCTGCGGCCACGGCCGCAGACTCGACGAACGCCTCGCGGCCCTGGGCGCCACCCGCCTGCTCGCACGGGTCGACCTGGAGGTCGAAGACCGGGCCCGCGCTGCGAACTGGCTCACCGAGATCCGCAACGTGTTGCGACCCACCCACCCGGACCCCCCCGCCCCCCCGCTCCCCCCCGCCGCCCCGGACCCCGCGCCCGCCCCGCTCCCCGCGCGCGCCGCAACGTCCGAGCCACCGGTCGCTATAGCAGCCACTGCTTCGGACGTCCGCCAGGCACCTTCCGCTGACGTCCGAACAGCTGGTGGCTATAGCAGCCAGTCCTTCGGACGGCAGGTGCCCGACGGCCACACCGGCGCCGCCCAGCGCCCGTTTTCCCGCCAGCGCCCGCTGCCGACGCGGCTGGTCACCAACCAGGCGCTGTCGGGCGCGGGCTCGGTCAAGGACGTACGCAAGTTCGCGTTCGCACTCGAGTCCGGCTGTGAGTACGAGGCCGGCGACGCCATCGGGGTGTGGCCCAAGAACGACGCCGCGGTCGTCCAGGAATGGCTCACCGTCACCGGCCTGGACGGCGGCGCGGTCGTCGAGATCGACGGGGTGGGCGCGACCGATCTGCGGACTGCGGCAACGGAACATCTCGACATCGTGCGCATCACCCCGGCACTGCTGCGCTTCGCCGTCGAACGCAAACCGGACCGCGAGCTCTCGCGCCTGTTGCGTCCCCACAACGTGATCGCGCTTGAGCAGTGGCTGTGGGGGCGCCAGTCGATGGATCTTCTCACCGAGTATCCGGTCCGCGCCGAACCCACCGAATGGCTCGAGGTCCTCAAGCGGCTGACCCCGCGGCTGTACTCGATTTCGGGCAGCCCCAAAGTGTCTGCGGTGGAGGTCGAACTCACCGTCTCCGCGGTGCGCTACGCCTACTCCGGACGCTCACGCCACGGGGTCTGTTCGACCTACCTCGCGGACCGCTGCGCGAATGAGACCGTGCCGGTATTCGTGCAACGTTCCCCGCACTTCCGCCCCCCGGCCGATAATCGAACCCCGATGATCATGATCGGTCCGGGCACCGGCGTCGCGCCGTTTCGCGCCTTCTTGCAGGAACGCCGTGCGTTAGGTCACCACGGGCGCAACTGGCTGTTCTTCGGTGAGCAGCGGGCCGCCACCGATTTCTATTACCGCGCCGAACTCGAGGAGTTCTACAGCAGTGGTCTGCTGACCCGGCTCTCTCTGGCCTTCTCCCGCGACCAGCGCCAGAAGGTCTACGTCCAGGATCTGATGCGTGCGGCAGGTCTTGAGTTCTGGCGTTGGCTGGATGCCGGCGCCCACGTGTACGTCTGCGGTGATGCCGGGCGTATGGCCAAGGACGTACACGCCGTACTCATCGAGATCGTGCGCGATCATGGCGGCCTAGGTGAGCGCGCCGAGGAGTATGTCCGCAGCATGGCGACTCAGAAGCGCTACGTCCGGGACGTGTATTGAGGGTGCGTCAGACTCCGACGGGGATCGCGATCTCGCACAGATCAGCCGCAACCTCGAAGTCGGGCTCGGTGGCGACTCGAATGTCCTCGACGCTGACCCCGGGGGCCCGCTCGCGCAGCAGTAGCCCACGGGGGGTGATGTCCATGACGGCAAGGTCGGTGATGATCCGGTGCACGACCTGGCGCCCGGTGTAGGGCAGCGAGCACTCGTTGACGATCTTGTAGGTGCCGTCGCGAGCGACATGTTCCATCAGCACAATCACATGCTTGGCGCCGTGCACGAGATCCATCGCCCCGCCCATCCCCTTGACCATCTTGCCGGGGATCATCCAGTTCGCCAGGTCGCCGGCAGCCGACACCTGCATCGCCCCCAAGATCGCGGCGTCGACCTTGCCGCCGCGGATCATGCCGAAACTCAGCGCGGAATCGAAGAAGGAGGCCCCGGGACGCAGGGTGACGGTCTCCTTGCCGGCATTGATCAGGTCCGGGTCGACCTCGTCCGGGTACGGGTAGGCCCCGGTGCCCAGGATGCCGTTCTCCGACTGCAGGAGGAGCTCGACGCCCTCGGCGACATAGTTCGGTACCAGGGTCGGCAGGCCGATGCCGAGGTTGACGTAGGACCCGTCGAGGAGTTCGGCCGCGGCCCGGGCCGCCATCTGTTCGCGGGTAAGGCTCATCACTCATACCTTCCGTTCGCGGGTGGTGGCCTTCTCGACCTGCTTGTCGGCGGCCTGAGCCGGCGTCAGTTCCACGACCCGGTGCACGAACACCCCGGGCAGGTGCACCTGGTCCGGGTCCAGCTCGCCGACCTCGACCAGTTCCTCGACCTCGACTATCGCCACCTTGGCCGACATCGCGGCGAGTGGGTTGAAGTTCTGGGCGGACTTGTTGAACACCAGGTTGCCGTGCCGGTCGCCCTTGGCGGCGCGGATCAGGGCGTAATCGGCACGGAAGGCCTCCTCGAGCACGAAGGTCTGCACCCTTCCGTCGACGTTGAAGGATGCGGTCGGCTTGGGTGGCGAGGCGACGATGACGTTGCCGTCGCTGTCGTAGCGCCACGGCAGTCCACCGGTCTCGATCTGGGTCCCGACGCCGGCCAGGGTGTAGAACGCGGGGATGCCGACGCCGCCGGCCCGCAGGCGCTCAGCGAGCGTGCCCTGTGGAGTGAGCTCGACCTCGAGTTCACCGCTCAGATACTGGCGCGCGAACTCCTTGTTCTCCCCCACGTAGGACGCGGTGACGCGTACGATCCGGCCGGCGGCAAGCAGCTTTCCCAGCCCGTGGCCGTCGATGCCGCAGTTGTTGCTCGCGACCCGAAGCGAGCCTGCGCCCTGGGACAGCAGCGCGTCGATCAGTACGGCCGGAATTCCGCAGAGGCCGAATCCGCCCACGGCCAACGTGGCCCCGTGGGGAATGTCCGCCACAGCCCCGGCCGCGGAGGCCACCACCTTGTCCATACCGTCTCCTCACCATCAATGACTGCGTCGATGCCCGTCTGCGCCGCCGGCGGCCAGGCGCTCCTTCACATCGCTCGCGTACTCGTTGACATACTCCTGGCCCGACAGCGCCGCGATCTCCCGCATGATGTCGTCGGTGATCTCGCGGAACAACAGCGCATCGCGCTTGCGCCCGTCGTAACGAGTGACGTCCATCGGCGGCCCGAACCGGACCGTCACCGGCGCGCGTCTGGGTAGTTTCGTCCCGGGGGGTTGAACCAGGTCCGTCCCGATCACGGCGCAGGGCAGCAAGGGGGCCCCGGATTCCAGCCACAGTCGCGCGACTCCGACCCGGCCGCGGTAGAGGCGCCCGTCCGGGGAACGAGTGCCCTCGGGGTAAATGCCCAACAGGTGACCCTCGGCCAGCACCTCGACGGCGGTGGCGATCGCGGCCAGCCCGGCACGGCCGCTGTCCCGATCCACCGGCTTCTGCCCGACGGCGTCGAAGAAACTCTTCATCAACTTTCCGCGCACGCCGCCGCGAGTGAAGTACTCCCCTTTGGCCAGATAAATGATCTTGCGGTGGATGAACAGCGGTACGAAGAAGTGGTCGGAGAACGAGATGTGGTTGCCGGCGAGAATCGCCGGACCGCTGGTGGGGACGTGCGCGAGCCCGGTGACCTTGGGCCGGTGGGTCAGGTGAATCATCGGACCCATGGTCAGCTTCATGCTCCGGTAGAGCACGCCGACGACCTCCCACACCCGCGCGCGCCGGGCTCCGCAGCTCCGGCGTCAACCACGAAACCTTATCCGTGCCCTGCGCGGGTATCTGGCGTTCGGGGCTGCGTCCGTCGATGCGGCGCCGGTCCTGGGGCAGAATTGGGCGCCGGCACGAAGGAGGGTGAGCGCGAGTGCGGATTCGACGTGCGATGGTCCTGAGCGGTGGGAGCAGCGCTCTGGCGCTGGTGCTCGTTCTGGCCGGGTGTGGGTCGGGCGACGCCGGGAGCACCACTCCCGGCCCCGACACCGTCGCCGCCGAGGAAGCGGTTCGGCCGGATCTGGCGATCACTGCGCGCGCCTACCAGGACCCCTTCGCCGGTGCCCGCAACGCCGCCACCACCGCAGCCGATACCGCTGCTGTGTTGGCTGACTCCTTCGCTCGCAAGGCTGAACTCGATGGGGATGCCGACTCCCCGGCCGCCCGGCTGCGCGCCGAGCTCACCGCGCTGCTGATCAGCCACGTCTACCTGACCGGCGCGGCCGTGACGACCGCAATGGTGACCCCACCGCGCAGCCCCAAGCGGGCGCAGGCGATCGACGCGCTGGACGCCCAGGCGAGATCGCTGGACAAGTTCCTGGGCGCCGAAGCCCTGCAGGGCAGCCAAGGCGCCTCCCCAGGTTCAGCCGCGAAGAACCCCACGAGCGCCGCCGAGTCGGCCGGCGATGCGGGCGATGACGAGGGTTTCCTGGCCGGCTGGCGCGCCCACAACTCCGCCGTCCTCGACTACGCCGTAGCCGCCCAGGACAACGTCGACCTGGACATGCGGACAGCGCGCGGTGAGCTCTCCGTCTACACCGGCACGCTGGCTCGGTACCTCCGCGCGGCCACCGGCGGCGCTCTCAACGCCAAATTCCTGCGCGGAGACCTCACGCGCTACGTCAATGCACTGCTCACGGCGATCGATGAATTGCAGGCCGGCAGTGTCGACGGCTACACCTCGCTACGAGCGGCCGCCGCCGCGGCAGAGCCGGTCGCCACCCGAATCGTGCGGGGCGTGGCGAGCGCGCGCGAGCTCCAGGACAGCACCGACACCCCGGCCGCAGCGTTGCGGGCAGGTTTGGCCTATCGCTTGGCCGAGCACATCCACCTGGTCTCCTTGGCCACGCTGGCTGCCTACAGCACCGATCGTCAGGCGGACTTCACGGCCCGTCCCTACCGTCAGGCGAGCGTGAGCGTCGACGACAACGGCAAGGACCTGGCGGCGTTGCTGCGCTTGATCTCCGACCCGACCAAGGAGGCCAAGTTCCTCATTGCCTGGCGGGTCCACCTGCGTGATGTCGACAACTACCTTCGGGGCCGTGCCGGCGGCGATGAAAGAACGCAGGTTGTGGCTGTGTCCAACATGGACGCCTACGCCGACCGGGCCGGGGCGTTCCTGGGAGCCCTGGGCGAGCGCCGCCTGGCACCGGACAAGGTCGCCGCCCGGCTGCGGACCCAGTTCGCCGCCCAGATCGGTCAAATCGACGCGGTGTACGAGCTGTTCCTGGCCAGGGCAGCAGGCAGCGATTGAGGCCCTGACCAGGTGGGAGGGACCTCACAGTTCGAGCGAAGCTGACCAATCCCGGCCCGCGCCTGCGCCGAACCTGATGACGAGAGATGGAGCTTTCCCACCGGCGGCGTCAGGGGCACGATGAGCGAACGGCCAGCACTGCGCACGGTCGGCTCGGCGCAGCCGGTCGGCTCCGCGCAGCCGGTCGCCCCGGTGGAGCGGCTTGAGGATCTGATGGTCAAGGTCGCCAAGGGCGACGAGAGTGCGTTCGAGGCCCTGTTCACCCGCACGCAGGGGCCGATCTACGGTCTCGTGCGCCGGGTGTTGCGCGATCCCGCCCAATCCGAGGAAGTCACCCAGGAAGTCCTGATCAACGTCTGGAAGTCCGCCTCCCGCTTCGACGAGAAGCAGGGCAGCGCCATGGCGTGGATCATGACGATGGCGCATCGCCGGGCTGTGGACCGGGTCCGATCGGAGCAGTCCTCGGCCGAACGAGTGAAGCGGCTGGCCGGTCGCAGTTTCGAGGCGGAGTACGACGTCGTTGCCGAGGGTGTGGAGACCAGGCTGGAGCGGGAGGCCGTTCGCCGCTGTCTCGGATCCTTGACCGAACTGCAGCGCGAGTCGGTGGGATTGGCGTATTACGGGGGGTACAGCTACCGCGAGGTGGCGGAGCTGCTGGATGTGCCCCTCGGCACGATCAAGACGCGGATGCGCGACGGGCTCATTCGCTTGCGGGATTGTTTGGGGGTGACGGCATGAGCGAGCGAAGCGAGTCACATGCCATGAACACGACGAGGCTCCGCGAGCAGGCATTTATGCGAAGCGGAGACTCGACATGAGCGAGCGAAGCGAGCTGCACATGCTGACTGGTGTCTATGCCAGCGGCGCGTTGGCCGGGGCCGAGCGGACCTCGTTCGAGACCCACCTGGAGCGTTGCGCGCATTGCCGCCAGGAGGTCCGCGAGCTCACCGAGACCGCGGCCCTGCTGGGCATTGCCGCGTCCGAGACTCCCCCGCCGGCCCTGCGTGCCAACGTCATGGCCGAGATCGCCTCGACGCGGCAGTTGCCGCCGGTGCTCGCTTCGCTGGCCGAGCATGTCGAGTCACGTCGCGGCTCAACTCGAGTTCGCCGGGCGAGCTTGTCGGTGGCGGCATGTCTGGCCGTCTTCAGCATCGGCCTGGGCGCCTACGCGACCGCGCTGCACCAGGAGAATTCCGACCTGCGCCGCGAGAGTGCGCAGATCGCGGCGCTGGCGACGGCCGACGACTCGCAGACCTTGACCACGGCCGGCGGCGGCGCGGTGGCGTCGCTGACCATGTCCCGCCAGGACGGCGGGATGGTCTTTGTCTCCCGCGGTCTCGGTGACCTGCCGGACGAGCGGACTTACCAGCTCTGGTTGATCAATGCCAAGGGCGCGACCTCGGTGGGGACTTTCACCCCGTCGAACGGCCGACATGCGCCACGGTTGATCTCCGGACCGGGCAAGGCCACCAGCTTCGCCGTGACGATCGAACGCCAGGGTGGCGCAGTGCAGCCGACGACGGCACCGGTGCTCTCGTTCCCGATCCCGGCCACGGCGGCCTGACCCGCCTTCCCGCACAGCCACCCCGCAGGAAAGCCCCGGGGTATCCGGGGCTTTCCTGTTTTCAGGGGGGAGGGGTGCTGGGTAGGTGGGTGCTGGGTAGGTGGGTGCTGGGTCCCCGGTGAGCTCTCGGGCGTCAGCTGATCCGGCGGGCACGGCGAGCGGCAAGTTCATCGCTGTGCGAGTCCTCGGCGGCCACCTCAGGCCGCTCGCCGGGCAGGTTTGCCAGTGAACCCTCGACCTCCTGCCACACCCGGCCCACCGCGATCCCGAAAACGCCCTGGCCGCCTTGGAGCAGGTCGACGACCTCGTTGGGCGACCCGCACTCGTACACGGTGGCGCCGTCGCTCATCAGGGTGAGCGTCGCGAGATCGGAAACGCCGCGCTCGGCAAGGTGGGACACGGCCTGGCGGATCTGCTGCAGCGAGACCCCGGCGTCGAGCAGTCGCTTGACGATCTTCAACACCAGAATGTCACGGAAGCCGTACAGGCGCTGGGTGCCCGAGCCGGTGGCCGGGCGGATGCTTGGCTCCACCAGGCCCGTGCGGGCCCAGTAGTCCAGTTGGCGGTAGGTGATGCCGGCCGCAGAGCACGCGGTCGGGCCGCGAAACCCGACGTCGTGCGGGGCGCCGGAGTAGTCGGCTTCGAACAGCAGCCCCTGCTTGCCCGCGGCGAGGACGGCTCGGGCGTCCACTGCGCCGCCCTTGACGGACGTGTCCTGCGTGCCGCTCATCTTCGGGCTCCTCGAATTACACCGGCGATGTTTCCCTCATGACGGTAAGCCCGGCTTCGGAGAGCGTCAACGCAACGCGCCGCGCCGAACGTGGGGGCCGTGTTACTGGGGTGACGCATGTGGGTGAAGGACCGAATTGTCTTCGGATTAGCGGAGGACAGCTCAGCTTCCTGTGGTTCCGAAGTCCTCGGGTGAGATCTGGTCGAGGAACTCGCGGAACTTCTCGACCTCGTCCTCCTGCTCGTCCGGAATGGCGATCCCGGCCTCGTCCAGCACCAGCGGACTGCCGAAGATAGGTGTCCCGGTGCGCAGGGCTAGTGCGATGGCGTCGGAAGGCCGGGCGCTGACCTCGACCCCGTCGGCGAAGACGAGTTCGGCGTAGAAGACGCCGTCGCGCAGGTCCGTGATCCGTACCTGCTCCAGTTCGTGCCCGAGCGCGGCGAGCAGGTCGCGCATCAGGTCGTGGGTCATCGGGCGGGCCGGGACGACGCCCTGCTGGGCGAAGGCGATCGCGGTAGCCTCCACCGCTCCGATCCAGATCGGCAGGTAGCGCTCGCCGGCGGACTCCCGCAACAGGACGATCGGCTGATTGGCCGGCATTTCCACGCGTACGCCAACGACCTCTAGCGGCTTCACATCCGTCACAGTACCGGCCCGGCCCGCGCCATGTTCAGGGCAGGAGTTCGCGACGAAGCCCCGCCGTCACCAGGGCCTGATGCAGGCGCATCAACGTGGCGGCCAGCTCGGCGGCGGCGCCCGCACTACGTTCTCGGGCCAGGGTCCCACTGCGACGGGCGGGCGGCTCCAGGGCACCCACCACCAGACCGACCTCGCGAGCTGCGGCGCCCTTGAAGGCCCGCAGATGGCGGGCGTCGAGCCCGCTGCGGATCACCTGAGCCACGATTACCGCGATGGTGACGTCATCGGAGTCGTAGGTGCCCCCGCGCCGGCGACCCAGCAGCCCGACGGCCTCGACCTCGGCCAGCTCGGTGTCCCCCAGCCCGCACGCGGCGAGCATTCCGGCCCGGTCGTAGCGTTGGGCAGGGATGCTGATGTCAATCGGCTGCGCGGGCGCGCTCGGTTCGGGAGCGCCCTCGAGGTTGGCCGTGCGGGCAATGGCGTCAAGTTGATCACGGATGACTCGCAGGGGCAGGTAGTGATCCCGCTGCGCAGTCAGCACGTAACGCAGCCGCTGCAGGTCCACGACGGAGAACTTGCGGTAGCCCGCCGGACTGCGCTCGGGCTCGACGAGGCCGGCGGCCTCCAGGAAGCGGATCTTGGAGATGGTGACGTCCGGGAAATCCGGACGGAGCATGGCGAGCACCTCACCGATGCTCATGTACGCACGAGAGGGCATGGCGGCGCTCACGTGCCGTTCTCCGGCCCCGCGCCGGCGGAGGAGGCGAAGAACACCAGGCGGTACTTGCCGATCTGGACCTCGTCGCCCCCGGAGAGCACGGCGGGGTCCTCGATCCGTTCACGGTTGACGTAGGTGCCGTTCAGGCTGCCGGCATCGCGGACCTGATAGGTGTCATCGTCGACCCGCTCGAACTCGGCGTGCCGCCGGGAGACCGTGACGTCATCGAGAAAGATCTCGCTGTCCGGGTGGCGGCCCGCGCTGATCTTGGCCGCGTCGAGGAGGAAACGGCTGCCGGACTGCGGCCCGCGCTGCACGATGAGCAGGGCCGAGCCGGGCGGCAGGGCATCGACCGCGGCCTGATCTCCCGGGGAGAGTAACCCCGCTTCCGCCTCCACCTCCAGCCCTTGCAAGGAGATGCTCGAGGTGACGTCGGAGCCGTCGGCGTTCGGCGCGCTGTCGAGCGCGGAACCACAACTCGCGCAAAATCGCGCGTCATCGGTTGCGTGATAGCCGCATTGGGTGCAGAAGCGCATGACCGGCCTCTCGCCGCGGGACCCGCGGTGGTTGGTGCGGGAGGGGCAACACCTCGACCGCAACCTGAGGTTGAGGTCGATGTGAACCTAGGGGCTGCGCTGAACGCGGTCAACGCGGGGGTTTCCGAACGGATCAGTTACTACCCAGCGAGGCGGCGTATTGCGCAGCGGACATCAAGGAGGCGAGCGCTCCAGGATCGGTCGGCGCGATCTCGATCATCCAGCCGCCGGCGTACGGCTCCGCGTTCACCAGTTCCGGCGCGGTCTCGATGGCGGCATTGCGGGCGGTGATCACCCCGGAGACCGGGGCATAGATCTCGCTCACGCTCTTGGTCGACTCGAGTTCGCCACACGGCCGGCCCGCGCTTACCGCGGCGCCGACCTCGGGCAGTGACACGAACACGATGTCGCCGAGTTGGGACTGGGCGTGATCGGTGATTCCGACCCGAACAGCACCGTCGTCTCCAGGGGATGCCCATTCGTGCTCGGCGGTGTACTTCAGATGCTCGGGGAAGGCTTCATCGGGGGAGGCTTCATCGGGGGAAGGCACAGTGGCAGACATGAGCTCAGTTTGGCGCATCCACCGGGCGGGCGAACTCGGGTGGTCGCGCTTGGTGCAAAGCGTCGATCACCACCTGCTTACGGGTCTGCACATCGGCGCTGGCCCCCCGCTCGTTGAGGACCGAGAACACTCCGCCGGGGATGCGCAGCGCAGGACCCAACGTTTCCGGTTCCCCGATGACCCGGAACTCATACGGCGCCGAGACCAGCGTCCCGCCGATCCGCACGCTCCCCGGGTCCCCGTCGAGGAAGTCGGTGCCGGCCACCACCCGCACGTCATTGATCTGCACAGCCTCCGCACCCGCGTCGCGCAATTCCTGCAGGGTGTCCAGCAGCACCGCGGCGTCGACTTTGCGCGCCGGATCGATGATCGTCAAGGTGATCCCGGGTCCCTTGGCGGCCACCGTGCCCGCCAGGATCCCCAGTGCGGTGCGCCGCTGCTGGGCCTCGGTCAGCGCGGCCTTGGAACGGTCGGTACCGAAGCGCAACTCCGAGCGTCGCCGCTCCAGGTCCCGGATCTCGAGCTCGAGCCGGTCGGAGCGATCACCCAGGTCGTCCAAGATGGCGATCAAGTCACTTTGGCGAGCGGTCCGAAACGTCGAATCGTCGGCCTGCAGTCGAACCTGGACGGCACCGGCAAAACCGAGCAAGGCGCACAGCACGGCGATCACCACCTGGGTGCCGCGTGCCCGGCGAGTGCGCAGCGCGCCGACCAGCTTGCGCAAACCGGCATCCGGAACTACCGGCGCCTGCGCCGCGGCGCCGGCGGCCTCGGCCTCGCCCCCGGCCGGCACCTCGGCCGGCGCCGCGGACTCGGGCGCGGCCGACGTCCTGGTTGCGCCATAGGCTCGGCCGTCGATCAGGACCGTCTCGTCCTCGCGGGGCTCGAAATCTGCGCCGTAGTCGAAGCTGGCGTCATCCGCAGCCGTCGCCGGGACACCGTCCGTGCCCCTGCGCCCTTCCTGCCCTTGGTCCATGGCGTTAGGCCGAGAGCAGGTGCCGTCGTATGGCAGCCACGTTGGAGAAGATTCGGATACTCAGCACCACGATGACGCCCGTCGTCAGCTGTCCCCCGACGCCGAGACGGTCGCCGATGAACACCACCAGTACGGCAACCAGCACGTTGGCGATGAAGGAGACGACGAACACCTTGTCGCTGAAGATGCCGTCCAGCAGTGCCCGCAGTGCCCCGAAGAGCGCATCGAGCGCTGCGACCACCGCGATCGGCAGGTAGGGCTGCAGCCATAGCGGTACCGACGGTTCGACCAGCAGCCCGATGGTGATCCCGATGGCCAGACCCAGCGCCGCGATCACGAGGTGTTCTTCCTCTCCGCCACCCGCAAGCTGACCCCGGAGGCACCGGGCAGGAACAGGTTCTTCTGTTGGGTCACATCCAAGCGGATGCCGAAGCCCTTCAGCGTGGCGAACCACCGCCCGCCGGGGCCGTCGATGAAGTCGACCTCGAGATCGTCAGGCGGTCCGATCGCGAGAACCTCGTACGGCGGGCTCAACGGACGATAGGCGACGAGGATCGCGTCCCCGGCCGCGCGGATCGCACTGAGCTGGGTCAGGCGTTGTCCGTTGACCGACACAGCCTCCGCGCCCGCCGCCCACAGCCCGTTGAGCAGACGTTGCAGATCGGAGTCCAGGACGCGCCCGGACGCGCCGTCGCTGCGCTGAACGTCCTCGGGTGCGTCCTCGACCACCACCTTGATGCCCGGTCCGCGCACCGGGCTCACCCCGGCCAGGGTGGCGAGCAGCTCCAACTCCGTGCTCGCCGCACCGCCCGCGGAAGTCGCCGCGAGCGCGTCGTCACGCAGGCGGTCGACTTCCGAGCGCAGGGCGACGAGCACTCCCTGGAGTTGGTCGGCAGCCTCGGTGCGCACCAGCACACGCTCGATCAGACGCTCGCGATCCTCGGCGACGGACGGGGCGCTCGCCTGCGTCTGGGCGGCTCCGGTGGCCAGCACGAGCCCGGCCAGCGCGAAGACAGCGACCATCACCACCGGCCGGCCTGCGCCGGCGGGCGCGGAAGTCTGGGCCGGCCCGCGCGCGGCCTGGCGGCGGTACCCCTCGTCCAGGGCATTGGTCATCAGGTCCGAGAGCAGGCTCATGCTCGCGTCGGGACGTCGCGGTGCCGGCTCCGATGTCGGGCCTTGGGCACTCACGTCCGCATCGTCGCATGCATCCCTACACCCTCGCGGCGGACACGACGGCGCACCAGTGCGCGAGCAAGGCGTCGGCGGCCTCGGGAGTATCTGCCTCGGCCCAGACGTGCGTGCTCGCCTGCGCCGGGTCGGGCAGCACCATTGCCCAGCTTGCGTCGCGTTCCACCAGGCGCAGCCCGTCGGTGGTGTCCTGCAGTCGGGTACCGGCGGCCTCGAGCACCCTGCGCATCACGATGCCCTTGGCCGACCAGGGGGTGTCGACCTCGCGGTACTGCACGTGCGCCCGCGGAATGCGAGCATCAATCTGGCTGAGCGTCAGGTTCGTGCGAGCGACGAGCCCCATCAGACGAACGAAGGCGGCGATGCCGTCGATCGCACTCCCGACCTCCGGGACGACGAATCCGCCTCGGCCATCCCCGCCCAGGATCAGCCGGGGATCACCGGCGCGCCGGGCGAGGTCGTCCGAGGAGGTCGCGGTCCAGGCGATCTCGACACCGTGGAAACCCGCAACCTTCTCCGCCACGCGGGTGGTCGATACCGGCAGCGCAATGCGACCGCCGCCGCGTTCGGCGGCGACGAGGTCCATCACCACGAGCAGAGCGCGGTCGTCGGCGATGATTGCGCCGCGGTCATCGACGAGTGAGATGCGCTCCCCCACCGGGTCGAAGTGCACACCGAAGGTCGCGCGGGAGGAGGCGACCAGGTCCGCCAGGGAGAGCATTGAGGCGTAGGTGTCCGGAGAAGTCTGCGTGGGCCGCGCCTCGTCGGCTCCGAGGTTGACGGTGAGCACGTCAGCGCCGAGCCCGCCCACTAGGCGCGGCAGCAGCAAACCGGCCGCACCGCTGCCGGCATCGACGACCACCTTCATCCCGGAGTCGGCAACCCCCGAGGTGTCCACGGCGGCGAGCAGTGCCCTGATGTAGTTCTCCGCGACCCGGCCCGGGAAACTCAGGTCCCCGATTTCCCCGGGGAAGGCCCGGCGGTACTCCTGGCGGGTGAATACGCGTTCCACCCGGCGGCGCGGGGTGTGGGCGAGGTCGGCGCCGGAGGCATCGATGAAGGTGATGTCGACGCTGTCCGGCACCCCGGCGGTGGTACGGATCAGAACCCCGCCGGCATGCCCGCGGGCGGCCTCCATCCGGGCCACCGGTGGGGGTTGCACCTCCAGGTCGCGAACGTTGATGGCGGCCGATTGCAGGGCCGCGATCACCGCCTGGGTCAGCGCCCGCGCTGCCCGTGACCCATCACGCGCGGTCAGGACCGTGTCGCCCTTCTTCAACGTCGTCGCATACGAACTTGCCAGGCGCACCGCCAGCTCCGGGGTGATCTCGACGTTGACGATGCCCGAGACCCCGCGCGGACCGAACGGCGTGCGCTGCCCCCGGAACTGGAAGATCAGGTTCTGATTCACCACCGCGCCGGCGTCGACCGTCTTGCTCGGATAGACCCGCACCCCGGCGGCGATGATCGCCTCCTCTCCGATCAGGCAGTCATCGCCGACGACGGCGCCCTCTTCGATCCGGGCCCCCCGCATGATGTCGGTGTTCTTGCCGATAACCGCCCCGCGCACCGTGGCCTGCGCTCCGATGTAGACGTTGTCGTGCACCACCGCGTGGTCCAGGAACGCGCCGGCTTTCACCACAGCGTTGGCCCCCACCACGGTGTACTCGCGCAGTTCGGCGCCGGCCTCGATCTTCGCGTAGTCGCCGATGTAGACCGGGGCGCGCAGCTGGGCACCCGAGTCGACCTCGGCGCCCTCACCCACCCAGATTCCCGGCGCCATCTCGAAGGCATCCAGGTCGATCTCGCAGCGGCCGGCGAGCACGTCAGCGTGCACCTGCAGGTAGGTGTCGTGGGTGCCGACATCCTCCCAGTAGCCCTGGGCGACGTAGCCGTAGATTCCCAGCTCCGCCTTGAGCAGCGCCGGGAAGACCTCGCTGGCGAAGTCCACAGCCTCGTCGGCGCGAATGAAGTCGAAGATGGCCGGCTCCATCACGTAGATGCCGGTGTTGACGGTGTCGGTGAACACCTGGCCCCAGGTCGGTTTCTCCAGGAAACGCTCGACCCGCCCGTCGCCGTCGGTGACGGTGATCCCGAAGTCCAGCGGGTTGGGCACCCGGGCCAGGCACAGGGTGACCAGAGCCTCCCGCTCGCGGTGAAAGCGCACCAGGTCGGTCAAGTCGATGTCGGTGAGGGCGTCGCCGGAGACCACCAGGAAGGTGCCCGATCGCAGTGCGTCGGCGGCGTTACGCACGCTCCCCGCGGTGCCCAGCGGGATGTCCTCGGTGGCGTAGCTGATGCTCATGCCCAGCTCCTCGCCGTCGGCGAAGTAGTTGCGCACCAGTGAGGCGAGGAACGCCGTGGTGACGACGACCTCGGTGTGGCCGTGGCGGCGCAGCAAGCGCAGCACGTGTTCCATCACTGGGCGCCCGACGACCGGCAGCAGCGGCTTGGGCATCGTGGAGGTGATGGGGCGCAGGCGGGTGCCTTCCCCGCCGGCCATCACGACCGCCTTCACCGTGCCTCCCGACTCAGCTCCGACGCTCCCGCCGTGGCACCTTCTCGGCCAGGGCGCGAACCTGGATCACATAGAGCACCCCGGCCCACCAGTACAACCCGCTTCCCCAGATCGCGAAAGCCCACCCGAACACATTGGCCAGGGTCTGGACCGTGGTCATCTCGGCGCCGGAGCCGTCCCCGAGCAGCAGGAACGGGAAGGCGTAGAGCAGGTTGAACGTGGCGGCCTTGCCCAGGTAGTGCACCGGCAGTGCCGGTCCATACCCCAGACGGCGCAACGTCGGAACGCAGCCGAGCAGGATCAGGTCACGGGCGATCAGCGCGAACGTAAGCCACCAGGGCACGATGTCACGCGCGGTCAGGCCGATCAGGGTTGCCAGGATGTAGAGGCGATCAGCGGCGGGGTCGAGCAGCGCACCCAGGCGCGAGGTCTGGTTCAGTCGCCGCGCAAGGTATCCGTCGGCGTAATCGGTGAGCCCGGCGACCATCAGGACCACAAGGGCGAGACCATCGCGCTCGGGCCCCAGAATCAGCCAGAGAAAGAGCGGAGCTCCCAGGATCCGCAGGACGGAGAGCAGGTTCGGGATTGTGAGAACGCGGTCACCGGCCGGTTCCGTCATCGTGCGACGCGTCCTTGATGCCACGTCGCTGACCTTATCCAGCGCGTCCGGGGTGCCGCCCGCGGCGCGAGGCGCGGATCGGGCGGCACCCCGCCCCGAGCGGCTGCGCGATCGGATGGGCCCCCGCCTGCCGATCGCTGCACCCAGGTTCCTGGATTCACCTGAGTTCAGGGTGTCCGACCGATGTTTCACCGGTATTGCCCCAGGGTGAATCCTGGGGCAGGAATCGGCGACCGGGCAGGTCAGCCTTCGGGTCTCGGCAGGCGCCGCAGTTCGAAGGCCGTGACCGGGCCGAAACCGTCCAAGTCGGTCTCGAGGGTGGCGGCGGCGATGGCTTCGTCGCCGGCAATGACCGCGGCAGTGGCCTCGTCGACCAGCACCGATCCAGGCCGTGCGACGTCGGTGAGGCGACTTGCCAGGTTCACCGTGGGACCGAACACATCGCCCATCCGGCCCACCACCTCTCCGGTGGCCACGCCCACCCGGACATCGGGCAGTAGCGGATCGGAACCCATGGCGTTGGCGAGGTCCAAGGCGATGGCCACGGCCTGGCCCGCGGTGTCGCCGACGAAGAGGATCTCATCGCCCACGGTCTTGATGATGCGACCGCCCTGGCGCAGCACGATGTTCGCGGACACCGACTCGAAGCGACCGACCAGGCGGGAGAGTTCGAGGGGATCCATCTGCTGCGCGAGGCGGGTGTACGCGACCATGTCCGCGAAGGCAACCGTGAGAGTGAATCGGGAGGCATCCTCGTCAATGCGCCCGAGGCGCCAGCGCACGCCCGCGGCCAGGTGCCGGCGCCAGGAGTACAGCAGCAGGGATTCCAGGTCGTCCAGGTGGTCGGTCATGAAGGCGACCGCGCGCCCGGCGCCTTCCTCCCCGTTTCCGGCCATCTCGCTCATGTGCGCGACCAGGGCGATGACCTGCCACATCGCGAGGCGGGACATGTGATGTCCGAGCCCGCGGATGAGTGAGACCGCGAACTCCTCATCGGCCCCGGACTCGTCCACCAGCCGCGCCAGGCGGGCCATGGCCGCCTTGTCGTCGGAGGTGAACACCTTCCCGGGCGGCTCGACGTCGGGGAAGCCGAGGGCATGCCAGAGCAGGCTCGCCACTTCTGGGCTGATGCCCGCAGCGGCGGCGACCCCGGACAGGGTGATGTCCGGGTCCCCGCGGAGCAGGCGCCGCTCCAGGTCGGCGGCGCTCGGCGGGGCCGGGATGGTGTCGTACTCCGCGGCGTCGGGGTCGCCGATGTGGTGGCGGCGCAGGGGGCGCGAGGGGGCGGCGCGCTGATCGCCCGGTGACTGTTCGCCGGTTGTCATTGCCTCCCCTTGCCCCGGCCTGTTGCTCCGGCGTGCGAATCCAGCCGTCGCACACCTGTCTCCATTGTGGCCCGCGGCGATACGGTGCGCACGAGCGAGCGCGATCATGCCCACCTCGACCAGCGCCGGAGGTCCCACCGTGACGGATCCGAATCAGCCCTGGGGGCCGCCGAGCAGCGGCGAACCTGACCCCGGCTACGGGCAGCCCCCGCAGTACGGCCAGCCCCCGCAGTACGGCCAGCCCCCGCAGTACGGCCAGCCCCCGCAGTACGGCCAGCCCCCGGCTTACGGCCAGCCCCCGCAGTACGGCCAGCCCCCGGCTTACGGCCAGCCCCCGCAGTACGGCCAGCCCCCGCCGTACGGCCAGCCCCCGGCGTACGGCCCCCCCCCGC
>JBQTII010000080.1:0-21846 GCA_052388275.1 Sporichthyaceae bacterium | reverse complement strand
GTCCCCACCCCCTCTCTCCGTAGCTTCTTTCTTTGTGCTCCAATCCCCCACCATTTTTGCTCACGCTACGACTTCCACGCGGTGGTAATGCCGTCCAGCAGTTTGAGGCCGCCTTCGACGGCGAGTGCGTTCGAGCGGTCCAGGTCACCGGTGGCCGCGGCGCGGATCGCGGCTTTGGTGTAGCGGATCGAATCCGGGCGCCGGGAGGCGATCAGCGCCGCGAGCTCGGCTGCCGCCGATACGACGGCCGCCGGCTCGACGACCTGGGTCGCCAGGCCGAGCCGGTCGGCCTCGACGGCGCCGATCCGTCGGCAGGTCAGCGCGAGCTCGAGGGAGCGGGCGTACCCCGCCAGCCGGGTCAGAGTCGCGGTACCCGTCATGTCCGGCAGCAGACCGATCTCGGTCTCCAGCAGCGCCAGTTCCAGGTCGGTCCCGACAACGCGCAGATCGCAGGCCAGGGCCAACTGCGCACCGGCGCCGAGCGCGAAGCCGCGCACCGCCGCGATCGTCACGAAGGGCGCCTCGGTCAAGAAGGTGAACGTCGACTGGGAGGCCTCGATGTCGCTCGCCCGAAACCGGGTTCGGTCGCGGTCGGCCACATTCCCGGTCAACCCGTAGGGGGTCAATGCCCCGGCGGCCAGCGCTCGCCGGTCGATCCCGGAGCAGAACGCACTACCCGCGCCGGTGAGTACGAGCGCCCGCACACTGGGGTCAGCAAGCAGGTCCCGCCCGACGCGGCGGAGTTCGAGCCAGAGTTCGGGAATCAGCGCGTTGTACCGGTCCGGCCGGTTCAACCTCACCGTGACCACGCCGGCCTCCGTGCGTTCGACCAGGACCAGGTCCACGCTGCCCTCCGGAATTTCTTTACAAGTCTTGCGATTCGTCTAGTGTGCTGCTGCGCACCGTATCGCCTTCGCTGACGTGGCCGGGAGTGCCGACGTGGACTTCGATCTGCCCGACGAGGCCGTCGAACTCGTGGGTCTGGCTCGAGAATTCGCCAGATCGGATCTGGCCGTCGCCGAGCGCTACCTCGACGCGGTGTCCGACCCGGTCGCGGCGTTCACCAGTGAGGTCTACCGGACCTGGCGCAAGCAGGCCCGAGCCATCGGGTTGCACCAGATCCTGCTGCCTGCGGCCATCGGTGGCCTTGGTCTGTCCCACCAGACCTACTACCTGGTGATGGAGGAACTGGCCGCGGGCGGCGCCGGGCTGGCCCTGGTCATGCAGGCCGATTCGGTCGGGGTCGCGCTCGCTGCGCTGCGCCGCGAGACGCATCCGGTGTACGACCGTTACGTGGAGGAGTTCGCGGCGGACACCGAGGGGGTGCACAGCGGGGCGTGGGCGATCACCGAGCCGGACCTGGGGAGCGACATGTACTGCCCGGGAGCGAGCTTCGGGGTGCGCGCGATCCCCACCGCAGGCGGCGCCGGCTACGTCATCAACGGGGCCAAGTCGAGTTGGTGCTCCAACGGGTGGCTCGCGGACATGCTCGTCGTGATGGTCACGGTGGATCCGAGCGCGGGGATGGACGGGACCGGGATCTTCCTTGTTCCCGCGGACTGGCCCGGCATCACCAAGGGCCGACCGATCGGCAAGGTCGGCCTGCGTGCCCTGAACCAGTGCGAGATCTCCTTCACCGGCGTCGAGGTGCCCAAGGAGTTCATGATCTTCGCCCCCGGGCCGCGCTACCGCCCACTGTTGATGCGCGGCTTCCTCGGCCCCGGCAACCTCGCGGTCGCCGCTGCGGCCCTCGGCATTACCCAGGCCGCCTATGAACTGGGCCTGGATTACGCCCGCACCCGCCGGCAGGGCGGCGGTGTGATCAGCCGCCATCAACTCGTCGCCAAGCGGCTCTTCGACGCCTACACCTCGAGTGAGGCGGTGCGGTTGATGCTGCGCCGTCAGGCCTGGAACCTCTCCCGAGGGGTCGTGGATATGGCGGGCATCTACGCGGCCCGCGCGCTGGCCTGCACGAGCGCGTCCGCGGTGACGGCCAGCATGCTCTCGCTACACGGCAGCTACGGGATCACGACCGAGTACCCGATCGAGAAACTCTGGCGCGATGCCCAGCCCCTGCAATCGGCCGACGGCACGCTCGACGTGGTGAGCCTGGAAGGCGCCGCGCTCTTGATCGACCCCCAGGGTGCGGGTAGGAACGAGAGGTGCGGTGCATGAGGACACATTGCCGTCGCGTGGGCGCAGCCGCCGCCACGCTCACCCTGGTGCTCGGCGCTCTGGACGCACCGGCCACCGCACACAGCGAGGTGGTCCCGCAAGGCCCCGACTGCGTCGCGGAACCCACGCAGGAGTACCGGCGCGTCGAGTCCGACTCCTACGCCGTGCATCCCCGCCGGCTGCAGGACGCGCTGTCCTACGCCGCGACCCAGGGCGCCAACACCATCAAGGTGTTCCGGCGCGGATGCCTGCTCGGTCAAGGTTTCCGGGACGACGTCACCGAGCGAGTCCCCACGCTCAACGCCGGTCAGACCAAGACCGTCGTCGCATTGATCGCGGGCATCGTCGCCGACCGGGGCTGGGTCGAGCTGGACGCACCAATCGGGCGGTACCTGCCGGCGGACATGGGCGATGCGGCACACCGCAAGGTGACGCTACGTCAGCTGATGCAGTTGACGTCGGGGGCTGCGGTCAATCACGTCCAAGGGCTGAACTTCGTCGCCGACCAATCCCGATCCCGCGAGTACTTCGCGATGGAGTTACGTCACAAGCCGGGTACCTACTTCGAGTTCGACGAGACCACGCCCTCGGTGCTGGTCGACGTGCTCTCACGGGTGATCGCAGCGCGCCGCAATGGCCAGGATTTCCAGGACTTCGTGCAGCAGGCGCTCTTCGACCCGCTCGGCATCCCGGCCTCCGCGTGGTTCTGGCAACGCGACCGCTCCGGGACGACGACGGGGTACTCGCAGCTGTTCCTGCGCCCGCTGGAGTACGGCCGCCTCGGTGAGCTCCTGCGCGGCGAGGGGGCCTTCGGCGGGCACCGCGTGGTCTCGGCGCAGTTCGTGCGGGCCATGCAACGCGGTTCGCGGGCGAACTGCGGTTTCGGCCTCTACGTCTGGCTCAATTCGTGCCGCCCCGGTCAGAGCCAGGTCAACACCAACTACCCGTCCCGGCGGACCCACCCGGGCGAGCCCTGGATCGCCAGCGCACCCGCCGACATGTACTACTCGCTCGGGCTGGGCACGAACACCTTCGTGATTCCCAGCCTGGACATGGTGATCACCCGCAGCGGCGAACAGGAACTCGACAACGTTGCGGGGTTGGAGCGCGGTGACCTGCACGGCTTCTTTCCGGGCAACGCGGGCGGGCCGGGCGATCACGAGTTCTTCCGGCTGCTGATGGACGCCGTCCTCGACATGCCAGAGCAGGTCCGGGCGAGCATCGCCAACTCGGGCGAGTACGACCGCCCGACCAACGGCGACTACGACCTCGGCCCGGCGTTCGAGCCGCCGGGAGCCTTCGCGGGGTCCTACCTGGGGGTCGGCCCGCAGGCGCCCGTCGGTTGCACCGCGCTGGGTTGTGCGGGTGAGCGCAACGACGGTCTGCGCTGGCTGGGTGATCTACCGCGGGTCGGGCCCGGCATTCTGGGCGTGGACAAGCGGCCGAGCGGCCGCTGAGAGAGCAGGGAGCGGCAGTGGCCGAGTACCAGTACGTGCGGGTGAGCCGGCACGGGGCAGTGGAGCGCATCGAGTTGCACCGGCCGGATTCGCTCAACGCCTGGATGGCTCCGTTCGCCGACGAGGTCGCGGCCGCGATCCGCGCGGCGGGCGCAGATCCCGAGGTGCGCGCAATCCTGATCGCGGGTGCGGGCCGGGCGTTCTCGGCGGGGGCCGACGTCAAGGCTCCGCGCGAGTACCTGCCCGACGGGCGCCCGGACCTCACCAGCCGGCTCAAGGACCACTACAACCCGGTGATCCTCGCGGTCCGCGAGGCTCCCAAGCCGGTCATTTGCGCTGTGCAGGGCGCCGCGGCCGGACTCGGAGTCTCCCTCGCGCTCGCCTGCGACCTCGTGGTGATGGGGGAGTCCTCCTATTTCCTGCTGGCCTTCGTCAACATCGCGGTGATGCCTGACGCCGGGGTGCTGCGCTTCCTCGCCGAACGCGTGGGCCTGGCCCGCGCGGCAGAGCTGGCGATGCTCGGCGAGCGGCTGCCCTCGGCGAAGGCTCACGAGTGGGGGCTGGCCAATTTTGTGCACCCTGACGACGAGCTGCAGGCCGCTGCGCTGGCGCTTGCGACCCGGCTGGCCAACGGCCCCACCGTGGCGCTGGCGAACATCAAGCGCACGCTGAACGAGACCACCCAGAGCGAGCTGGCGGCGCAGGTCGAGGTCGAGGCGCACAGGCAGCAGGACCACGCAAGCACCCTCGATTGGTCGGAGGGCCGGACCGCCTTCGCCGAGAAGCGCAAAGCGGTCTTCACCGGCCGCTGAGCTGCGGTCGTATCCGCGTGTCAGCCGCTGCGGGCGCCGCTCAGCCCGCCCACCGGCGCAGCGGCGCCCCTGGGGGATGTCGTCCCAAGCGGCGCTTCAGCGTTTGCAACCCCTTGAGGGTTGTCCGGTTTGTCCGCGGTAAGTCACAATCACGGCACTCGATTCCGAGCTTCGCTCAGCGTGACCGCAACACTTCGGAGGGTTCCATGCGCAAGCCTGTTCTCGCAGTGAGCGCGGCCGTCCTGCTCGTTCCACTGACGCCCAGTCTGGGCGCGGCTGTGGGGCTGACCGCCGCGGACACCGGGCTGTTCGGGCAGGTGTTCGCGAACTCCCAGGGCATCAACTGCAACTCCGCGGAGGACTCCTCGCCGCGGTGCAATCCCACCGCGAACGCGATCGCGCAGCTCGCCGACGGTCGGCAGATCTACTGGAGCGGGCTGGAGGGCATGGACGACCTGGCCGGCAGCAGCGTGGTCACCGGTTACGGGGACCGGGCACTGAACAGCGAGGCGGCGATCCTCGACCTCACCGGCAAGAAGCCTCGATTCACCAAGCCCAAGCAGCCCGACAGCGGGATCAACCAGAACGGGAACCCGGACAACGAGTACCTGCCCGGTGGGCTCTACAACAACGACAACAAGCTCAACGATGGCGACCTGTTCTGCGCCGACCTGAACTTCCTCGCCGACGGCCGGGTGATCACCAACGGCGGGACGTCCTACTACCAGGAGCCCGGAATCCCGGGTGCTCCCGACGTCGGCCTCGTCGAGCTCAACGGACTCAAGAACACCCGCATCTTCGACCCGCGGACGAATTCGTGGAGCGAGGCCGGGAAGATGAACTGGGCCCGCTGGTACCCGCAGATGGTCACCCAGCCGGACGGCTCGATCCTGGCCTTCAGCGGCGTGACCAAGATGATCAAGCCGTTCTACCCCGAGCGCCCCATGGACTCCGCGGCCAACGAGCGCCACGTCGAGCGCTTCGACCCCAAGACCGGCCAGTGGACCGACCTCGCCGACTCGGCCAAGAAGTCCCTGCCGCTCTTCCCGCGGATGCACCTGTTGCCCGATGGCCGCACGCTCTACAACGCAGCCGGTCAGGTGGCCAGCCCGATGGGCTACGCCTACGACCAGGCGACCTGGAGCTTCGTGTCGGTACTCGACCCGAAGACCGAGTCCTGGACCGACCTCGGCGTCAACGACGTCGGTGGCCTGCCGCTCGGTTTCCGCGGCTCCGGTGCCTCGATCATGCTCACGATCAAGCCCGGTGACACCGAGACGAAGTTCCTGTCGATGGGCGGGGAGCCCTTCGCCTGGCCCGGCGGGCACTTTGGCACCCCGTTCACCGCGGTTACCTCGATCAAGAACGGTGCCGACGTGATGACGTCGGTGAAGTCCGGCGATCTGCACTCCCCGCGCTGGCTCTCCGACGGTGTTCTGCTGTCCACCGGACAGGTGTGGGCGGTCAACGGCGGCGACCGTGATCATCTGCACACCCCGGGTATCGACTACGCGAACAAGACCACCGAGATGTGGGACCCCAGGACCGGTACGTGGACGGTGACCGCGGCGCAGGCCAAGCCGCGCAGCTACCACACCACCGCGATCCCGCTCCCGGATGGACGGGTTCTGGTCGGCGGGCACGCCCCCATCTCGACGCTGTACGGCCCGCCCACCGACGCGTTCAAGGACAACCTCGGCATGGCCCCCGGCTACGCCGACTCCTCGTTCCAGATCTTCAGCCCGCCCAACCTGTTCTGGGGCAAGCGTCCGGTGATCAAGGCGGTCGACCCGACGGTGAAGACCGGCCGGCTCCTGAACGTGAAGGTGGACCGCCCGGGCGACATCTCCAGCATTCGCCTGATGCGCAATGCCTCCGTCACCCACCTGGTCGACGGGGACCAGCGCAACGTCGAACTGGAGATCGTCAAGCGGACCGCGAAGGGCGTGCAGGTGCGCCTGCCGGGCAGCAACCTGCTGCCGCCCGGGCCGTACATGCTCTTTGCGCACACCGACTCCAAGCGTGGCGAGATCCCCTCGGTGGCTCGGCAGGTGTTCGTCGACGCGAAGATCTCCGCTGCTCAGCAGAGCGGGCTCAGGAAGCGGGCGGCCGAGTTGACTCAGGTCGAGCTCACCGCCGGTGTACCCGAGGTGCCGGGGGCCGGTGACCTCGGCGATGCCAGCCCACTGCCCGGGCAGGGGGACCTTGCCGCCGTCACCGGATCTGCCGCGCGCACCGCTGCGGGCCGGACGGGCGGGCGCCGCACGGTGTCCCTTCGCCGCCGGGTCAGGTGAGCCTGCGCCGACTGCGAGCTCTCGCGCATGCCCCGGCCGCTTCGGTGGTCGGGGCATGCGCGCTCGTCCTGCTGGCGGTCCCCGCGGCGTGGGCGCACGGCGAAGACCCCACGCTGGTCCCCTCGCTGCGGGCGATCACGCCGGCGTTGCCCGCGGACGTCATCGTCCAGGTCCGCACCACCGTCAGCGAGCAGATGATCGTGGCCAACCCCACGGCCCGGCCACTGGTGGTGCTCGACCCCGACGGCGCGGCGTTCCTGCGGGTCTCGCGCCGGGGGGCGCTGGGCAACGTCAGCAATCCGTTCTTTCACCGCACGCTCAATCCGCCGGAGGTTCCGCTGCGTTTGCCCTCCTTTGCCCGCGCGGGTGCGCCGGCGCGGTGGGTGACGATCTCCGAAGGTGCCAGCTGGGGGTGGTTCGAACCTCGCCTGCACCCCTTTGAGCCCGGGGCTGAACCGACAGATTCCGTCGCGGTGGCGGACTGGAGGGTGGGCATGCGGTTCGATTCGGCCCCGATCCAGGTCGAGGGAGTTCTGGAACGGCGGGTGGTGAGCGGGTCCTTCCGGGCGGAGGTTGACCCGCGCTCGGACGGGATCGAGGTCTCCCTGGGACAGGGAAAGGTGCCGGCGCTGCTGCTGGTCCTCGACGCGGCGCGCACGGTCGAGATCGACGGGGCCGACGGGGTGGAGTTCCTTCGCCACGGACCGAGCGGCGTCTTCGTCAACCCGAACAGCGTGAGCTTTCGCGACAACCCGGAATTCGCGGACCGCGTGGTGGGAACCGACGGCTGGGCGCGGGTCGGCGAGCCCGGGCGGATCCGCTGGCTGGACACCCGGCTGCAGTACTCCGCGGACCGTCCGCCCAGCGTCGTCGAGCGAGCGGGCGAGCTCGCCGAGCTCGGGCGCTGGGAGATCCCGCTGCGCCTCGACGGTAAGGCCGCGCCGCTGGAGGGCTCGATCTCCTGGCTGCCGTTGGGCGCCGACCTGGCGGCACTTCGCGACGGCGGCGGACCTCCGATTCCCGCAATGGCCGCCGCTGGACTGGTTCTCCTCGCGGGTGGCGTAATGCTGGTCGTCGCCCGCCGGCGTGCCCGCGTCTAACTTGGCCAAGGTTGGTCAAGGCAGGTACCCTGGTCGCATGCAGGTGAATGTCGGGCAGGCGAAGACTGAGCTCTCCAAGCTCTTGGCGCGGGTTGAGGCCGGCGAGACGGTCGACATCGCTCGCGATGGCGTCCCGATCGTGCGACTCGTGCGTATCCCGCCCTCGCCCTCGCCGGGAGCGATGTTCCTCGCGGCGGCGGGCTCGCTGGCGGGTTCGATCCGGGTGGGACCGGATTTCGAGTTCACCGAGGCCGAACTCGACGAGCTGTTCTACGGCGAATGAGACTTCTGCTCGACACCCACGTCGTGCTGTGGCAGCTGTCCGGTTCTCGTGAGCTCTCGCTGCCCGCCCAGCGCGCAATTGGTATGGCTACGGCTCTGCTGTTCAGCGCAGTGTCCTTCGCGGAAATCGGGGTGAAGGCCTCGATCGGTAAACTTGAGGTGCCTCACGATCTGCGCGAGCAGCTGTTGGACCGCGGGGTGTCGTTGTTGGCTCTGGAGTCAGACCACGGGCTCGCGGTGGGCGCGTTGCCGTTACATCACCGCGATCCCTTCGACCGGCTGCTGATCGCGCAGGCGCGCAGTGAACGGTTGACGATCTGTACCTCGGATCGGCGCTTCGTCGACTATGACGTCCCCGTCATCGACGCCGGCTGACGCCTCGTGACCATAGGCGGTAAGGAGATCCGATGTTTCCCGGTGTCCATGCCGCGTTGACTCCGGATAAGCCCGCAGTCGTCATGGCTGGCTCCGACCTGGTGCTGACCTACGGTCAGTTGGACGAAGCTTCGCGGCGCCTGGCCCAGGTGTTCGCCGCGGCCGGCCTGCGCCGAGGTGAGCTGGTGGGGCTGCTCACCGACAACCGACTCGAGGCGTTCGAGGTGTACTGGGCGGCGATGCGCTCAGGGCTGTATCTGACTCCGATCAATCACCACCTCGCGGTGGCAGAGGTCAGCTACATCCTGCGCGATGCCGGGGCGCGGGCGTTGGTGGTCTCGGCGGGCAAGGCCGAGCTGGCCGAGGAGGTAGGTGCTGACCTGCCGCTCGCGCTGCGCCTGGCCTTCGGTGGACCGGTGCGCGGCTACGACGACTACGCGGCCGCGTTGGCCGGGGCGCCGTCGGGGCCCCTGCCCGATCAGCGATGCGGGACGGTGATGCTCTACAGCTCCGGGACCACCGACCGACCCAAGGGGGTGCGCCCTCCGCTGCCTAACCGCCGCGTCGACGAGCCCGGAGGTGGACTCTTCACGCTCAATCACCGGCTCTACGGCGTCGACACCGACACGGTGTATCTGTCGCCGGCGCCGATCTACCACTCGGCACCGATGAAGTGGTGCAGCTCGGTGCACTCCTATGGCGGCACGGTCGTGATGATGGAGCGCTTCGACGCCGAGGGCACCCTCGCCGCGATCCAGCGCCATCAGGTGACGCATGCTCAGTTCGTGCCGACCATGCTCATCCGCATTCTCAAACTGGACCCGGTGCTGCGCGCGCGCTATGACACGTCGAGCCTGAGGATCGCCGTGCATGCGGCCGCTCCCTGCCCTGTGGAGGTCAAGACCCGGCTGATCGCCGAGTGGGGTCCGATCGTGTATGAGTACTACGGCTCGACCGAGAGCCTAGGGGTCACCGCGATCAACAGTGTCGAGTCGCTGGCCAAGCCCGGCTCGGTCGGGCGGGCCGTCCTCGGTGTCGTGCACATCTGCGACGAGAACGGGATCGAGGTCCCGACGGGTGAGGTGGGCACCGTGTACTTCGAGCGCGAGCACCTCCCGTTCGCCTACCACAACGATCCCGAGCGGACCCGGGCTGCGCAGCACCCGGTGCACCCGAGCTGGGGGACGGTGGGAGATCTGGGCTACCTCGATCACGAGGGGTACCTGTTTCTGACGGATCGTAAGGCTTTCATGATCATTTCCGGCGGGGTCAACATCTACCCGCAGGAGATCGAGAACGCGCTCGCCCTGCATCCCTGCGTCCTTGATGTTGCGGTGATCGGGGTGCCCGACCCGGACATGGGCGAGCGGGTCGCGGCCTTCGTCGAGCTCCCCGCCGGGGTGGCGGCGACCCCCGGCCTGGAGCGCGAGCTCATCGACTTCGTGCGGATGCGGATCGCGCACTACAAGGCTCCGCGCAGCGTCACCTTTGTCGACGCACTGCCGCGGACCCCGACCGGCAAGCTGGTCAAAGGCAGGCTGCGGGCGGTGACGAGGTGATGGGTGCGGAACAGGGCGTACCGGCGCGACCCCGCCGCCTGCTGCGTCGCCGGCTCGGGGTCGGCGCCGGGGTGGCCGCGGCGGCGCTCCTCGTAGCCGACCGCGGTGGGCAGGTGCTCGTGGAGCGGACCGTGGCCGGCCGGATCCAGGACTGCCTGCGTACCCCCGACCGCCCGGCGGTGGCGATCTCCGGCTTCCCTTTCCTGGACGACCTGATCCGCCAGGAGCTTGCGGAGGTCTCGCTGAGCGCGCGCGACGTCGACGCCAGCGGCATCCGCATCGAGGAGATTCAGGCCGAGATGCGCGGTGTCGGTCGCCGCGACGGCAAGGGGTTCGTGGACTCCCTCAACGGTTCCGGGCTGGTCACCTACGACGCGATGAGCGCGGTCGCGCCCGGTGTTGCGGTGTCCTATGGCGGCGATGGCCAGATCAAGGTCGCGGCCGGATTCGGGCTGCTCAATGCCTCCGCCCTTGCTCGGGCGAGCATCGTCAGCGGCGCGCTGGTCATCGAACCCGGCGCGGTCTCCACCCCGCTGTTCGGCACGGTGGACGTCGGGGCGCTGGGATCGATCCGGATTGCGCTGCGTCAGATTCCCGAAGGTCTGCGCGTCACCCTGAACCCGACCGAGTTCGGCCTGGAGTTCAGCTTCGCGGGCACCTCCATCCTCGTGCCGGAAGCAGCGTGCACCTGAGGGACCCCTCGGCGGCTCGGCCAGACTGGGTTCATCCCCGTAACGTCGCCGAAGGAGCCAACCCGTGAGTGTGTCCCTGCAGGTCGATGGAACCGTCGCGATCATCACCCTGGACGACGCTGCGACCCGCAACTCTCTGGGCGGCGAGGTTGCCCAGGCGTTCCTCGCCGTGATCGCCGAGGTCGCGGCCCGGACCGAGCTCGCCGCGCTGGTGCTGCGCGGAGCCAACGGCGCGTTTTGTTCCGGTGCACCCAGGCCCCTGCTGGCGGCCGCCCGGGCCAACCCCGGCGATCCCGAGATCGTCGCTGCGCTGCAGCAGGTCTACGCCTGCTTCATTGCCGTCGGCACCCTCGAGCTTCCGGTCATCGCGTGCATGCGCGGGGCCGCTGTGGGCGCCGGGGTCAATCTGGCGCTGGCGGCCGACGTGCGCATCGTGTCGCCGCAGGCCCGGATGCTCTCGGGTTTCCTGCGGATCGGCCTGCATCCCGGCGGCGGGCATTTCCTGCTGCTGGAACGCCTCGCGGGCCCGCAGACCGCGGTCGCGATGACTCTGCTCGGCGAGGAGGTCAAAGGTCAGCGACTGGTGGATCTCGGCTTGGCCTGGCAGATCCTCCCCGATGAGGAGGTGGACGCGCGGGGGTTGGAGTTGGCCCGGCAGGTTTCGGACGGGGAGCTGGTCCGAGCGGCGATGTCGACGTTCCGCGCGCAGTCCTCCTCTCGTCAGCTGCCGTGGCCCACCGCGCTCAAGGCTGAGCAGGCGGCCCAGTTCTGGTCGATGGGTCGCCCTCCGCGCTGAGCGAGCCTGTCACCTCGAATCCAGCCAGCCCGTGGCCGTTAGGGGCGCCGGGCCACGACCCGGGAACCGGGAATGGCGGCGGCAAGCGCGGTGATGTCCTCGGGGTCGGAGGTGATCACCACTGCTGTGTCAAAGTTGGCGCTGACCGCGACAACATGGGCGTCCGCGAGGTGTTCGCTGCCTCGGCCGCTCTCGTGAAGGATGGCGCCGACGAGCTTGGCGAGGCGCTCGTCGGTAGGTACCACGAGGATCCGGCGTCCACCGCGGGTGCGAGCCAGCGCCGCCTCGACCCGGCGGGTGCGGGCGAGCCCGCGGCAGACCTCGGCGAGCGTCACGGCAGCACAGACCGTGTGATCGCCGCGCTCGGATGCCCGGCGGAGAAGCTGGCGCAGGACTCGCCCTTCGGCGCCGTCGATGGTGTCGAAGGCGGCTGCATCGAGCACCACTGCCTGGTTCATGCAGCGCCTGAGTGCTTGTCACTGTGGGTCTCATCCGGCCCGAAGGCCTCGTCGAGAAATGCTTCGACTTCGGCTTGTTCTTCCGGCGTGGCCTTGCCGTGCTTGGCGTCGAGTTCGTCCAGCCACTCGATCAGGGCAGCTCGGTGCGCCGCGGATTCCACGGCCGAACGCAGCGCGTTGTTGGCCACGGCGGACATGCTGCGACCCTCGAGGGACTCGAGCGCCTCGACGAGATCCGCATCGAGGCTCAACGTGACGCGACGTTTCTTCATACATTCATCCTACTCAATTGCCGACTCAAGGGCCGGTGCGGCCACCAGGGCGGCATGGCAGATGCGAACTGCAGCCGGCGTCCGCCGCTTGCGATCAACGTCTTGCCTGGTGGTGTGCGGGCTCCGGCTCCGCACGCACACCTGCCACGACTTGATCAGGAGCCGAGAAGACTCCTGGCCCGGACATTGCTGGACCAGTAGTCTGGACACCCCGTCTGGCGCGGACGCGCGCCCGAGTAGAGCTGGCGGTAGGTATGGCGATCTCCGAAGACCGCGCCCACGCTGCGGCGGCGGGCCAGTCGGCGCCGGCGCTGCGGCTGCATCAGGACGCGGGCAGCGACCTGGCCGGCCGGCTCCGCCCGCCGCCGCCGCGAGCCCGTGGGGGCGCGACGGTCTGGGCGCTGTGCGCGATCGCCTGGATCCTGATCGCCGGGCAGGCGGTGATCCGCTGGGTGGCGGACAGTGAGCAGTTCGCGCCCGCACCGATCCAAGGCCCGGACGAGATGGCCGACTGGCGCATGGTCGCGCTGCGGATCTTCGAAGGCACCAGCACGCTCGTGCTGCTCTGGTTCCTCTGGTTCTGCGTCTACAAGCCCTACCGTGAGCGCGGTTGCCTGAGCCTGGACGGCAAGTTCGTCCTCGGCGGCCTGTGCGCCCTCGGTGCGGACGCCTTCCTGAACATCAACACCTACCTGTTCGCCTGGAACGGCAACAACATCGACATGGGCGTGTGGTCCGCGTCGATGCCCTTCCACAACGAAGAGGCCTCCTCGCGCTATGCGGAGTCCCTGCTGTGGGGCCCGCCCATGTACGTCTACTTCTGCGCCGGCGTCGCGATCGTCGCCTGTCGGTACGCGGTCCCCCTGCGCGCGAAGTACCCGAACATGTCGAACGCGACGCTGTTCTCGATCGTCTTCGCCGCCGAGTTCGCCTTCGACTTCGTGGTCGAGGTGCTCGCCATCCGGCTCACTCACGGCTACGCCTACGCCCAGACCTACGGCCCGCTGACGATCTGGGACGGGCAGGTGCACCAGTTCCCGCTGTATGAGTCCTTCCTCGTCGCGAGCCTGGGGTGCCTGTTCACCTGGATGCGGATGCGGGCGATGCAGGACCCCCGCGGCCTCTCGCCGGTGGAACAGGGTTTCGAACGCTGGCCGGTGCGCCTTCAGCCCGCGGTGCGCACGCTCGCGGTGATCGGGTTCTGCTGCGTGTCAATCGTGTTCATCTATCACCTGACCTTTAACTGGCTCGGCCTGGTCGGCACCTCCATGGCCGACCTGCCGAGCTATCTTCTGGCCGGCTGATCCTTGACCCCGCAAGCCGAGATGTCCCACACTAGACGCAGTGTCTAGTCATTCTGTATAGCCAGCCGCTCGCGAGGAGTCCCCATGCGCCTGCAAGAGGTACCACCTGGCTTCGACCCGAACGTGCCCGCGTTCGGGTACGGGGAGTTGCTGCCCCACCCCTCGGGCCACGTGGCCTCAGACTTCGACGCCTGGTTCTTCCTGTTCTGGGCCGGCCTGTTGGTAGTCGTCATCGCCCTGCCGTGGGCGATCAAGCGTGCGGTCGGCCACCAGGACTACCTGCCGATCCTGTGCCTGGGCGCGGGCCTTGGGACCTCACTCGGTGAGCCGATGCTCGACCTGGTGGGGCACCTGCGCTGGGCGGAGAACCTGCACGGGCCCGCCTTCACCAACTTCGGGATTCCGGTGCCCTTACTCATCCCACCCTGTTACGCGCTGTTCATGGGCCTGGAGGCGTACTGGGGCTACCTGATCATCCAACGCGGAATCAGCATGAAGAACTTCTTCATGCTGTTCGCGGCCTGCGGTGCATCCGACGCGCTCATGGAGCACCCCGGCGTGATCATGGGCGTGTACGAGTACTACGGCACGCAGCCCTTTGAGTTCTACAAGTTCCCGTTCTACTGGTCCTTCACCAACGCAGCGGCGATCCTGACGATCTCGGTGCTCCTGCACTTCCTGTGGCCGATCGTCAAGGACGACCCGGTCAAGCGTCTACTGGTCATCCCGGTCGGCATCATCGGCACCACGATGGCCGAGTTCGGCACCGGGTTCCCGGTCTTCCTTGCGATCAACACCGACCTGCCCACCGCGGTGCAGTGGTTCATCGGAACCGGCACCTTGATCATCGCCTGCACCTGGATCTACGTGATGGGCAAACTGGTCTGCAACGAGGACAGTGAGCTGGAGTGGACCTTCTGGGGTCTGTTCAAGTCGCGGTTCATGTTGCCGAACAAGCGTGAGGCCTACATCAAGGGCATCACCAAGCCCCGCACCGCGACCTCGGACACCTCGAGTCCGGCTCCGGAGAAGCAGTCGGTATGACGCTGGGAATGCCCGATGACCCAACGACGACGTCGATGAACAGAAACGTCCAACTGGCGATGGCCTGGTGCGGGTTCGCCTTCGTGGCAGTTTTCTTCACCGGCCTGATCATCTCGGGTTTCTTTCCCCCGGTCCCGCCGGACAACACGGCGGTCGAGGTCGCCGATCAGTACATCCGCGAACAGGACCGGATCCGGATCGGCGCGATGATCATGATGATCGCGACCGGGTTCACGATGCCCTTCGTCGCGGTGATCAGCACTCAGATGGCCCGCATCGAGGGGCGCTGGACGCCGCTGTGCTTCTGCCAGCTGATCGCCGGCACGATCGGCAACGTCGCTGCGCTGGTACCGGTACTGATGTTCCTCGGTATCTCCTTCCGGCCCCAGGATCGCGATCCCGAACTCATCCAAGCGTTCAACGACTTCGCGTGGGTGCCGTTCATCATGAACTGGCCACCGGCGTTCGTGCAGGTCGTGTGCATCGCGGTGGTGATCCTCGGTGACCGGCGGGTGAAGCCGGTCTTCCCGCGCTGGGTCGCCTACTTCCTGCTGTGGGCCGCGGTCGCGTTTCTGCCCGCGAGCTTGGTGCCGTTCTTCACCGACGGCCCGCTCGCCTGGAACGGACTGCTGTCCTTCTGGCTCGCCGCCGCATTCTTCGGCGGGTTGTTCCTGGTGATGAGCTACGCGTGCATCCATGCGATCAAGGGCCAGTACGGCGAGGACGGCAGCGATTGCGCAGTGGATCACGCCGCGTCAGATCTCGCGACGCGGTGAACGAGCACAGCGTGAGCACCAGCACCCAGCGCGCCATGGCGTGGTGCGGGCTCGGCATGGTCACCTTCTTCGGCGCGGGGATCCTCGTCGCCGACTTCCTGCCACCGATCTCGCCGGACGACACCGCTGCGCAGGTCGCGGCTCGCTATGCCGAGGACGCGAACCGGATCCGCACCGGGGCCATTTTGATGCTGGCCGGCGGCGGCTTCGCGATCCCCTTCTTCGCCTCGATCACGATGGCGATGCGCCGCATCCGCGGCCACCTTGACGTGCTGTGCCTGGCCCAGCTGCTCGCCGGGGCGGTGGCGGTTCTGGTGGTTTCCGTGCCGGCCCTGTTCTTCGCCGTCGCCGCCTTCCGGCCCGATACTCAGGACCCCAACGTCACCCAGGCGCTCAACGACGTCGGCTGGTTCCTGTTCCTGATGAACGTCTGGACGGTGACGTTCCAGTCGCTGGTGATCGCCGCTGCGGTCCTCACCGACCGCAATGCCGAGCCGGTGTTTCCGCGTTGGGTCGGCTACGTGATGGTGTGGTGCGCGCTCGCCTTCATTCCCGGTGGCTTCCTCGCCTACTTCACGACCGGCCCACTCGCCTGGGACGGGCTGCTGTCGTTCTGGCTGGCCGCGGTCTTCTTCTTCTCCTGGATCCTCGTGCTCTTGTGGGCGACTTTGCGCGCGGTGGCCAATGAGGCACGCGCCGGCGCCCCGGTCGCAGCGGGTACGGTCAACGCGTGAGCGTCACCACCGCGCGCCCCGCACAACCGCGCGAGCGCCACGTCCCCGGCGAGGTCGGCCTGTGGGTGTTCATCCTCGGCGACATGGTCGTGTTCGGACTGTTCTTCGTCATGATCATGGTGTTGCGCGGGGAGCAGCCGGAGATCTACAGCGCCTCGCAAGCCGACCTGCACATCGGCCTCGGCGTGGTGAACACCATCGTGTTGCTGACCAGCTCGCTGTTCGTGGTGCTCGGGATGGCCCTGGCGCGCGCCCGCGACCAGCGCGCGCCGCTCGCACTGCTCGCGGCGATCGCGTGCGGCGGGGTCTTCATCGCCGTCAAGGTCGTGGAGTACAGCAGCCTGGCCGGTGACGGCCACACCCCGCCGGTGAACGACTTCTACCTCTACTACTTCATGTTCACCGGTATCCATCTCGGTCACGTCGTGTTGGGTATGGGCGCCCTCGCTTTCGCGTCCCGGATTGCCAGGCCCAGCAACACCGGTAAGCACCGCATCGCCGCACTGGAGGGTGTCGCCACCTTCTGGCACCTGGTGGACCTGCTCTGGATCATGTTGTTCGCGCTGCTCTACCTGGTGGCCTGATGACCACCCCGAGCGCGGGTCCGAGCTCGCTGCTCCGGGTGGCGGGCCGAGTTCCGGTCCTGGTGTGGGCCGCGCTCGTGGTGGCCACCGTGGCGTCCTACCTGCTCGGCGGCGAGCACCTGATCGAGAACCAGACCGCGGCCGCAGCGTTTGTCCTGGCGGTGGGGGCGGTCAAGGTGTGGCTGGTTGGGCTGCACTTCATGGAATTGCGCCACGCCCCGCTGCCGCTGCGCTGGGTGTTCGAGGGTTACTGCGCCGCCTTGTTCGTGGTGCTCTGCACCCTTTATGTCGTTTTGTGACGGTGCCTCCAGTGTGAGGTAGATCGTCTTGGCGCGGGAGAATCTCACGGTCCGTCAGCAAGCGCGGATTTGGTATTGCCAAGTTTGTTCCATCGGGCCCCCCAAGATCCACACCGCCCGTAACTTCAATCCGAGGTGCCCCACTGGGCACTGCGTCGATCTCGGCGTTCCCCCATAGGTCTCGAGGTGACCGTCGTGCTGAAGAAGGCGGCTGAATCCGCGCCGGCGCACGGCAACTCCCTGCTGGCGAACCTCGAGCGCAGTGGTCGCAACGAGGGCGGGGAACGCGCGGCCCTCGCCGACTCCGCCATCCGCCTGTCGACCGCGCTGCGCCGTGACGTCGTGCTGCGGATGTGGGTCCGTCTGGGCACGCGCAAGGTCGCCGCGGCGCACCGGCGCCTGGACCGCCGGCAGGCCTACGAGCACCGCGTGCAGGCGCAACTGGCCGCCCCGGAGGCACTGGTCGTCCATCAGCGCACGCGCACGGAGCGGGCAGGTCGGTGGACCCGCGGGCACATCGGCGCCTGGGTGAGTTCGGCCGGGGCATGGTTCGTCTTCCTGGTCGGCGCGGTAGGCGACGGCTCGCTGGCTGTCGCCGCCGCGCGTCGTGACCTCGATGTGCCGGCGTCGGTGTCGGTCTGGGACGTCACCGACCTCGACAGCCTGTTCGCGCTCACCCTCGGCGGGGTGGTCGTGTTGACGCTGTACTTCCTGATGGCGTTCGGCGCCCACACGCTGGCGTGGTGGGTGTACCCACCCTCGGATCTGCATGCCAACGCGGTCGATGGCATCGGCCCGCGGATGGAGTTCCGCCGCCACGTTCCGGCCCGGGTCTATGCAGCGCTGACCTTGGTCGGCACCGCGGGGATGTGCTGGGCATTTCACAAGTTCTCGGCCACCCGCTTCGCACCGGCCGGTCCGTTCGCCGAGCGCAGCGTTGCAGCGGAGGCATTCATTGCCTTCAGCAGTGCACTGCCGGCGCTGATGCTCGCCCTGGCCATCGTCGCGGCGAACCCGCAATTCGTCTTCACCCGCAAGTTGGCGCGGGCGCACATGCTCTCGGGTGCCCGGCGGCGGTGGACGGTGCACGCTGGTGACGTCCGGGCCGCGAAGTATCGCAACTCCTACCTCGCCGCTCGCCGTGGGCTGGCCCGGGTGCAGGACCGCATCGACGCCAAGGGCCTGACCTCGGTACACGAGTACGTGGGGGCGGCGTTGGCCTTACCGCAGTTGTCCAGCACGGGTTTCGCCCCGCAACGCGCTGTCGACGTGGGTGGGTTGACGCAGCTGGCGCCAGCCCGGGTGACCGGCGAGCCGACCTACGTCGGCGACTTCGTGCCGCAGCTCCCGGCCGCTGCCGGCCAGTTCGTAGCGGCCCTGCTGGTGGAGTTCGCCGCCCTGCCCGTACCGGTGGAATCAGCCGTTGCCCAGTACTGGACCGACCTCGACCGCGCCGCCGATGCCGTCAAGGAGGACCCGAAGGGTCGCGGGGGGACCGCCGGCGTGGAGTTGTCCACGGTGAACGGGGCCGCACGCGCGAACGGGACCGCGGCCCGTGCCCGCGGAGCTAAGGGCGGCGCGTTCGTCAGCACCAGCGGACTGGTCAAGGAAGCGCTCAAGGGTTCGGTGCCACTGCTGAATGAGAAAGAATCCGGCGCGGCGCACGGGGCACCTCACGGCCTGCTGGCGGCGTCGTCGAACAGATCTGTGAATGGATCCTCTTCGCGCGCCGTCAAGCGCACCTCGAGCGCCCCGCAGAACGGGTTGGCCGCCGCCAAGACGGGGCCGGTCAAGCCCGGGGTCAAGGCGCCCGGGGTCAAGGCGCCCGGGGTCGAGGCACCGGGCAAGGCGCCGGCCGCAAAGGCACCGGGCAAGGCGCCGGCGGTCAAGGCGCCAGTGACCAAGACCGCGCCGGTCAAGGCGCCAGTGGCCAAGACCGCGCCGGTCAAGGCGGAACCCGTCGACACCGCATCCGACGTCACGCCGCCCAAGGCGGAACCCGTCGAGACCGGATCCGAGCTCACGCCGCCCAAGGCCGGGGTGGTGATCACGGCTGCGGCGACCAGGACCGCGACGCCGCCGGTCTCGCCCGTGTCGACCGCACCGGTGAAGAAGAAGGCGCCGACCAAGGCCGCCGCCAAGGCCGGACGGCGGCGCGGTCGGCGATGAATTCGAGGATCCCGCGATCGCGCATGCACCGAGGAGTGAGCATGAGAGTCAGCCCCGCATCCGGCGCGACGGTTTTCCCGCTACGAAGGCGCCTCGTCCTGACCCCCACGGCGGTGATCGTGCTCGCCGGTCTGGTCAGCGGGTGTGGTGGAGACGCTGACGCGGCCGGGATCTCACCGAACCCGACGGCCGCAGGTCAGGCCGCCGCCATCGTGCTGACGCAGGCTCAGCGCAGCGGGTGCGCGACGACTCTGGCGTTCAACCCGGTCTCGCCGGCCAACCTTGCCGTGGTGGTGGATCTGACCCGCAGCAACGTCAACTACGAGATGCCCCAGGCGCTCGCCGAGCAGATCCGGGCCTTGAGTCTGGAGGGTGGTTCGGTCACCGTCATCGGGGTCGACGGCGCGGGGGCAGCCCCTCGCGTCATCCTCGATCGCGCCGGTCTGAGCCCGGAGAAGACCGGCGAGGATCGCACCGCGCCGTCGGTCACGCAGACGGCCGAGTTCATCCCCACGTGCGTAGCTGCCTGGATCTCCGAACAGACCCGCCCCACGGCCGATGGCACCGATCTCTATCCCGCGCTGAAGGCCGCGGCCGAGGCGATCGACGAGAACACGCGCAGCCTGTGGGTGCACAGTGACTTCCAGATCAACGTCGGCCCGATGAGTCTGATGGAACAGGACCTGAGCGAGGTCGCCGGAGCCGGGGCGCTGGCCTCGACCTTGGTCGCCACAGCGCCGCTTGATCTAGGCGGGGTGCCGTTCTACGCCACCGGGGTGGCCAACACTCTCCCGGCGCTGGCCCCGCGGGCCCGCGACTGGACAGCGGAGTTCGCCCGCTCGTTGTGCCTGGCGTGGAAGGCGGAGGTGAGCTCCTGCGCGCAGATCACCACCAAGCCCGCCGCAGCCGAGCGCAACGCACCGGCGGACCTTCCCGGCGATGACCCGCTGCCCTTCCCGGCCGTCGCGGCGGTCTCGATGGGAACCCGCTGCCAGTTCACCGTTCCCGGCGCACTCACCTTCACCGGGGACACCGCGACCGTACGCCCGGACGGTGCCGCGTCGATGACCGCGCCGCTGGCGTTGCTGCAGACCAACCCCGGCGCCACCGCCATGATCACCGGCCACACCGCCAGTAGCGCGGCGCGCTCTACCAGCGACCTGCTCGAGCTCTCCCGGGCCCGGGCCGAGGCTACCAAGGGGCTCCTGGTGACCTCGGGGATCGCCGTCGAGCGCATCCAGACCGAAGGCGTCGCTGACACCCAACCGCTGTCGGAGGACATCGACCCGATCAGTGGGCAGCAGATCCCGCACCTGGCGGCGGCGGAGCGCCGGGTCACGATCACCGTCGAGGGTGTGCCCTGCAGGGGCTAGGGACAAAGACCCCTGCCCTGGTGACGATCTTGATCCAGCGAACAGAATCGATGTCTGATTTGTGCGATATCTAGGGGTGGGTTGGGGTGCTCTTGGGCGTCCCTTCTTCACAATGGGTACCACTGAAGCTGTTTCGTCACAGTCGTGTCGTCCCCGGAGGACTCCTATGCGCAAGCTCTCGCGGCCCGTCATCGCCCTCGGCGCGGGTCTCGCGCTCGTCCTGGGCACCAGCGGCGCGGCCCTGGCCACCGGTGACGGTTCGGCGCCGGCCGCGCCTGTCCTGACGCCTGCGGGCCCCGCCGACGACGACGGTGGGCTGCTCGGTCTCGGACTGCTCGGCGGCGACGATGACGACAACGATGGCCTGCTCGGCCTTGACCTGCTCGGTGATGACGACAACGGCCGCGATGGACTGCTGGGCACCGGGCTACTGGGCGAGGACGGCGGGGTCCTGGACGTCGACACCCTTGATGTCCAGCTGATCCTGGACGGGCTGCGCGTGCTCGGCCTCAACCTTGACGGCCTCGATGACGGCGAGGGCCCGGTGCTCGACATCGACGGCCTGCTGATCACGCTGGAGGCGATCCTGTCCGGTCAGGGTCCCGGGCAGGGCGACGGAGTGCTCGGACTGAACCTGTTCGGCAACGACGACCGCCCCGGTCCGTCCAACGACGGCGGACTGCTCGGCACCGGCCTGCTCGGTGACGACGACGGCGGCCTGCTCGGCGGACTCCTCAGTGGCGACGGCGACGGTCTGCTGGCCAACCTGCTCGGCAGCGGCAGCGGCAGCGGCGACGGCAACGGCCTGCTCGGCAACCTGCTCGGCAACCTGCTCGGTGGCGGCAGCGGCGACGGCTCCGGCGTCGAGCTCGGCGACGGCGACGACCTGCTGGGCAACGACCCGCTCTGACCAGCGTCTGATTGCTACCTCCCTGACCAGAATCCCCGTCATTGGTGGTCGTGGACGTAGACAGTGCCCGCGTCTCACGCGGTTGAGGCAGCGCACCGAAATATGTGCGCGCATGCTGAACCGTCGATCAGGGGCGGCCGAAGATCGCGGACTCGATGGTGGCGGCCAGGGCGGCGCTGATGGCGGGTAGGCCGTGGACGGGGTCGGGGTCGGAGCGCGCTTCGTACCAGGCCCGCTCCAGGGTCCACACCAGCGCGCTGGCCAAGGTCGCCGACGCCATGCCGCCCGGTGCGACCCCGCCCTTGCGGTCGGCCTCGATCGCCCGGCTCACCGCGGCGGCGAGGCGGCGTTGCGCGGCCAGGTGGATCTCGCGGATGCCGG
>JBQTII010000079.1:0-27306 GCA_052388275.1 Sporichthyaceae bacterium | reverse complement strand
GGGCCCGGGCGGGGGGGCCGGCCGGGCCCGCGCCGGCCAGTCGCAGTCGCACCGGCGGTGAGGCGCTGGTCCACCACGGCGTCGACCTCCTCGGTGCGCGGGACTGGACCAGGTCCAGGTTCAGTGCGACAATAACCCGATGCTGAGTAGGTTTATAGCCCTACCGCACCAGATTCTCGGAATTTCTGGCCGATTAGCTGGGCGAATACTGGCCGTTCCCGCCTGGTCACTGGGTGAAATAATCCGACTACGAGTCGGTCCAGGGCCCGTACGGGCGCCGAGACCGCCGGGAGGTTTCATGGGCCACGAGTTCCTGTCACCGCAGTGGATCGCCGCCGCCCAACAGGTACGCGACACCTACGCCGAGGCGCTGACCGCCGTCGAACCCGCCGCCACGCTGCCGCGGTTGCGGGTGAACCTGCAGATCACCGACGCTCCCGCAGCCGTCGCGCAGACCGGCACCGTGTACGCCCATGCGTGTACCGGCGGCCCCACCTTGGTGCTCGAGGTAGGTGCCCTGCCCGACCCCGATCTCACCGTCGCCGTGGACTACCTGACCGCCTACGACCTGCTGATCGACCAACGTCCCAATGCGGCCCTCGGCGCATTCCTGCGCGGCAAGATCCAACTCACCGGCGACGTGGAGCGCCTCGCCGACCATTCCGGATTCGACCTCACCGCCCTGCCTGCATTGTTGGGAGCTCTGGGGATCACCGGCAGTTCCACCCTGGCCGACGTTGACCCCCTGGCCGCCGAGATCGGCGAGCGGATCCGCGAACTCACCGCCTGAGCGACGCATGATGCACCCACCTGCCGGTCCCCCGGGGGATCTCGGCATCATCCGTTCGGCCCGTGTGTGGTGAAACGTCGGGACAACAGGGGCGATCCGACGTACAAAAGTGCTCTAAGGCTTGAGCGGTAAGCGTTTCCGGGGGCGGAGCACGATGAAGCACGTGGAACTACGGCAGGCGTATGCGACGCTCGGGGTGCACGAGAGCGCGTCGCTGGAGGTTGCCCGCGATGCCTACACCACCTGGTCCTCGCTGTTGAGCGACCCGATCTTCGGTGTCGATCCCGCAGTCAACGACCGTGCGCAGGGCGGCGGCGGGGACACCGCCCAGGCCGTCCTGGCCCGCCACGAACTCGATTTGGCCTGGTACGCGATCGAGCAGGCGCACGCCGAGGGAGCGTTGTCGGTGCGCCGCCCGCGGGGTTGCTCGGAATGCGGTGCCCTACCGGCCGTACGGGTCACATTCTGCTCGGTTCGCGGGGCGGGGATTCGCACCCGACGCACCACGATCTCCGCCCTGGTGTGTCAGGAGTGCGGCATTGCGGCCTGCGATCGCGCCCAACGCGACACCTGGCGGCGCGGCTGGTGGAGCCTGCTCGGGGTGTTCTTCACCCTGCGCGCGCTGCTGCGCAACTGCGCCGAGCGCCGGTTCCTTCGCCACATCGAGCCCCCGCAACGTCCGCGCCGGCCCACCGACGCCGACCTCTACTCGATCCCGCGCCGCCGTTTCGCCTTCATCCCAGGGCGCCGCCGCGAAAGCGCGTGAATGCGGACGTCCGAAGGGGTGGCTGCAATAGCGACCACCTCCTCGGACGTCCGCACCGCTCCCGGATTTCGCACTCCCGACGCATCACGCATGAGTTGTGCCTATGGTGGGTAGCGACAGTACGACGTCGTACACCTGTTACCTGCCACCTGCCGGGGCTCCGGCGACCGCACCGAAGGAGGGCCACGTTGAGCAAGGACGCCGGACCGGGCGCGGACGAGCGCCTCGATCCGGATGACCTGATCTCCGCGGCGGACCTGGCCCGCATTCGCGCCCGGCTGGCCGAGCCCGTCACCCCCCTCGACGAGCAGGCCCGCGAGCGCATGCTGGCCGCGGCCCTCGACGACGCCGAGCAAGGCGATCCCGATAAGAACGTGACGGGCTCACCCGAGCCCGCTTAGCCCTACCCGGCGAGGCCGCTCACGGGTCGCATTTGGCGGGGTCGCCGGACTCGTAGCCGATGAGGAACCAGTTGACGCGTTCGCGCGGGGTCCCGTGGTGCCCGGGACTGGTGAAGTCGTAGTCACCGGCCGCGAACGAGCCGGAGATCGCCTCCTGGACGTCGCCCTCCTCGAGCTGTCCCGCCCGTTCGGCGGCGTAGGCGAAGGTCCCGGCGAAGCAGTCGGCCTGCAGTTCGGGTTGTTTGGGAGAGGCGAACTCCAGCTGCAACACGTTCTGGATGTGGTGGCCGAACTCGTGCGCCAGCACCAGCACGGCGGCGAAGTCGCCGTGCGCGAGGTAGAGCTCGTCGTAGAGGAACTGCGAATCCAGGTAGATGCCCTCGTCCGCCGGGCAGTAGAAGGCCGGGCCGGCGACGTCCTCTGCGGGTACAGTCCGGGGGTCGGCGACCGGCCCGCAGGCGCTGAGCGCGGGAACTCCCGGGTCGGTGACGGTCACCGACGGTGAGCGGTAGGGCAGGTCGAAGGAGCGGTTGGTGGCGGCCCAATAGTCATCGACGTCTACCGCGACGGCGCGGTAGAAGTCCACGAACTCCTCGATCGAGAGCCCGTCCTCCGCCGCCGCCGGCGGGGCCAGGCCCAGCAGGAGCCCCACCGCTGCCGCGGCGGCCCCGACACGTACTGCTCGCATGGTGAATCCTCTCCGTGACACGCGGGCGAACATCGCCGCAATGTGTGCGTTCGGGAGTTGGATGCCGCCACCGCGACGCGAAGTTCCCGTCAGTCTGGGCGGACTTATGCGCTGCTCAGAGCACGGCGTCGGGGTAGAACCCGTCCAGGACAGCGGCGAACTGCGCTTCGACGTGCTTGCGCCGGACCTTCATGCTCGGGGTCAGTTCGCCCGTCTCGACGGTGAAATCGGCTCCCAGGATCGCGAAATCCTTGATCGTGGAGTAGCTCGGCAGGCTCGCGTTGACAGCCTCGACGGCCTTGCGCACCTCCGCGCGGACGATCTCGTTGGTCGCGAGCGCAGCCATGTCCGCACCCAAACCCTGCTCGGCGGCCCACGGCCGCGTCACGTCGGGGTCCAGGGTGATCAGCGCGACGCAGAAATTGCGCCGATCACCGTGCACAACGACGTTCGCGACGTAGGGGCAACTCGCCTTGAGCCGGCTCTCGATCGGCGCCGGGGCCACGTACTTACCGCCCGAGGTCTTGATCAGTTCCTTCTTGCGGTCGGTGATGCGCAGCCGTCCGACGGAATCGAGTTCGCCGATGTCCCCTGTCGCGAGCCAGCCGCCCTCGAGCAGCGTCGACGCGGTCTCCTCGGGCATTCCGTGGTAGCCGCGCATGATGCCGCGACCACGGAAGAGCACCTCCCCGTCGTCGGCGATCTTGACCTCGGTACCGGGCATCGGCGGGCCGACGGTGCCGAACATCGCGGCGCCCGGCCGGTTGATGAAGCTGGCCGCGGAGGACTCGGTGAGGCCATACCCCTCCAGGATCGTCATGCCGGCACCGTCGAAGAACTCGGCGATGTCGGGCGACAGCGGCGCGGACCCGGAGACGAAGAACTTGATCCGGCCGCCAAAACGGGCGCGGATCTTGGACAGCACGAGCCGGTCCGCGATCTGTAACTGAACCTGCGTCACAAGCGAAGGGGAAGTGCCCGCCTGCCGGGCTTTGCTCGCCGTGACACCCAACCCACGTGCCCAGGTGAACAGCTTGAGCTTGATCCCGCCCTCGCGGCGCACGGTGGCGATGATCGTGTTGTGGATCTTCTCGAACACGCGGGGCGCGGCGGCGACCATCGTCGGGCGGATCTCGGCGAGGTTCGCCGCGATCCGCGTGACGTCGCCATCGATGGCGGTCGGGGTTCCGGCTGCGATCATCAGCACCATCAGCGCCTTGCCGAACGAGTGCGACATCGGCAGCCAGAGAAAATGCAGGTCGTCCTCGGCCACGATTGCCACCGCCATCGAGGATTCGGCGACGTAGGCCCAGTTGTCGTGGGTCAGCTCGACGCCCTTGGGCCGCCCGGTGGTGCCCGAGGTGTACATCAGGGTGGCCAGTCTGTCGGGGCCGATGGCCTCGACCCGGGCGGCGTAGGTCGCTGCGTCGGCGTGCGGTGAACTCGCGCCGCTCGCTTCGAGATCGGCCAGGGACAGCACCCACCCGCTGTCCTCGGCGAGCCCCTGCGAATCGATCACGACGACCTGCCGCACGGTCGGAATCTGCTCGCGTACCGAGGCCAGCTTGGCGACCTGGTCGACGTTCTCGGCGATCACGACCTCGGTCGCGGAGTCGGCGATCACGTACGCGCACTCGTCCGCGGTGTTCGAGGGATAGATCGTCGTGGTGGCGCCGCCGGCGGCGAGGATCGCGAGGTCGGCGAGGATCCACTCCACCCGGGTGCCGGACACGATCGCGACCCGCGTCTGCGGTCCGACTCCGAGATCGATCAGGCCGGCGGCGATCACCCGGACCCGGTCCTGCACCTGGGCCCACGTCAGCGACGCCCAGCCATCGCCGTCCCGGTAGCGCAGGGCCTCGGCGCCCGGGGTGGCCGCAACCCGGGCGCTGAGCAGGGCAGGGATCGTCGCGGGGGGTTCGGTGATCACGGACAAGGCTCGGCCTCCGACCTGTGCTGCCCGGGCGTCCTCGCCCGACGTGGATCACTGTAGGCCGAGGGCGCGGGCCGGGCCGGTTGTTCGACCCGGGAAATCTGGGTAGGGCTCCAGCGTCGGCGCCTGCCGCACCCATCGGCACAGGACATTGGACGTAGAGGAGCAAACGCCATGAGCAACGGCGTCGGTACGCATCGCAGTCCCGAGGTGACGGACATGTCTATCGGCGAGCTGGCCTCGTCGCTGTCCGCGCAGACCTCTCAACTGGTCCGCGACGAAATTTCGCTGGCGACTCGCGAGATGCAGCAGAAGGGCAAAGCAGCGGGGTTGGGGATCGGCCTGGCCGGCGGGGGCGGTGTGATCGCGCTTTTCGGCCTCGGCGCGCTGGTCACCGCGGCGATCGCGGGACTTGCCGAAGGGATGGACGTGTGGGGCGCAGCTGCGATCGTCGCCGCCGTGCTGTTCGCGCTCGCTGGTGTGCTGGCGCTGCTGGGCAAGCGCAAAGTCGCGGATGCCGTTCCACCCATGCCCACCCAGGCAATCGCCAGCGTGCAGGACGACGTCACGACGATCAAGGAGAGTGCGCACCGATGAACGAGCGCAGCAAGTTCACCCACGACAGCGATCGAGGCCCCGCGAGGACGCAACCATCGTGGCTTGGGGCCCTGGCGGTGACTCGATGAGCACACCGGACATAGCCGACCTGCAGGACCGCATCGAAGAAGGTCGCGAGCGGCTGGGTGAAACCGTCGACGAACTCGCGCATCGCCTGGACGTCAAGGCACAGCTGCAGGAGAAGACCGCGGACATGAAGGCGGCGGTGAGCGACAAGGCCGCCGAACTCAAGACCGTGGTGGCGGACAAGGCAGCGGCCGCCCAGAGTGCTACCGCCGAGGCCGGTCACCAGCTCGCGGACAAGGCCACCGAGGCCCAGGGCGCGGTGCTCGAGAACACTGCGGGCGCGCGCGAGGCCCTCGGTGCTGCAGCCCGACGACGCGACCTACAGGTGGTCGCCCTAGGCGTCGCGCTCTTGACGATCGTCATGATCGTCGTCCGACGCCGTCGGGCGAGGTGAGCCGTGATCACCACGCTTTACAAACCCCTGGCCCTGATCCTTGGCGTGATCTCCGGCATGCTGGCCGGCAAGATCGTCGACGTGGCGTGGCAGCGCATCGGCGACGACGCCGCTCCCCCTGATCCTGAGCAGCGCGACACGACCTGGAAGATGGTGCTGCTCGGCGCCGCCCTGCAGGGCGCGGTGTACGCAAGCGTGAAGGCTGCCGTCAAGCGCGGCGGCGCGACCGGCGTGCAGAAGGCGACGGGCACCTGGCCAGGACAGACCGCTAAAGCCGCATAGTTGGCAGCTCAAAGGCGCCTGTTCCCAGAGTTGGGAAGGCGCCTTTGTGCTGCGTTCTGCGGCGGCGTTCTGCGGCGGCGTTCTGCGGCGGTCAGTGGGTGAAGACCGCTGCAAAATCACCCAGGCCGATCAGCGCCGCGCCGTTCAGAACCTGGCCGGCATCGGTGTGCACCGCCAGCAAGTGCCCGGTCCCGGTGTCGAACTCCGCGTCCACCACCGTGCCGAGGCCGGCGCCCGTCTCGCTCAGGGCGCGCTTGCCGAGCAGGTCGAACTGATCGCTGGTGGGGTCGCCGTGCTGGCTCGTTCGCAACACAGCGCTGGACTGCACGGTGACGGCGTCGGCCCCGAACGCGGTGACCTCACTCCAGGGGAGCAGCGCCCGCTCATCGGGCGTTTTACCCAGCCTCACCACGGCGACGCGCGGGGGCGCGGGCGCCGGAAGGACCCCGAAGGCCCCGACCCGGCCGATGGTGTCCGCGGTCGTGATGTCGACGACCGGATGATGGCGTACCGCGCTCATGCGCATGCGCTGCTCCTGTTCAGTCACCGGTCGCTCCGGAGATGTGGGTGGGGGGCCCGCCGGGGGTGGCCAGGCGTTTGCGCAGGGCCTCCACGGCGGGCGAGAGGGTGGCCAGGTCATCGGCGAGGAAGTCGGTGACCTGCGCGGGGACTACGAGGTTCTGCCCGGACACCGACAACGTGGCCGGCAGCGGAATCAGCACGCGCCGCCCGTCCTCGCCCTCGACCTCGTACCCGACGACGTCGGGTGGCCGGGCCGTGGGATCGACGATGACATCGACGACCTTGCCGAGGTCCCGGCCGTCGTCGGTGACGATCCGATCGGAGAGCACATCGCCGCCCGCCCGTTCGTGAGCGGCGGCCAAGGTGTCCGCGGACACCACGTCGTTCGCACTTGCCACCATGAGGGCGGCGTCGCCGAGCCCACCGATGGCCGCGATCGGCATCGCGTCCTTGCGTGAGCCGCCGAAGAAGCCGGGGTTGCGCAGCGTGAAGCCGACCAGTTCCCCCGACCCACGGTCGAAGAGCACGTCCTTGACCTCGGCGAGGCGGTCACCGGACAACGTCACCACGGGGCGCCCGATGACCTGCGCGGCCCGCAGCAGGGCCGTCACTGATTCTCCCCGACGCCGATGATCCGGCCACGACGACGGCGGCGCTGGACGATCAGCGCGGCGAGCACGGCCACCAGCAGCAGGATGATCAGCAGGACAACGACGTCCACAGTGCACCTCCGAGAGACGAATTCGTCTTCCGGCTACCCCGAAAGCCCCGATCCATCACCCCGTGCACGCAGCGATCAGCTTCGCGCGCCCTCGAGCGGTACGTTGCGCATCACCAGCACGATCACCACGACGCCGGCGATGCAGAACGCCGAGTCGGCCAGGTTGAACACCGGCCAATTCTTCAGGTGCAGGAAATCGATCACGTGCCCGCGCAGAAATCCGGGCGAGCGGAACACCCGATCGGTGAGGTTTCCCAGCGCGCCGCCCAGGACGAGCCCGAAGACCAGCGCCCAGCTCATGCTGCCGAGCCGATTCGCGGTGTAGAGCACGACGGCGATGACGGCGAAGGACAGCACGCTGAAGATGACGGTGACGCCGACCCCGATGCCGAAGGCCGCCCCGGGGTTACGCACGAGGTCGAACTGGAACAACTCCCCCACGATCTCCACGGTGCGCCCGTCGGAGAGTTCCCGCACCGCGATCAGCTTGGTGATCAGATCCGCGGCGTAGACGGCGATCGCCACCGTGAAAAGCAGCGCCAACGCCCGGCGGCGTTTGGCCGGATCGGCCCGGTGCACGAGCGGTCCGCGGCGTGCCGGCGGTGAGCCCGGTACCGGCGGGTCCGGTGTCGGCGACGGCGGCTGCGCTTCGGCGCCGAGCGCGTCGGGAGGCAGGTCGGACATCAGGTCAGGATCTCATGGCCGGCGTTGGGCCCCGGCTCGCGCATGGGTGACTGTGCTCAGGCGCGAGGCGCCGAGGTGTGAATCAGCGCTTCTCGTGGGCGAGCAGGGCCTCGACCAGGTTGGGCGGGGTGGGCCGGCCGAGCAGCGCCAACGTCTCGGCGTGGACGGCGCGCTTGAGGGCCGACATCCCGGCGGGGTCGTTCCCGGCCAGCGACCTGGCCACCGCCAGCGCCCGAGGCAGTACCTCATCGACGGGGACGGCGTGCTCGATCATGTTGCACGCCAACGCCTCGTCGGCGGTGAAGCGGTGGCCGAGCACCATCGCCTTGCGCGCGACCGCCGGCGCCAGGTGCGCGTTGATCAACGCGATCATGCCCGTGGTGAAGACCGCGTTGAAGGTGACCTCGGGCAGGCACAGGAAACCGCGATCCGCGCGCATGATCCGCACGTCGTGCGCGAGGGCGAAGATCAGCCCGCCGGCGAAGGCGTGCCCTTGCAGCGCGGCGACGGTGGGGATCCCCAGCGCGAGCACCCGGGCGCACAGTGCTTCGCCGGCGGCGATCGTGGGCCCCGCCTGCTGGGGACGGGCCGCCATCCAGGGCGTGTCAAAGCCGTTGGAGAAGATCTTGCCCTCCGCGGTGGTGACCAGCGCGGTGTACCCGCCGGCCTCAACCTCGTCGAGCAGGGCGTCGATGGCGGCGATCGAAGCACCGTTGAAGCGGTTCTCGCCTGACCCCAGGACCACGATCGCGACGCTGCCGTCCTTCTCCAGCCGCGGCGTGGCCGCAAGTCCCTCGCTCATCTGCCTGTCCTTTCCGCCGACACTTCGGGCCGTCGGCCCGCAGGTACGCCTATCAGCCCGCGGGCGGGCTGATAGGCGACTGCACGGGCCGACGGCCCGCACCGCCTTTGCGCGGGTCAATCTGGCAGATCGGCCGCGCGGCGCACCACGTGCCCCCGCCGCGGGCGTCCTCGGGCAGCGAGCTCAGGTGTCCCAGGACAGCCGCGGCCAGCCGTCGTCCTCGTCAGGCTCCTGCTGACGCGGCGTCGGAATCTCCCCGGTGCTCGGGCCGGCCCCGGGGGCGACCCAGACCGCAGTGGTCGGCTCGGGCACGCGGCCCTCCGCTTCCTTGGCCGAGACCTCCTCCAGGCTGCCGCGCGGGGCGACCCACAACTGCGCCTGCCCGGTAAACGTGGCGATCTGCTCGAACACCGCGTCGTAGTGCACGAGCACCGCGCCATGATTCTCCGCGATCGCCGCGGTGAGCAGGTCGAGGATCCCGGCCTCGCGGTGTACCGGTTTGGCCGCCATCAGCATCTGCACCTCCCGGGCCCGCACCGCGACGACCTCACTGATCGCGAGGTTGACGTAGCGCTCCTTGCGGCGCAGCGCGATCGCGGCCAGATCCGCGGCGCTGCGCCCGGAGTAGCCGGCGGCCAGGTCCACGGTCACGCAGGTGGCCGCGGCGCGGTCGGTGATCAGCGAGGTGATCGTGTAGCGGACCGGCGTCAGGTGCGCCCGCGCCAGGGCGGAGGTGTCGACGAGATACAGCCGGGGCGAGCCCTTCATCTCCTGGAGCCGCGCATCACAACATCGTCGGCGATGTCCGGGCCGGTACCGATCGCGAACGGGTCATCCAGCAGGGCTTCCATCCGGGAGCGCCGACCGGCGACCAACACGAGCGCGGCGTTGATGGTCTCCTCCGCGCTGTCGGTTCCCAGTTCCTGCGCGGCCTGGGCGAGGGCGTCGGTGTCCACATCGATCGTCGTCTGCATGGGCCCACGGTAGGCCCGGCGGGGGCGTTGCCGCCGCTGATTCTGGGCGTCGACTGTGCGTGGCGAGCCCGGCGCCGCGCGTGAGGTCATACGGGCATCAAGCGGGCCACATGTATTCGTATTGGTCTGGCATCGGGCGTACAGGACCGCGCGCTGGGTACACGCTGGGCAGACGACCCCCCTCGGCGACCTTCTTTGGAGACGCACATGACCCGTACTCCGGCCTTGGCCCTGGCCGCGCTCGGCGTGGCAGCTCTCGCCGTTCCCCTCACCGCCGGCGGCGCCTTCGCGGCGCACCAAGGGAACGCCGTCGCCGCAGATCACGACGAGAACACGCTGCGGGTCTGCATCTCCGGGCTCAAGAACAACGACGCGGAGATCGAGGTCCGCGGCGAGGGCATCTCGCGCAGCAAGGACAACGACGGCGGCTGCACGTCCTTCCGCAACCTGGAGAACGGCACCTACCGCGTCGAGATCAGCACCCCGCGCCGCTGCGACGACGCCCGTGGCAAGTTCCGCATCCGGGGTGGCGGCACCTTCACGATCCGCTTCGACGCCGATTGCAGTGGCCGGGACCGCGACGACGACTTCGACGAAGATGACTTCTACGTCACCACCCGTGAGCAGTGCAAGGACAACGGCGACGATGTCGTGCGCACGCTGCGGGAGCGCCGCGACCGGGACGACGACGTCGTTCTGTGCCGCGAGGACTGAGCTCCCGCGCCCACCCCGGACGAAAGATCGGGCCCCGCCGTCGCACCTCGACGTCGGGGCCCCTTCGCATGCGAGGAGCGGGCTGGTGCGGGCCGGGGTGATCTCCATCTGCTGACGGTGCTGGTCATCGCGCTGTTCGCGGTGTTCTTCTTCGGCGCCGGATTCGGCGGTGGTGGCGGGGTGGACACCGTGATCGAGATCGGCCCTACGTCCGGAGGTTTCTGAGGTTCCGTCAGACCTCAGGTCACGACGATGACCCGAACCCCTACCGCGTCGTAGGTGCTTCGCGCGCGCTCATCGCGCGTCGCCAGCTCCGCCTCGTTCTCCTTCGCAGCCAACGCGATCATCGCGTCGTACACCGCCCCGCCGGCGATACCGAGGCGCGCGAGTACCGCGGGCAGCGACCGGGCGGCCTTGGCCGGCAGCAACAACGGCGACTCGAATCGCGCGGCGATCAGGTGCGCCGCGTCGCCCGGTGCATGCCGGGCGTCGCCAGGCAGGCGCGTCAAGACCGAGTAGGTCTCCGCCAATGCGTGCCCGCTCAACGCCAGCGGACGCCCGGCCCACCAACGGCGCACGGCTCGATGAGCAACGTGACTGCTCATCAGCAGCGGTACCGCGACGCTGCTGTCGACCCCGATGAGCGCGGTCATCGTCGCCCGGCGTCGATCAGCGCGAACACGATGTCGTCGTCGATCACGGTGTCCGAGGTGCCCACCAGTACCCCGTCCACCGTCACCACGCGGGCAGTGCGCCCACCGGGGACCAGGTGCAGCCCCGCGCCGTAGCGCGAGATGTCCACCGTCGAGCCAGGCACCAGCCCCAGCGCGTCCCGCAGTGCCTTGGGCACCACGATTCGCCCGCCGGAGTCCATGGTCGTCTCCATGGCAGAAGGCTACCATCGATATCCCATTCTGGGGCGACGGTCATTGCGCCGCCGGGCGGCATGTCCGGCAGTTGGATCCCGCCGAACGACTCGGGCAACTCGAATTTCATTATTGCTCTGTTTAATCGGAGGATTAATGTAATCTGGCGGCGTGCCCTCCGACCTGTCGATCTCCGAGGCCGCCGAACTGATGGGTGTGGATCGCTCCCGGGTGGAGCAACTGCTCCGATCGGGACGGCTTGCCGGCCGTCGGGCCGGCCGGCTCTGGTTGGTGGACGAACGGTCGGTCGCGGCCGCCCGGGTGCATCCCTCCTCGGCCGGTCGGCCGATGGCCCCGGCGCGGGCGTGGGGCTTGCTGGACCTGTTGGCGGGCGGAGACGCGCCCTGGCTGTCCTCGGTGGCGCGAAGCCAGGTCCGAGCCCGTCTCGACAAGCTGACCGGTGCCGACGCCGACGCATGGCGCGCGCTCATGCGTGCCCGAAGCGACGTGCTGCGGGTGCGGACCCACCCCAGCACCCTGGGCCGGCTGCTGGAGGGTCTCGGCCGCCACGCGGTCAGAGCCGGAGTCGCCCGGGCGGTGGAGTTCGGAGCCGACATCGTCGACCTCGAACCCACGCCCGAGATCTACGTCCCGAGCGGACAGTGGCTGGCCGCCGCCCGGCGTTGGCAAGTCCATCCGGCCGTTGCGGACTCGAATCTGACGGTCCGTCTGCCGCGTGGATTGTGGCCGTTCGGCAGCGCCGAGCTGCCCGTCGCCGCGGTCGCGGTGGACCTGCTGGAATCCACCCAACCTCGCTCGGTAGCCAGCGGCCTCGAAATGTTGCGCCAGTTGGGCGAGCGGTACGAGGCCAGCCGGTGAACCGTCCGGTGATCGTGCTGCCGTCCTTGGCCGCTCCGGTCGACCAGCTGTGGCACGTGCTCCTCGACCTGGGGGAACTCGACATCCCCTGGACCCTCATCGGCGGGCAGATGGTGCTGCTGCACGGCTTGGAACACAGCCGGATCCCGCCCCAGATCAGCCAGGACGGCGACGTCATCGGCGATGTCCGCGCCGACCCACGCGCGCTGCGATCGTTGGTGAAAGCCCTCAAGACACGCGGGTTCGACTCGGAGGGCATCTCCACGGACGGACGCGCCCACCGCTACACGCGCCCCGCGCACCCCCGACCGGTCGTCGTCGACGTGTTGGCTCCCGAAGGCCTCGGGCCGCGCGTCAGCCTGACGACCAGCCCACCGGGGCGGACGATCGAGGTACCTGCGGGCACCCAACTCCTGAGCCGCTCCGAGTTGGTCGAGGTCCGGCACAGCACCCGAACTGGGTCGATCCCCCGTCCCTCCTTGCTCGCCGCGGTCGTCGGGAAGTCCGCTGCGTGCAAGTTGCCTGGGGATCCAGCCCGCCATCTACGAGACCTCGCCTTCCTCTGCGCGCTGGTCGGCGACCCGTTCGCCATGCGCCAGCAGATGACGTCGAAGGACCTGTCTCGGCTCCGGGGCGCCGCGCCGATGTTGGTTGACCGGCGGAGCTTGCCCTGGCTGCAACTGGGGGACGACCTCCGCGCACGGGGCGCCGACGCGCTGGAGATCTTGGCCGCACGCTGATTTCGTCGCTGACGCGCTCTCAGCCGCTGCGCTTTTGGATGTTCGCCCACTCGTCCTTCAGGCCCACGGTGCGGTGGAAGGTGGTGGGGGCGTCCGGGTCGGCGGCGAAGTACCCCAACCGCTCGAACTGCACGACCTCACCGGGCTTCACCTCGGCCAGTACGGGCTCGGCCTTGGCGCCGACGATTGTGCGGCGCGAGGCCGGGTTCACGTCCGGCTCGGCGCCGTCGCTGCCGGGGCGTGCATCGGCGAACAGCCGCTCGTACAGGTGCACGTCGACATCCACCGCGTGCGCGGCACTGACCCAGTGCATGGTGGCCTTGACCTTGCGGCCATCCGGCGCGGAGCCGCCGCGGGTCGCCGGATCATAGGTGGCGTGCACCTCGGTGACGTTCCCGTCCGCGCCCGTGACCACGTCGGTGGCGGTGACGAAGTAGCCGCCGCGCAGCCGGACCTCCCGGCCGGGCGCGAGTCGGAAGTACTTCGGCGGCGGCTCGAGTTTGAAGTCGTCGCGCTCGATCCAGAGCTCGCCGCTGAACGGCACGCTGCGCACCCCGGCCGCGGGGTCCTCCGGGTTCTCGACCAGCTCGACGTACTCGACCTGGCCCTGCGGCCAGTTGGTGATGACGAGCTTGAGTGGAGAGAGCACCGCCATCCGGCGCAGCGCGCGGGCGTTGTGGTGGGTGCGCACGAAGGACTCGAGGAACTCGATCTCGGTCGTGCCGTTGGTCTTCGACACCCCGAGCGTCGAGATGAAATCCCGGATCGCCGCCGCCGGATAGCCCCGGCGGCGCATGCCCGCCAAGGTTGGCATCCGGGCGTCGTCCCACCCGTCGACCGTGCCGTTCTCAACCAGCGCGCGCAGGAGACGCTTGGACATGACGGTGTGGGTGAGCCCGAGGCGGGCGAACTCGGTCTGCTCGGGGCGGTCCCCCGGCAGGTCGAGGTGGTCCAGGCACCAGTCGTAGAGCGGGCGGTGGTCGGCGAACTCCAGCGTGCAGATCGAGTGGGTCACGCCCTCGATCGCATCGGACTGCCCGTGCGCCCAGTCGTAGGTCGGGTAGATGATCCAGTCGGTCCCGGTCCGCACGTGCGGGACCCGGCGGATCCGGTAGAGCACCGGGTCTCGCAAACTCATGACGCTGGCCTGCATGTCGATCTTGGCGCGCAGCACGCGCGAGCCGTCGGCGAACTCCCCCTCGCGCATGCCCCGCAGCAGGGCCAGGTTCTCCTCGGGCTCTCGGTCGCGGTGCGGCGATTCGATGCCCGGCTTACCGAACCCGCCGCGCTGCGCGCGGATGGTGTCGGCGCCGGAGTCGTCGACGTAGGCCAGACCCTTGGTCACCAGCCCCTCGGCCCAGTCGTAGAGCTGGCCGAAGTAGTCCGAGGCGTAGTGGACTCCTGCCGGGGTGAAACCGAGCCAGGCGAGGTCGGCCAGAATCGCCTCGACGTACTCGTGCTCCTCCGCCTCGGGGTTGGTGTCGTCGAAGCGCAGGTTGCAGACCCCGCCGAACTCCGCGGCGAGGCCGAAGTTCAGGCAGATGCTCTTCGCGTGCCCGATGTGCAGGTAGCCGTTGGGTTCCGGCGGGAAGCGCGTCTGCACCCGGTCGCCGTACTTGCCGGACGTGAGGTCGTCGCGGATCAGGTCGCGGATGAAGTCGCTCGGCGCGGGGCCGGCGTCGGGGTTCACCCGGTCATGTTTTCAGGGTCTGCGCCCTCGACGTGCACGGGGAGGTGCTCCTTGACCTCCTGCACCATGGGTCCGGTCAGGGCGGCCTCCGCATGCGAGTCGGACTCGACAGCGACGGCCAAGTCGATGTCACGGGTGGTTCTCGGCTCTGCCCACGAGGACACCGCTAGCCCGCCTACCAGGGCAAAGCGCGCGCCGAGGTCTCGAAGCGTCTGGATCCCGAGTTGAAGGGTCGGTTCGAGCGGCGTCACGACAAGCGGTCGGAAACGACGCCGTTGGCCATATCACCCAACTCCGCCCCGGGCCGCCGCTCAAGCCACCCCGCGACGACCGCGTCGATCTCGGCCTCGGAGAGCTCGGGGCGATCGTTGCGCAGCCGCTGGCGGTACATCGAGATGCTGAGGTCGTACAGGGCAAGCGCCATCGGGATCCCGCCACTGCTGGACTCCGCGCTCACCGCAACAGTTTCACACGCTCTGGCGACTCAGGTCGCGGGTGACATGCGTAGCGGCCCCGTCCCGGGGGTGAGCCGACTTCCCACGCAATCGAAGTCACGACCTTCGGCGCTCGCGATTCCAGCACCCCGACGATCGTCAAACCCTGCGAGCTTGCGCAAAACGTCGGTGCGCACTCCAAGGTGCTACGGGCACAGCCGAAAGATCAGAGCATCGTTACGGTCGGCCTGGATGCCGTGGCGCGCCAAGTCGGCTCGAAGGTCGGCCTCCCGATCGAGAGGAATCTCGACGTAATCGCCATTGAGGACGGTGGTGTGCACCCGCACCCCGACGTCGGTAGTCAGCTCCGTCCAGATCGGGCCACGGCGGTCGACGAGCGTCAACGCGTTGGCGGTCGGCATCGGCGGCCAGTCCCCGTCGGGGCACCGGAGTTGAACCTCCTTGTCAGCCCCGGATCGCGGGGGCGGTGAGCACCTGGCGAGACTGAGCCGGTGCAGTTCACCTTCTCCGGTCGGGTGATCGAGTGGCGCGGGCCGGCGCCGTACTACTTCCTCCCCGTACCGGCCGAGCCGGCCGCGGACATCCGGGAGGTGGCGTCGGTGGCCAGCTACGGCTGGGGCGTGATCCCGGTCGAGGCCCGCCTCGGCGCGGTGAGTTTCACGACCTCGCTCTTCCCCCGCGACGGCGGGTACCTCCTGCCGCTCAAAGACGCCGTTCGTAGGCCGGCGCGGATCTCGGCCGGTGACATCGTGACCGTGACCTGCGCGCTCCGCTTCCCGTCCTGAGCCCCGCCCCGCAACGCCGGCACGCGCCAACATCGCGTCCCATCGAACCGCCCGAGCCTGTCATCGCGAGGTTGACCCGTGATCGGGTCAGTGCCAATCGTGCCTGCACCTCGCCGTTCACTCCGAGGACCGCACCGACGCCAGGCGTCCTTCCAGTCTCGTCAGCCCCGGTCCGGCGAGGTCGGTCAGCCCCTCGGCGCGGCCGGCCAGGGCGAGCAGCAATGCCTCCCCCGGGCCGCGGACCTCGGCACCGGCTCCGTGGCGCCAGTCCAGGTCGGTGGCGACAAGTCGAAGTCCCTTGGCGTTGCGTCGCGCGGGCAGGGTGGGTGCCTTCAGCGCGACGCTCAGGGCCTCGCGCAGTCGTTCGGACGGCACGTCGCGGGCCAGGCGCAGGGGCCGGAGGATGTCCTGATGGTGAATCAGACAGTCGGTGAGTCCCACGCCGCCGCCGAAGCCGGCGGTGAGGCCGCGAGGGCGCAGGTGCGCGCGCAGGATCGCGACGAGCTGCGCGGGCTCGTGGTCCCGATAGGCCGCCAGGCGCACCCGATTGATCCGGGTGGGGGAAAGACCGCCGCGCACGAATGCGGCGGCGACGCCCAGCGGGCCGATCCCCTCGTAGCTGATCACGTGGGCGACCACGTCGCGGACGGTCCAGCCCTCGCACAAGGTGGGGTGGCGCCACTGCTGCGGACTGAGGGTGTCGAGCAGGTCGGCAAGGTCGGCGCGCTCCTGTGCGGCCAGGGCCATTCGATCCGCCATCTCAGTGCTCGGCGAGCAGGCGTGCATACCGGGCGAGGTAGAGCGGCCAGCCCTCGCCGGACTCCAGCGCCCCGCGCATGGCCTGCCAGGCCTCGCCGTGCCGGTCGAGGTGTCGGTGCTCGAGGTCGACCCGGGTGCGCCCGGCGTCGAGGGCGGTGAAGCGCACCTCGACTTCGCTGGCCCGGCCGGGTTCGGTCTCCAACTGCCAGTGCGGCGAGATGTGCCAGGCCAGCAGCAGGCGGTGTGGCGGTTCGCAGGCCAGCACACGGCCCCAGTCGCACGTCGAGCCGTCGACGGCGCGATCGTAGAGCCGGCCTCCGGCCTTGGGTTCGAGCACGGTCTCGGCGACCGGGGCGGCCAGCAGGTTGTGCTCGCGGGGTTTGATCAGGTCGAACTGACCGGTGAACACCTCGAAGGCGCGGTCGAGGTCGACCTCGACCTCGATGCTGAGCCGCACGGCCGCGGTCGTGCCGGTTTCGGTCATCGGTGCTCCTCCTCGGCGATTCTCTTGAAGTTGGCCAGGGCCTGCGACCAGAAGCGCTCCAGGTCCGCGCGCACGCCCAGCAGTCCGTCCGGCAACGCCCGGTAGACGCATCGGCGCCCCTGCCGGTGCCCGATCACCAGGTTCGCCTCGGTCAGTACCCGCAAATGCTGGGAAACCGCGGGACGACTGACCGGCAGCGTCGCCGCGATCTGCTCCACCGAGCGCGGGTGATCGGCCACGCGCGCCAACACCGCCCGCCGGGTCGGGTCGGCCAGGGCCGCCCACGGATCTCCTGCCATGACGGCTCGCATAATCCGTAAGTTATCACTTACGAATCGGCTGGTCAACGGTGCCGTCGAACCAGGCCCCGGGCTCGGCGTCGCCGTAGCGGCGAACGGGGCCAGCGCGGCCAGCCGCCGGGAGATCCACCGTCCGGCGGGGCAGACCGGGATGTACTGCGGCCCGATCTGCAGGAGCACGGGGGAGGTGCGCCAGAAGTCGGATGCGGGCGAGGCGGGTCGAGGTCGGCCGAACTCGCTGGTTGGTCGCTATTCTGGTCTGCGGCGGCTACCTTGGTGGGATGACGGAGACGACGCTGCCGCTCAGCGAAGTGAAGGCCAAGCTGTCCGAACTCGGGCGCCGGGTCGGCGAGCAGCACGAGCGGGTGGTCGTCACCCGCAACGGCCAGGCACAGTTCATGTTGCTCTCGGTCGATGACGTTGAGGGGCTGGAGATCACCGTCGAGGTGCTGTCCGACGAGGCGTCGGTGGCCCGGATCGGGGAGAGCCTGCGGGATCTGGCCGCCGGTGAGCCCGGCGCCACCCTCGATGACCTGCGGGGCGACTTGGCCGCCCGTCGCGTTCGGGAGTGAGTACGGCGTTCGAGGTCCGCGTGCAGCGCGCTGCCCGCCGGGCGGTTTCCGATCGGCTGCCCAAGGAGGTGGCAGCCGCCGTGATCGAGTTTCTCGCCGGCCCGTTGCCCGCGGAGCCCTTGCGGGTCGGGAAACCCTTGACCGGGCCGCTGCGCGGGTGCCACGGCGCGCGCCGAGGGACGTACCGCATTATCTACCGCGTCGATGTCGAGCACCGGGTCGTGCAGGTACTCGACATCGACCATCGATCGAGTGTGTACCGGCAACGCTGACACCATGCCGAATCGGCCGGCGGTATCGATGGCCCCGCCCGTTACCGCTGCCGACGGAATGTCGCACGGGTGAAGGGTTGAACGGTGTCCCACGGCGTGCGGTGCTCCTCACGCGTCTGGTGTACCGGTTCGAAGTCGGGGCCCAGGGCGGCGGCCAACTGCGCCGCGTCGTAGCGCCGAACGGGCAGTCCGGAGCAACTCGACGGCCCGTCGAGGGCGAAGGTGGCGAGCACCACGAGGCTGCCGGGGGCGGTCGCGCCGCGCAGGGTCGTCAGATACGCCGCGCGGTCGCGATCCTCGACGTGGAGGTGGAAAACCGCCCGGTCGTGCCACACGTCGTAGGTAGCCGGCGGCGACCAGGTGCGCACGTCGGCGATCACCCACCGGATCGCGGCGGCGCGCTCGCCCAACTGCGCGCGAGCCTCCTCGAGCGCGGTGGCGGAGACATCGAGAACCGACAGATCGAGGTACCCGCGGTCCAGCAGGGCGCCGACGAGCGGGGATGCGCCACCACCCACGTCGAGAACCCGGTCGGTCGGTGAGCATCCCTGGGCCGCCAGCAGGTCGGGGACGTTCGTGATCGGCGTGTACCAACTCACCGCGCCCGGACCACCGCGGGCGTAGGCGGCGTCCCAGTGGACTCCAAGGCCATCCGTGTCGGTCACGTCCGCACACGGTACGCGAGTGCGTGCAATCAGGTCCGTGACCGACGCGTCCCAACGATCAACAGGAAGAGGACCACCGTGCCGCCCGACACCTCGCCCGTCGAAACCCACCCGGTTCGCCGCTCCTCACAGTCGGGGATGCCCGGCGCGCGGCTGCTCGGCCGCGGGTTCGCCGCGCTGCGGATCCACGTCGGCATAGTGCTGCCGGCCAACGGCCCGGCCAAAGCTCTTCGACTTCAGGCGGATCTCGATCGGGTCCCTACAGCTCTGATGGATCGCCGGCGCCGCGAGCGCGCACGACACCCAGTTCTGGAGCACAGATGAGAGTTTCGACGTCGAACCCTCGACGGCTGCGGCTCGGTGCGGCCCTAGGCGCCGCCCTGCTGGTGGCGTTGAGCGCCTGCGGCGGGGGTTCGGCGGCCAACGGCGCGGCCGACTCGCAGACCGAACCGAATGCGGCGCCGCCGGCCGGCGCCACGCTGACGATCGGGGCGATCCCCGACCAGGACCCGGAGAAGCTGCAACGCATCTACGGCGAGTTGTCCGGGTACCTGTCCGAGCGGCTGGGCGTGGCGGTGAAGTACCAGCCCGTGACCGACTACAGCGCCACCGTGACCTCCTTCCGGCGCGGCGACCTCGACGCGGTGTTCTTCGGCGGACTGTCCGGAGTGCAGGCACGACTGCAGGTGCCCGGCTCGGTCTTGCTCGCCCAACGCGACGTCGACGAAGCCTTCCAGAGCGTGTTCGTGGCCGGCGTGGGCGAGGGCATCGCGCCGATCGCGGAGGTTGGCGGGCTCAAGGAACTGCGCGGCACGTCGATGACCTTCGGCAGCGAAGCCTCGACCTCCGGGCGCCTGATGCCGCAGTACTTCCTGGCCGAGGCCGGCGTGGTGAGCGGCGACCTGGACGGCGCCCCGGGGTTCTCCGGGTCGCACGACGCCACGATCAAGCTCGTCGAGGCGGGCACCTACCAGGTCGGCGCGTTGAACTCCAAGGTGTGGGACGCCCGGGTCGCCGAAGGCGCGGTGGACCAAACCAAGGTGGTCGAGATCTTCCGCACCCCCGGCTACCACGACTATCACTGGCTCGGCGCCCCGACGCTGGACGAGGAGTTCGGCGCGGGCTTCACCGACAAGCTGCGCATGGCGCTGCTCGACCTCGACGGCAGCGAGGCGCGGGAAGCCGACATCCTCGCGCTGTTCAACGCGGGCTCCTTCGTGCCGACCGCCGCGCAGAACTACGCGCAGATCGAGACCGTTGCCCGCCGGCTCGGATTGATCTCCTAGCCGTGCCCGTCCACCTGCGCGGGGCCGGGGTGCGTTTCGGGGAGCGGTGGGCCCTGCGCGAGCTCGACCTCGAGGTCCAGGCGGGCGAACACGTCGCGCTGATCGGCCCCAGCGGCGCCGGCAAGAGCACCCTGATCGGCCTGCTCAACGCCACCGTGGCGCCGAGCGCCGGCCGGGTGCGCGTCTTCGGCACCGACCTGGCCGGCGCCTCCCCGCGGACGCTGCGCGGGGTGCAGCGACGGGTCGGCACCGTCCACCAGCACTTCGACCTGGTCGGCGAGCTACGCGTGGTGCACAACGTCAACGCCGGTCACCTCGGGCGTTGGTCGCTGCCGCGGGCGGTCGCTTCGCTGCTGCGCCCCAGGCGGTCGGCACCGCCGGGGCCGCGCTGGCCGCCGTCGGCCTGGACGATCGTCTCGAGCAGCGGACCTCCACGCTTTCCGGCGGCGAACAGCAACGAGTGGCGATCGCCCGGGTGCTGGTGCAGCGCCCGGCGTTGCTGCTCGCCGACGAACCGGTGTCGAACCTGGATCCCGCCCGCTCGGCGGAGGTCGCGGCCCTGCTGCATCGGGTCGCCCGCGACCTCGACGCCACGCTGATCGTCGGCCTGCACGATCTGGGTCTGGTCCGGGCCGGGTTCGATCGGGTGGTCGCGCTGCGGGACGGGCGCGTGGCCTTCGACGTCCCGGCCGCGCGGCTGACCTCCACCATGACCGACGCGCTCTACGAGCCCGGGCCGGGGCAGCCCCGATCGGCGTCGTCTGCGCCGCTCCCGCCGGAACGGGCGCTGCGAACCGCGAACCGCCGAAGGTGTTGACCCCACCCGCGGTGCGCCGGGCGGCCCGGCCCGCCCCAGCGCCGCCGCGGCGCCGAGGGCCGCGACCGGTGGGACGGCACGGCCTACCGGTCGCGCTCGTGGCCCTCGCGGCGTCCGTCGTGGGGATCGTCGCCACCGTGCTGCGCGACGGGTCGCCGCTGCGAGCCTCGGGGCTACCGCTGGTCGCAGAGTTCTTCGCCGCCGCACTACGCCCCGAACTCGACCCGCAGTTCCTGCAGCTGACCGGTCGGGCGGCGTTGACCACGGTGGCCTACGCGTTGCTCGGCACCGCACTGAGCCTGGTGTTCGGTGCCGTGGGCGGTCTGCTCGGGTCCCGCCTGTGGTGGCGCACCGGCGGACGCCGGCCCGTCCCGGGCCGGCGCGCCACCGCCGGCTGGACGCTGACCCGGCTCGGGCTGGTGCTGCCCCGCGGGGTCCACGAGATCGTGTGGGGCCTGTTCCTGCTCGCGGTGCTCGGCACCGAACCGATCGTCGCGGTGTTGGCCATCGCGATCCCCTTCGGGGCGATCACCGCAAAGGTCTTCGCCGAGATCCTCGACGACGCCGATCCCCGCGCCGCCGACGCGCTGCTGGCCGCGGGCGCGAGCCGCGGCGGCGCGTTCTGCTACGCGGTGCTGCCGGGCGCGGCCACCGAGCTGGTGTCCTACGCCTTCTACCGGCTCGACTGCGCGATCCGCAGCGCCGCGATCCTCGGGTTGATCGGCGCCGGGGGCCTCGGGTTCCAGCTGCAGCTCAGTTTCGCCTCGCTGCGCTACGAGCAGATCTGGACCCTGCTCTATACGCTGATCGTGCTCACCCTGCTCGCCGACGCGTGGAGTTCGGCCGTGCGATCACGGCTGGCTGCGCGCACCGGGCGGGACCGAGCCGGGCGCGACCCGGTGCTGGTCGCGTCGCTGGCCGCGCTCGCCGCGGCGCTGCCGGTGTGCGCGATCGCGATCGACCTGAGCGTCGCACCGCTGCTGGACGGTCGGTCCTGGGCCTTGATCGGCGAGCTGTTCGCGGAGTCCTTCCCGCCGACGCTGGGCTCCGGGCGCGCCGAGGCGGGGGGATCCGGGGCCGGCGGCGCGTGGGGGCTGCTCGAGCTGTCCGCGGCGACCCTGGCCATGTCGTTGCTGGCGATCGCGGTCGCGTTCCTCGCCGGGGCGCTGCTCGCCGGGCCGGCGGCGCGACCACCGGCCGGGTCGCGCCGCCGGGGTCGTCGAGCGGGCGCGGTGCTGGTCCGCCTGCTGCTGGTGACGCTGCGCGCCATCCCCCCGCCGGTGTGGGCGCTGGTGCTGCTGTTCGTGTTCGAACCGGGCATCCTGCCCGGGGCGCTCGCCCTGGGGATCTACACCGCCGGGGTGCTCGGGCGCCTGATGGGGGAATCTGTGGAGAACACCGACCCGCGCCCGGTGGCGGCCCTGCGCGCCCAGGGGGCCTCGGCCGGCGGGGCGTTCACCTACGGGGTGCTGCCCGCGGTGAGCCGCCGGTTCGTCGGCTACGGCTGCTATCGCTGGGAGGTGACCATCCGCGAGACCGTGATCGTCGGGGTCGTCGGGGCGGGCGGTCTCGGGATGCTCCTGCACACCCAGGTGGCCCTGTTCGACTACGCCGGAGCGGCGAGCACCCTGGGCGCGTTGATCCTGCTGAGCGTGCTGGTCGATGCGGCCGGGGTGTGGCTTCGCAGGCGGATCGGATGAGCCGGCGCAATCATCGGACCCGTTGCGTCGTCCTTGCCATCCGAGGGTCATTCTCCACACGGTGGGAACGGGAGGCGCACGCGTGTCGATGCTCGCCGAGCCTGGCCTCGTGATCGAGGGCGGCGACCTCGCCTGCGGGGAACTGCTGATGCTGGTCCACCGCCGGATCCGGGCCGCCGCGGCGGGTACCGTGGTGTGCATCGCCTCGACCGATCCCGCCGGGCCGATCGACGTTCCGGCGTGGTGTCATCTGACTGGTCATCACTATCTTGGTCGTCAGGCGAACGCCCCCGACCGCTATCTGATCCAGATCGCCGCGGCGGCCACCGCGGTGGCGGAGTCCAACCCCTGGCGGCCGGTTCCCGCGACCTGACGCACCGTCCGAACCCCATCACGACAAAGGAGCACTCCATGGGCAGCATCCTCGTATCGCTGGCGAGCAGCCACGAGAACCCCGACCGTGCCAGCGTGGCCATGGTCGTCGCCGGCGCCGCCGCGGCCTCGGGCCAGGAGACCACCGTGTTCCTGTCCGCCGACGGCGCGTGGATCGGGCAGACGGGCCAGGCCGAGAAGATCCACGAAGACGGGTTCGCCCCCCTGGGCGAACTGCTCGCCGGGTTCGTCGAGGCGGGCGGGAGGCTGATCGTGTGCAGCCCGTGCGCCAAGAAACGCGGCATCGTCGAGGCGGACCTGGTGCCCGGCGCGGTGATCGCCGGCGGCGCGGCCGTGGTCGCCCTGATGGCCGACGGCGCCAAGACCCTCGGCTACTGAGGGGCGCGGCGTGACGGTTGCGGCGGCCGGCGAACTCGACGGCGGAACCATGGACTGCGGCAGCGGCCTGCTGCTGCTGCTCATGCGCACGATGCGCACGATCGCCACCGGAGAGGTGCTGCTCGTGCGAACCGAGGAGCCCTCGGTGCCACCCGACCTGCGCGACTGGGCCCGCCTGGCCGGGCACGAGATCGTCTCGATCGCCGCCGACTCCCCCGCCGGGCCCTGGCGCGTCGGGGTTCGCCGCGACGGCGGGCGCGCCCCGACGCCGGCGGCGTTCACGCAGGGCAGCGCCACCCCCGTGGGCGAGCGGCTGTGGATCTACGCCAACTTCCACTGCAACCTGGCCTGCCCCTACTGCTGCGCGCAGTCCGCCCCGTCCGCCGCGCCCAGATCGCTACCGGTCGCGCTGGCCGCCGAGGCCGCCGAGGAGTTCCGCGACCTGGGCGGGCGCGAGCTCTACCTCACCGGGGGCGAACCGTTCCTGCATCCGCAGATCGCGGCGCTCGGCACCGAGTTGGCTCGGCACCTGCCGACGACGATCCTCACCAACGCGATGGTCTTCGCCCGCGGCGCGCGGCGCGCCGCGCTGGAAGCCCTGCCCCGCGAGCGGGTGCGGCTGCAGATCAGCCTGGACTCGGCCGGCCCGGACCTGCACGATCGCCATCGCGGGGCGGGCAGCCACGCCAAGGCGTTGGCCGGGATCGCGCTGGCCCGCGAACTGGGTTTCACGGTCCGCGTCGCCGCCACCCTCTACCCCGAGGAGATCGACGCGGCCACCGATCTGACGGGCCTGCTTGCCGACCTCGGGGTCGCCGAGCAGGACCGGCTGATCCGCCCCGTCGCCGCGCAGGGATTCGCCGAAACCGGCACCCGCGTCGGCCTCGACGACCTGCACCCCGAACCGACCCTCAGCGTTGACGGGATCTGGTGGCACCCGGTCGCCATCGCCGACCCGGGGATGCAGGTCGCCACCGCCCCGCTGCCGCTGCAACCGGCCCTGGACACCATCCGCGACACCCTCGCCGTGCAGAACGCCGCCCAGCGGGAGGGTCGACAAGTGTTCCGCTGCGCGTGAGCCGGTCGCTTCGCTGCCGGGTGGAACGACCCCGGGATCGCCGCCGGCTTCACTAGCTTGCCGATCGCCGCCGACCTGGGGCGAGGCAGACGTGACCAGTTACCGATGATCACCGTGCGCCCGTCGCCGTCCTCGGCGCGGATGTCGAGCCGGAAGCCCCAACGGGGACCTCCATCGCGAGCACGGTCAGCGTCATACCCAGCTCGTCGGCGAGCCCATTGATGTTCCCCGCCGGCCACGGCGTGAAGTCGGCCGACTCCGAGGTCCAGACCTCGCGAGGGTCCGCGACCCGGTGCAGCCGACCCAGTTGCTTGCTGTCGAGCATGTCGATCTCCGTCTGCGGCGTCCAGGTGCGTCCAGGGGACGTCCATCACGGCGTGTCGCGTGACATCCGCGCGAGCCCGGGTCAGGCCACAGCGGCCAGCACCGAAATCACCAGCCAGAGCGACGTTCTCCCAGGTCACGGGGTGGGCCGTCGGGGGATCGAATCCCGAACCCGCGGATTACAAGGCGGCAGCCGCACCCCGCCGGCAGCCTCTGCAGGCGCCTGACCTGGCCGGGCGATCCACCCTGGTCGGGCATTCCCCTCCAACCTCCTGCAGTTCATTGACCGACCCATTGACAGCCAGCGGGCGTGAACCTGGTCCGCTGTCAGCGGCCCGCCTACACTCGAAGGCATGAGTCCAACGCGCGACGAGCTGGCGCGCCTGGTCCAGGAGCTTCCTGACGACCAGGTGGCGGCGATGTTGGCCGAAGTCCGCCGCCGCCTCGAGCCGGCGCCTGCAGGACAGTGGCCGCCGGCCTGGTTCGGAATGGTTCACTCAGGTCGCCACGACACCGCGCGGCGTGTGGATGAGATTCTCGCGGAGGGCTTCGGCCGCTCCTAGTGATCCTCGTCGACACCGGCCCCCTTGTCGCCGCGGCTGACACCGACGACGACGATCACCGCCGCTGTGTCGACCTGCTGACCGGCTTGCGTCTCGCCAGCAGACCACTGCTCATCTCGCCCCTGGTGGTCGCCGAGGTGAGTTACATGATCGGTCGCGACGGAGGGTCGCCCGCTGAGGCCGCGTTCATCAGCTCGATCCGCAATGGCGACCTCACCCTCGTGGACCTGCTCCCTGCCGATCTCGATCGCATGGTGGAGTTGCTGGACACCTACGAGGACCTCCGGCTCGGCGCGGCGGATGCCTCGGTGGTCGCAATCGCTGAACGCCTGAACATCTCTGACATTGCGACGCTGGACCGGCGCCACTTCACCGTGGTACGGCCGGACCATGTGCCGGCGTTCACGCTGCTTCCGTAGCGGCGAACCCGCGGATTAAAAAGGGCGGATGCGGCTCTCTATGGTCGACTACAGCGTGCTCACCTGCATGTTTGTGCGTCAGAGGTCGACTGCGGCCGCTCTGATCGACCTCGTTTCATAGTCAAATTCATAGTCACCGTGTTCGGCCACATTTCGACAGATCTGACGAGATCCGCTCAGCTAGCCGCATCAGGCCCGCCAGCTTGCCGCTCCAAGTTACACTTGGAGCAGTTGACTCTGATTATTTCGGTTGGAGGATCAGGTTGTCCGACGTTCTGGCTACTGACGTCAACGTGCTGCGCGTGGCACTGGAGGGCGGTCCCGACAGCGTGCGCGTGACGCTGGACCTCCCTCGCGGGAGCGCGGAGAAGGTACTCGCCCTGCTCGACGCCGAGCGAACCACCGGCGCGGTCGTGGTTCCGATCAAGGAATTGTTCACCACCACCGAAGCAGCCACCATGCTCGGACTCTCCCGCCCGACACTCATGAAGCTCGTTGGCTCCGGCGAGATCGGCCACGTCAAGGTCGGCACCCACCACCGCATTCCGGCCGAGGCGATCTTGGCGTTCCAGCGCGCCCGCAGCAGCCGCAGGGACCGCGCCGCCGAAGCACTCGCCGAGTTCTCCGACGAGATCGGTCTGGTCGATTGACGATCAGCGTCGTCCTCGCCGACGCGAATATCTTGTTCTCGCGCACGCTGCGCGACTACTTCCTCCATCTCGCTGATGCCGGCGCCATCGAGATTCACTGGAGCCAGCAGATCCTCGACGAGATGTCGCGCAACCTGCGCAAGCGGATCGGACTCGACCAGTCCGGCACCGACAGGCTCGAAGAACTGATGAACAACTACATCGAGTACGCCCTGATCACCGTAGATCCAGGCGACCTGGCATCGGTCGCGGACGTCGCGATGGACGCCAATGACCGGCATGTCCTGGCCGCCGCCCTGAGCGCCGAGGCCGACGTGCTGCTCACCGACAACACCGCACACTTCCCGTCCGAGTGGCTGGCCGAGCACCACATCGCGCTGTTCGACTCGGCCACACTTTTGACCCGACTGGCCGAGACTTTCCCCGACAAACTCGTTGCGGCCCACCGAAGGACTGTTCGGCTCTCCCGCAAATCCGAAGCCGAGGTCCTGTCCACCTTGGCAAAGATCACCGGGAAGCCGATCGCCAGCACAATCCGCTCGTTGGCCATCGGTCCTCCTTGAGGCGCAGGTAAACCAGGGGGGCCGCAGCGAGATCCGCGGACCCGGTTTCCGCGGGTTCACCTGCGCCGCAGTGCACCCTGCTCGACTGTGGCCGCCGGGAGTCAGGGCTCGAGCCCTCGGAACAGAGGAATGACTATGAAAGTTCATAGTCAAATCCAGTGCCACAAAGCGGACATTCTCGCGTTTGTGCAGGTCAGCAACGCAGAGCCGGGGGCTCGCCGGGGGTTCGCGAAGATTTCGTGGGCCGGTGGCGGGCCCTTGGTGGTTTCGGGCTGGGTGTTCCGGGCTGGGCGGTGTTCGGGGAGCATGGTCGG
>JBQTII010000078.1:0-10689 GCA_052388275.1 Sporichthyaceae bacterium | reverse complement strand
GCCCCCCATCGGTTCGTGCCCGGTGTGGTGTCTTTCGGGGGGGTGATGGGGGGCGGAGCCCCCCATCGGTTCGTGCCCGGTGTGGTGTCTTTCGGGGGGGTGATGGGGGGCGGAGCCCCCCATCGGTATGGGTAGGCGACTTGTCCTGTCCACGCTGTCCGTCGTCATCGTCGTCGTGCTGCTGCTCGGGATCCCCCTGGGTGTGGCCATGCGCAACGGAATCGAGTCCAGCGCCGACGACAGCCTGCGTGCGGAGGCTCAACGGTTGCTGAACACCGTCGAGGTTCGCGCCGAACTCGCCGAGACTGTTGACGCCCCGTCACTGCAGCGCCTGGTCTCCCGGGAGCGCAGCGCGAGGGTCGAGATCCCCGGCGCGTTACCGATCACCCTCGGTGCGCTGCGCCCAGCCGGCGACGACCCGCTTTCGGTGCAGCTCACTGGCCGCTCCGGGGAGGTGATCACGGTCTCCGAATCCCGGGACCGGGTCACTGATCAAGTGCGCAAGGCCTGGTTGCTCATCCTGATCGAGGCGTTCTTCGCGGTCGCCACGGCCGGTGCGCTGGCTGCCCTGCAGGCCCGCAGTTTGGCCCGGCCGCTCGTCGACCTGGCTGAGACGGCCGAGCGCTTCGGTTCTGGAGATCTGCGCCGTCGCCGCCACCGCCGCAGCTACGGCCTGCCCGAGGTGGATCGCGTCGCGGATGTGCTGGAGCGCCGGGCCGAGCGAATAGCGGAGATCCTGGCTGCCGAGCGGCAGTTCTCCGCCAACGCCTCCCACCAGTTGCGCACGCCGCTGACCGCCCTGTCGATGCGGTTGGAGGAGATCACGATGTCCGACGACATCGACGCGATGCGCGAGGAGGCCACCGTTGCGCTCTCCCAGGTCGAGCGCCTGACCGACGTGGTGGAGTCCCTGCTCGCCCAGGGCCGCGCACCCAAAGCGGTCAGCAGAGACACGATCGACGTCGACAAGATCGTGGCGCAGCAGATCGAGGAGTGGAGTGTCGCGTTCGGCAAGGCCGGGCGCAAGATCGCGCTTCTCGGCGTGCCCAGCCTGATCGCCCGGGCCAGTGCGTCCGGGGTTTCGCAGATCCTCGCGACGCTGGTGGAGAACGCGCTGCACCACGGCAGCGGCACCGTCACGATCCGCACCCGCACGGTCGGCGGCTCCGTCGTCCTGGAGGTCACCGACGAGGGTCAGGGTGTTTCGGAGGCGCTCGGGCATCGCATCTTCGAAGCCGGCGTCTCCGGCGGGCAGAGCACCGGCCGGGGTCTGGCGCTGGCCCGCGACCTGGCCCGCGCCGACGGCGCCCGCCTGGAGCTCGTGCAGCAGCGCCCCGCCGTTTTCGCCCTATTTCTCGCCGCCCCCGACTACCCCATGTGATCTGCGGCGCCGGTCGGGCGCCTGCCGGCGTTGTCGTCGTCGCCGGTACTGCGTACACGGCTCCTGCTCCGCCTTGGCATGCATCCCGCCCGATCACCGCAGATGCCCTTGGCCCGTCAGGCGAGGCCGCGGCGGGCCACTGCGGGCTCTCGTGTACCCAGGATCGACGCGGTCATGTCCAGCACCGCCCGGGTGGCGGCGACGTCGTGGGCGCGGAAGACGCGGGCCCCCAGCCAGGCCGAGATCGCCGTGGTCGCCAGCGTTCCGGTCAGGCGCTCGTCCGGCGGCAGGTCGAGGGTCTCCCCGACGAAGTCCTTGCGCGAGAGCGAGACCAGGACCGGCCAGCCGGTGGCGACCATCTCCGGCAGCCGCCGCGTCACCTCGAGGGAGTGCCGGGTGTTCTTGCCGAAGTCGTGCCCCGGGTCGATGAGCACGCACTCGCGGGGGACGCCGAGGGAGACCGCGCGTTGCGCGAGGGCGATCGTGCGCTCCAGCACGTCCGCCATCACGTCGGGATAGGCGACGCGGTGCGGGCGGGTCCGCGGCGTCGCACCGCCCGCGTGGGTGCATACCAGGGCGGCGCCCCGTTCGGCGGCGACCACCGCGAGCTCGGGATCCACCCCGCCCCAGGCGTCGTTGAGGACGTCCGCCCCTGCCTCACACGCCGCGTCGGCGACCTCCGCGCGCCAGGTGTCGACGCTGATGATCACCTCGGGCCAGCGGGCGCGGACCTCGGCGATGAACCCCGCCGTGCGCCGGGTCTCCTCCGCCGCGTCCACCTCGTCGCCGGGTCCGGCCTTCACCCCGCCGATGTCGATGATCGCGGCGCCTTCGTGCACCGCTCGCTCGACCGCGGCCAGCGCGGGGGCGTCGGCGAAGGTCGCGCCCTTGTCGAAGAAGGAATCCGGGGTGCGATTGATGATCGCCATCACGAGCAACTGGGTGGGCGCGAACGTCTGCCTGCCCAGGCGCAGTGGGCCGGGGGCCTGGCTCGCGGGGCGTGTCATCGGCGTGCCCGATCGATTGTCGGTGGCCCGTGACACGATCGAGCCCCATCAAGATTCCGGGACGCGGGTGCGGGCGGGAGGACATGTGCAGTGTTCTACGTGATGGTGATCCTCGTGGGTGTGGTGGTGTTCGGCATCACCGCGGTCGCCGCCGGGGCGGGCGGCACGCTCGCCGACGCGAATGGCGACCAGCAGCGGCTCGTGTTGCCGCCGGGCGCCATGTCGCCGGCCGATCTGGCGAGCGTGCGCTTTGCGGTCGTGTTGCGCGGCTACCGGATGGATCAGGTGGACGCGCTGCTGGACCGCCTCGGCGCCGAACTCGCTGACCGGGATGCCCGCATTGCGACGCTGGCGGCGGGTTTCCCCCGGCCGGTGGCTCGCAAGGCGGCGCCGCAGATGTGGCCCGAGCACGAGCCGGAGTTCTGACGGCGTGCGCGAGATTGAGCTGAGCGTGGAGATCGAGGCGCCGGCGCAGCAGGTGTGGGCCGCGCTGGTCGACTGGTCGAGCCAGGGACAGTGGATGCCGGCCACTGCGGTGCAGGTGGTCGGAGACGGCCCGGGGCATGAAGTGGGGGCGCAGATCGTGGCGTACACGGGAGTTCGCCCGCTGCGCATCGCGGACCGGATGACGGTCACCCAGTGGGACCCCCCGCGCCGGTGCGCGGTGCACAAGAGCGGCCGGATGCTCAAGGGCAGTGCGTGGTTCGAGGTCCGTGAGCTGAGCCCGAGCCGATCTGCGCTGATCTGGTGCGAGGCGCTCATCCCGCCGTTCGGGGCGCCGGGCCGCCTGCTCGCGCCCGGATTGAGCGTGGGGACGCGGTTGGTCATCGGGCTGGCCCTGCGCCGGTTTTCGCGCTGGGTGACGCGCCGGGGCGCCGCCGGTGTGGCGGGCTGAGCTCGGTGAGCGCGTTGCCCGGCCCGGACGGGCGCCCGCGGTGCCCGTGGGCAGTCTCGAGCGCGGATTACCTGGCCTACCACGACAGCGAGTGGGGGCGCGCAGTGCGCGGCGATGACGCCCTCTACGAGCGGCTATGCCTGGAGGCCTTCCAGTCCGGGCTGTCCTGGATCACGATCCTGCGCAAGCGTGCGGCCTTTCGCACCGCATTCGCCGGCTTCGCGATGAGTACCGTCGCTGAGTTCACCGAGGCCGACGTCGCGCGGTTGCTTGCCGATGCCGGGATCGTGCGCAACCGGGCCAAGGTGCTCGCGGCGATCGGTAATGCCCGCGCCGGTCTCGACCTCGGGCCCGGGGGGCTGGATGCGCTGCTGTGGTCCTTCGCCCCCGCCCCGCGCCCGCGCCCCCGCATCCTCGCCGATGTCCCGGCCACCACCGCGGAGTCAAAGGCGCTGGCGAAGGAGCTCAAGCGGCGCGGCTTCGCTTTCGTCGGCCCGACGACCGCCTATGCCTTGATGCAGGCCACCGGCATGGTGGATGACCACTTGGCGCAGTGCGTCATCGCGTGAGGGCGGGGTACTCCGTGAGCTGCAGACGGCGGATCGGTACCGCGTTCCCTGGGTCGGCCGAGAACTTGAACGAGGCGCCCTCGAAGAGCAGCACGACGGTGTCCCCGAGCCTGGCCAGGTTCTGCCCGAAGGCAGGTGCGGCGATCACCCGGCGCAGGGACCCGGGGGTCGCGGCGCGGTCGAGGACGGTGATCCGGCCCTCGCGCAGACCGCTGTAGAGGACGAACTCGGCGTCGCTGACAAGAGCTCCTTGGGTCTGCACCGGAAGCATCACGGTGGGTCCCACCCGCGTCAGCAGACCGCCAGCGCCGACTGCGTACTCCGCCATGTAGGAATTCGACGGGTCCCGGGAGTAGCGTCCGGTCCACAGGCGCCCCGCGGCCACGGTCATGAAATGCGCGCCCACCACCCGCTGCACCTCGCCCCCTTGCTCCAGCGGCGCGGGGACCCCGGTCGCCGCCGAGCGAGCGATCGCCTCCCGCAGGGCGAGGACGCGATAGCGGCGCACCGTCGTCGTGTCCGAGCCCGTGGTGAACAACCACTGGCCCACCACAGCCACGCCGCCCAGATGGGATTCGGACACCTGGACGGTCCCGACGTGCCGCCCGTCCGCGGGGTCGAGGCCGATCAGATACGACGGCGCACCGTCTCGGTAAGCGCCGATCAGGATCAGGTCCGTGCCGGCGAGATCGTAGTTCGGCCACACGCTCATACCCTGCGGGGTGTGCGTGTCGAGGTGGGGCACGTCCGGTCCGTCGCGAAAGAGCGCGTCGAACTCCGGGTGTGCCGAGATGGCTACCGGCTCGCACGGCCCGGCGCACACCGCCCTCGGGTCAGGGGCGGGGGCGGGCGCCGCCGCGAGGCTCGTGGAGCTGCGCGGCGCCGCGGAGATCGAGGCGGCTGCGGTCATCGCAACAACCGCGCACGTCGCTGCTGCGCCGAACGCGGTCAGAACGCGCGTAGGCGTCGCTCTGGGCACGGCGCCCCCTCTGCCGGTCGGCCACCAGGGTGTTCACTCCTCGACCCAGCATGGGCGCTCGCCGCCGGCGCCCAGGTGGTGTTCACCGCAACCGGCCGCGCAGAGGTGAGGACCGCACAACCGCAGCGTGTATTCCTCCCGCGGCCCACACGGGTCGCGACGAGGGTTCAGCGCCCGGTGAACACCGCCTTGCGCTTGTCGAGGAAAGCCTGCACGGCCTCGGCGTGGTCGACGGAGGCCCCGGCGACGGTGATCAGCTCGTGTTCCAGGCGCATCGTGTCGGCCAGGGAGTGCTGCCCGCTGTAGCGCAGCAGCGCCCGGATCGAGGCGTACGCACCGGTCGGACCCTGGGCCAGCCGGGAGGCCATCTCGGTGACGGTGGCGGCCAGGTCCGAATCCGGGACGACCTTGTTGACCAGGCCGATCTGCAGCGCCTCGGGGGCCCGCAGGGTCGGTGAGAACATCAGCAATTCGGTGGCCTTGGTCAGGCCCACCAGCCGGGGCAGCTGCCAGGACATTCCGGTGTCCGGGCACAGCGCGATCGCCGCGAATGCGGTGGTGAACGAGGCGCGCTCGGCAGCGATCCGGAAATCGGCGGCCAGGGCGAGGGAGAGCCCGGCGCCGGCGACCGGGCCGTTGATCGCGGCGATCACCGGCTTGTCCATCTCGGCAAGTAACGTGGCAAGCGGCACATAGTGCTCGGCGACGGTGTACATCCGTTCGGGGGCCGAGCGGGACAGGTCACCCTCGCTGAGGTCCTGCCCGACGCAGAAACCCTTTCCGGCGCCGGTCAGCACCACTGCCCGCACGTCGTCATCGGCGGCGACCTCGCGCAGGATCTGTGCCAGGAGCTCCTTGGCGGCTCTGGTCAACGCGTTGTAGACCGCGGGCCGGTTCAGCGTCACGGTCGCCACGCCCTCGGTCACCTCGACCAGCACCGGTGCGTCCATCGACTGCCTCCTCGACGTGCGTCCTCGCGACGCGCGCCAGCCTATTTTGGCGCTGGAGCACGCCCCGCGGAGGGGCGCGCCGGGGGTGCGGGCGCGCCGATGACGCGCTAACCGCGATAATGGTCATCGGTGACGGGCCGCGAGATCTCAGGTCGCGGCGCTCAAGAGCAGGTGAGGAGCAGACATGGCGGCCATGAAGCCACGGACCGGTGACGGCCCGTTGGAGGTCACCAAGGAGGGCCGCGGGATCGTCATGCGCGTCCCACTGGAGGGTGGCGGCCGACTCGTCGTCGAGCTCTCCCAGGATGAGGCCGGGGCCCTGGGTGACGCACTGAAGAACGTCGTCTCCTGACCTGCGGCGCGCCGTGACCGTCCACGTCCTCGCCGGCGACACGCTGATCGGCGCGGTGGACGCCGATGTCCTCGCCGTCGGGCTGCGCCCCGGACCGCAGGGGCCGGTGCCCGGACCGGGACTGGTGGCCGCCGGGCGGGCGTTGGGTATCGACCTGCTGGAGTTCTCCCGGCGGGAGAAGTTCGGCGCGGCTGCCGGGGAGGTTCTGGCCGTTCCCTTGCCCACGCCGTCCGGCACCGCAGAGCAGGTGCTGCTGGTCGGCACCGGCGACGGCGACGCGACCGCGTTGCGCCGCGCAGGTGCCGCGCTGGCCCGGCGGGTCCGCACCCGCTCATGTCTGGCCACCACCATCGTCGCCCGCACCGGACCGGAGGGGGTGCGCGCGTTCACCGAGGGCCTGCTGCTGGGCTCCTACGCCTTCGCGATGCGCAGCGGCGAGGACGCGCAGTGCGCCGTGCGGCGCGTCGACCTGCTGGTCACTGCGGGCCGGCTCGAGGCAGCCCAGGCCGCCTGCGCCCGGGGCACCGCCACCGCCACCGCCGTGTGCCTGGCCCGCGATCTGGCGAATACCCACTCGGCCACCAAATCCCCGCAGTGGCTGGCGAGCCGGGCTTCGCACATCGCGCGCCGCGCCGCGCTGAGCGTGCGCGTGTGGGAACCGGACGCCCTGCGCGCGGAGGGTTTCGGGGGGATCCTCGCGGTCGGTGCCGGTTCCGCCAAGGGCCCGCGCCTGATCCAACTCGGCTACACCCCGGACGGCGCCACCACCGCGCAGCCGCACGTCGTGCTGGTCGGCAAGGGCATCACCTTCGACACCGGTGGCCTCTCGCTCAAACCGGGTGAGGCGATGGTGCCGATGAAGGCCGACATGGCCGGGGGTGCCGCGGTGATCGCCGCGATGAGCGCACTGCGCGCCCTGGGCATCGGGGTCCGCGTCACCGGGCTGATCGCCGCCGCGGAGAATATGCCGTCGGGTTCGGCGTTCCGGCCCGGCGACGTCATCCGTCAGTTCGGCGGGACCACCGTCGAGGTGCTCAACACCGACGCCGAGGGCCGTCTGGTTCTGGCCGACGCGCTGGCCTACGCCGACGCCCACCTCGAGCCGGACGTCATGGTCGACCTGGCGACGCTCACCGGTGCGGCAACACTCGCGCTCTCGCGCCGGATCGGCGCGCTGTTCACCCCCGACGACAAGCTCGCGAAGGCGCTGGACGCCGCCTCGGCGGCCGGGGGCGATCGGCTCTGGCGGATGCCCCTGATCGAGGACTACCGGGTCGCCTTGGACTCCCCGATCGCCGACCTGGCCCACGTCCCGCACGCCGCCCATCGCAAGGTGCAGGGCGGAGCGATCACCGCCGCGCTGTTCCTGCAGGCCTTCGTCGGAACCCGGACCTGGGCGCACATCGACATGGCCGGTCCCGGCAAGATCGACGCCGATGAGCACGAGAACACCAAGGGCGGGACGGGCTATGGCGTGCGCTTACTGCTGCGCTGGCTCGAGGCTTACCCGTAAGCGGCCGAATGCCGCATTCACCGCCGGGGGCGCTTGGTTGCTACCAGCAGCCCGCCGCCGAGGGGGAGCAGGGCCGGGGCGAAATCCTCGCTCTCCAGCAGGGCGGCACCCACCTCGGCCAGCGCGGCGCTGCGGCCGGTGTCCGCGCTTACGTCGGCGAACACCGCGATCCCGCCGTCGCGGAGCAGGCGCGGGGCCTCGCGTAGGTACTCGGCCAGGTCGAGGCCGTCGCCGCGCACGCTGAGCAGGTCGTAGCCGGCATCGGTCAGGCGCGGTAGCACCTCCGCCGGGCGCCCGGCGATCAGCCGCGCACGGTTGGCCGGCACGCCGGCCTCGGTGAACGCGGTCCGCGCCAGTCGCTGGTACTCCGGTTCGGCGTCGACGGAGGTCAGCACCCCGTCGCTGCGCATGCCGCGAAGCAGCCAGATCCCGCTCACCCCGGTCCCGGTGCCGACCTCGACGATCGATCGCGCGTCCAGGGTCGCGGCGAGCAGACGCAGCACCGCGCCGACACCCGGACTCGGGGCGGCGATACCGATGTCGGCAGCGCGTTTACGGGCGGCCAGCAGGACGTCGTCCTCTGGCACGAAGGAATCCACGAGCGAGCCTGGGTCGCTGTGATATCCGGTGATGGTGGTCATCGAGGCCCCCTCTGGCGGTGCTGGCCAGCGTAGTGCTGCGACGGCCCAATCGAGGCAACCGGGAACGTGTCCGGCAGGGGATACGTTTCTCTGAGTAGCACATGCATCGGCAATGCACAGGTTTCGCACAGTCACCAGGGAAAGAGTGTGAAACGCAGCCTGAGCAAGGCCGACCGACAAGGAGTCCGAGTGTCGCCCGCAGGATCCGCGAGCACCACCACGGTGGACTGGGTTCCTCCCACGTGGGAGGAGATCGTGCGAGAGCACTCGGCGCGCGTGTATCGCTTGTCCTATCGGCTGACGGGCAACAGCCATGACGCCGAGGACCTGACCCAGGAGGTGTTCGTGCGAGTGTTCCGTTCGCTGTCCACCTACTCGCCCGGCACGTTCGAGGGCTGGCTGCACCGCATCACCACGAACCTGTTCCTCGATTTGGCGCGCCGTCGCAAGCGCATCCGCTTCGATGCGCTCGACGAGGCCGACCACGAGCGTCTGCCCGGCCGCGAACGTTCCCCGCAGCAGATCATCGACGACCAGAGCTTCGACGCCGACATCGCGGCCGCGCTCGATTCCCTTGCTCCCGAGTTCCGGGCGGCCGTCGTGCTGTGCGACATCGAGGGGCTGTCCTATGAGGAGATCGCCGACACCCTCGACGTCAAGCTCGGCACCGTGCGCAGTCGCATCCACCGCGGGCGGGCGCACCTGCGCGCTGCCCTGGAACACCGCACCCCCGCGCCGTCCCCGCGAGCGGGGATCCGTGGGGTGAGCTTGCCCAAGGCCGCAGCCGGGGCGTTGGCGACGTGAGTCATCTCGGGCCGCGCCTGGGCGCTTATCTTGACGGTGAACTGCGCGGAAACTCCAGCAACCTCGTCGCCGCGCACCTGGCTTGGTGCGCTCAGTGCCGCGCCGAGGCCGCCGCGCACACTCGCGTCAAGGCGGGGCTGTCCGCGCTTGGAGCCCCGCCCCCGCCGCAGGCTTTGATGGCTTCGCTGCTGGACCTGTCCACACCGGTCATCGCGCCGCGCCCGGTGGCTGCCGAGCGACCCACCACGTCCGCTGCGCCCCGTCGCCCGCTGGTGGCCGCCGGCATCGTCGGCGTCGCTGCGGCCACGTTGGCCTCGGCCTACCTCAGCGGCGGGCCGGCCCGCGCGCAGCCCGCGCTGAGCACGATCTCCGCCCCGATCGAGGGCCAGGTCCGCGAGGTCGTCACGGTCGATGCGAGCCTGCTGTTCGGTCGGGCGGGCGCCCTCGCGCCCGCGCCGCGCTCGGCGGCTCCGGCCTTTTTCGGCCACGTGGGCTTCACCGCACCCTGACCGCAGGTGTGCGCCTTCCCCACCTTTCGGGTGGGGGCCGCCATGGCGGAGCGGCGGCCACCTAGGCTGAGCCCGTGTTCGACATCAGCGGGTGGGAGTTCCTCACCCTGGCGATCATCGCGGTGATCATCTTCGGCCCGGAACGGCTGCCGAAGGCCGCCGCCGACCTCGGCCGCCTGGTCAAGCAGCTCAAGGGCTACGTCAACGTGGCCAAGGACGACCTGACCCGCGAGCTCGGGCCCGAGTTCGCCGACATCAAGGTCACCGACCTCACCCCGCGCGGGATGCTGCGCAAGACGATGGGGTCGGACAACGTCTTCGACGACCTCAAGAAGGACCTGGACATCCGCGAGGACATTGGCTCCTTCGATGACCTCAAGACCTCGGTGATGGCTCCGCGCCCCAGCCGCCCCCCGCTGCGCACCGGCGAGCTACCCCCCTTCGACCCCGACGCTACTTAGCAACTATCGCCCGACGGGGGACAGGCTCAGGGAACGGCCGGCGAGGCCGCGGGCGCGCTTGCCCAGCCCGTCGGCGATGTCGATCAGGGCCTTGGCGGCGGGTGCGGCCGGGTCCGAAAGCACCAGCGGGACCCCGTCCTCGCCACCCTGGAGCAGGCGGGGGTCCAGGGGGATCTGGCCGAGGACCGGCACATTCACCCCGAGGGTGCGGCCCAGGCCGCGGGCCACCGCGTCGCCGCCGCCGCGCCCGAACAGCTCCAGACGCCCCTCGCGCCCCTCGGAGGCGCAGTGCGGGCAGATCAGGTGCGACATGTTCTCCACCACCCCGGCGATCTTCTGCCGGGTCTGGGTGGCGATCGAACCGGCCCGCTCGGCGACCTCCGCGGCGGCCTGCTGCGGGGTGGTGACGACCAGGATCTCGGCGGTGGGCAGCAACTGCGCCACCGAGATGGCGATATCGCCAGTGCCCGGCGGCAGATCGAGCAGCAACACGTCCAGATCGCCCCAGAACACATCGGCGAGAAACTGCTGCAGGGCACGATGCAGCATCGGCCCATGGCGTGAAGGTCATCTCCATCGGTATGTTCACCAAGGACAACACCCCCGTGGTGTGGCGGGGGCCGATGCT
>JBQTII010000077.1:0-9343 GCA_052388275.1 Sporichthyaceae bacterium | reverse complement strand
GAGGACGACCCCGGCGACACCCTGCACCTGATCGAGAAGGGCCGAGTCGTCGTGCGGATCACGACGCCCAGCGGAGACATCGCCACCGTCGACATCCTGGGACGCGGCGCCGCGGTCGGAATGTTCGCGGTCCTCGGCGAGGGCCGGCGACGGGCCGCTACGGTCATGGCGCTGGAGGTAACCGAGACGTTGTCGATCAGCCGGGCCCAGTTCCAGGGGCTGCTTCGGGAGCATCCGGCGATCCAGCAGTTCGCGCTCGACGTACTCTGCGCCGAGGTCCGCCGGCTGGACTCGCTGCTGCTCGAGGCGCTGTTCGCACCCGTCGAGACCCGCGTCATCTACCGCCTACAGCGCCTCGCCACCCTCTACGGCGGGGATGGCGACCACGGCGTCCCGGTCGAGATCGGCCTGACCCAACAGGATCTCGGCTGGCTCGCCGGCACCTCCCGAGCGACGGTGAACCGCGTCCTGCGCGAGCTCGAGGAGGCGGGCACGGTCAAGCTCTCCCGGAACCGGATCCACGTGCTGGACCGGCCCGCCCTGACCAAGCGGGCGAACCTGTGACGCAGGCAGTGCCAATCTGGCGAAAGGCAGGGACGATGTGCCCATGAGCTCGCGAGGCCGGCGGATCCGGCGGCCCATCCTCGCCGCGGCCGTGGCGCTGCTCGCCGCGTGCGGTGGCCAGCCCACGGTGGTGCCCGCGGGGTCGGCCGGGCTGGAGATCCCGCAGGGTAAGCCGAGAGCCACGACGGTTACCGATGAGCTGCCGACAAGTTCCGAGGCGTCGAGGGCGCCCAAAGCCGAGCGCCCGTCGGACAACACCCCTAAGCAGAAAGTCCCGCGCAAGCCGGACCGGTCGGCCAAGGCGGGGACCGCGGCGCCGGCCGAGGCGGTTCCCGCGCCACCCGATGAGGTCAGCGCACCCAAGTCGGCGCCGGTCGGGCTCGCCCTCCCGGCGCCGGGGGCCTACACCTACGCCGTCACCGGGACCACCACCCTCGGCCCGCCGCCACCCACCTCGACGCTGACGGTGGCCGACGCCGGGCAGGGGTCCCAGCTGTGGACGCTGGACACCCGGCGCGAGGACGGCGCCGGCCTCATCGAGGAATTGACGATGTCCAGTTCCCCAGGCGGGGTGTACCTGTCCGCCTACCGGCTCGACGCCTCGACCGGCATCGCCGGGGTGATTCTGGAGTTCGCGCCGCCCGAGCCCGTGCTGCTCACCCCGGCCGCCGGCAAGGCCGGGCGCACGTGGAGATTCGACCTGGGCCGATCCAAGGACGGATGCTCGACGGCTACCGCGAAGGGCGAACTGATCGATCCCGGCGACCCGGCGTCGGCGAAGTCCGTGCGCCATTTCAGGCTGACGACGACGGTCCGGACAGACGGGCCCGCCAGTTGCGTTCAGGTCACCGGCGCCCGCATCCAGGACATCCACCACGGTGCCACCTCGATGCTGCCGATCAAGCTGGACTCGGACCTGCAGGGCGATGTCGCCGGTGTGGCTTTCACGGCGACGACCCGCAGCACCCGCACCGGCGAGGGCGGATCCGCACGGGAGAACGACCGCGGCCTGCCTGTTGTGTCACGGCGGTAACACAACGCACACCTAGCCGTGGCCGCAGGGGGATGACGCAGGCTGAGCTGATCACTAACGTCAGCGCTCATGTGGGTGATCACCCTGCGCGACCTGCAATGGCGGCGGCGCCGCTTCGCGTTCGGGGTGCTCGGCACCGCGCTGGTCTTCGCCGTCACCCTGCTTCTCGCCGGCCTGAGCGCCGCGCTGGGCGGCGAGGCCGACCGCGCGGTGCAGGCCGTCGGCGCGGACTCCTGGGTCGTGCGCGAGGGCGCGAGCGGGCCGTTCAGCTCGCTGTCCGCGCTGCCGGACACCATCGTCCCGCAGGTGGCGCAGGCACCCGGGGTAACCCAGGCGGACGGGCTGATCATCGCCTTCGGCACCACCGGTGGTGAGCGCGAGGAGGACGTCACCGTGGTCGGGTACCGGCCCGGCGGCCTCGGCCCCCCCGTGCCCTCCGCCGGACGTCAGCCCAGTCGCCCCGGTGAGGCCATGGTCGACCGAGCCACCGGATACGAGATCGGGGACGCCCTGACCCTGTCCGGTTCGCAGTTCACCGTGGTGGGCGAGGTCGAGCACATGACACTGCGCGGCGGCGTCGGCAACCTCTACCTGAACCTGCGCGATGCCCAGTCCGTGCTTTTCAAGGGCAACCGCATCGTGACCTCGATCGTCACCAAGGGCACCCCGAGCGATCCTGGCGCGCTCGGGCTCAACGCCGTCAGCGCCCAGGACGCCCGCAACGACCTGCTGCGCCTCTTCGACAAGGCCCTGAGCGCCATCGACATCCTGCGCCTGCTGCTGTGGCTGGTCGCCGCCGCGGTCGTCGGCACGACCATCTACCTCTCGGTCCTGGAGCGGGTCCAGGACTTCGCGGTGCTCAAGGCGATCGGGATCTCCTCACGTTCGCTGATGGCGAGCCTGACGGCTCAGGCGGTGGTGATCTCGACCTGCGCGGCAGCGGCCGCCCTCGCCCTGAGTTATGCCATCGCACCGATCTTTCCCATGCCGATCTACCTCGCACCGGGAACGTCCGTGGCTCTGGTCCTGATCTCCCTCGGGATCGGGCTGGCAGCGAGCATCGCGGGGCTGCGCAAGGCGATCGGCGTGGATCCCGCGGTCGCGTTCGGGGCGGGAGTCTGAGATGAAGACCCTCCAGATCGCCGAGCTGACCGTGGAGTTCGCCAGCGGCGGGTACAAGGTGCGCCCCCTGGACGACTTCTATGCCGAAATGCACTCCGGTGAACTCGTGCTGCTGCTGGGCCCCAGCGGGTGCGGCAAGACGACGCTGCTGTCCTGTCTGGCCGGGATCCTCACCCCCACCTCCGGCAGCATCAGCCTCGACGGCGCCGACATCACCGCCATGGACACCCACCAGCTGACCGAGTACCGCCGCCGCAGCGTCGGCCTGGTCTTCCAGGGGTTCAAGTTGCTGCCGAGCCTGAGCGCGCGGGAGAACGTGGAGGCACCGCTGCGCCTGGCCGGGGTGGGTGCCAAGGACGCGCGCACGCGCGCCGAGGAACTGCTCACCCGGTTCGGTTTGGCGGAGCGGATGACCCAACGCCCCGGACGGCTGTCCGGGGGCCAGCAGCAACGCGCGGCCATCGCCCGGGCCCTCGCCCACGATCCCCCGGTGATCCTGGCCGACGAGCCCACCGCGGCGCTGGACTATGTCCAGGTCGAGACCGTGCTGCGCACCCTGCGTGAGCTGGCCTCCCCCGGTCGCGTGGTGATCGTCTCCACCCACGACCACCGCCTCGTCCCGCTCGCCGACCGGGTCATCAAGATGGGCGCCGAAGCCGTGATCGACGGCCCCAAGCCCGGCCCGGTGACGTTGAAGGCCGGGGAGAATCTCTTTGAGCAGGGCGACCGGGGCGACCTGGTGTACATCGTCGTGCGCGGGCACGTCGACCTTTACCGGTACGCGGCCGAAGGCGGAGAGACCGTCGTGCACAGTTGCGGCCCCGGTGAGTACTTCGGCGAACTCGCCCCGCTGCTCGGCTTTCCCCGCTCCGCCACCGCCCGCGCCCGCACCGACGTCACCCTCACGGGCGTGACCGTGCAGGAGTTCCGCGAGTCCGCCGGCCCGGACGGGTTACGCAAGTCGATCAGCGGCCGCGCGGCCGAGGACGCGGACCCGGCGTCCTCGACCCTTCCTTCGTCCTGATCACAGGGCGAGGTGGGTGCGCACGGCCGCGGCCAACCGCTCGGCCACCGCAGCGGCCTGCTCCGCGGTCGGGGCCTCCACCATCACTCGCACCACCGGTTCGGTGCCGCTGGGGCGCAGCAGCACCCGACCAGTGGCGCCGAGTTCGGCCTCGGCCCCCGCGACCGCGGCCGCGAGGGCGGCGTTGGTCGCGACGCCCTTGCGGTCCACCCCCGTGACGTTGAGCAGCACCTGCGGCAATTGCGTCATCACCGCGGCCAACTCGCCCAGCGGAGTACCGCTCGCCGCCACTCGAGCCAGCAGATGAGCCCCCGTCAGCAGACCGTCGCCGGTGGACACGTGGTCGCGCAGGATCACATGGCCGGATTGCTCGCCACCGAGGTTGTAGTCACCGGCCTTCATGGCCTCCAGCACGTAACGGTCCCCGACCCCGGTCTCAATGACCTTGATGCCGGCGCCGGTCATCGCCAGCTTGAACCCGAGGTTGGACATCACCGTGACCACAACGGTGTCGTCGCGCAGGGTCCCCGCTTCGCGCATGGCCAGCGCGAGGACGGCCAGGATCTGGTCCCCGTCGATGAGATTTCCCTGCGCGTCGACCGCGAGGCAACGGTCGGCGTCGCCGTCGAAGGCCAGCCCGGCATGTGCTCCCTGCTCGAGGACCGCGCGCGCGAGGTCCTGCGTGTGCGTCGAACCGCAACCGTCGTTGATGTTCAGCCCGTCCGGGTCGCCGTGGATGACGTGAACCGTCGCACCCGCTCCGCGCAGCAGCGGGGGCGCGACCTCGGCCGCGGCTCCGTTGGCACAGTCGATGACGACGCTCAGCCCGTCCAGGCGATGCGGCAAGGTGGTGAGCAGATAGTCCAGATAACGCCGGGCGGCCTCGGGCTCGTCCCGGACCCGCCCGACGTCGCCGCCCGTCGGGCGCGCATGGTCCGCACCGAGCAGCGCCTCGATCTCGTCCTCGACGCTGTCGGGAAGCTTATGTCCGCCTCGGGCGAAGAACTTGATGCCGTTGTCCGGCGCCGGGTTGTGCGAGGCGGAGAGCATCACGCCGAGGTCGGCGTCGAAGAACGCGGTCAGGTAGGCCACCGCGGGCGTGGGCAGGAGCCCAAGTCGGATCACGTCCGCTCCGGCGCTCGCGAGTCCGGCCACGACGGCAGCCTCCAGGAACTCCCCGGATGCTCGCGGGTCCCGCCCGACCACCGCGAGCGGACGTCCCGGCGTGCCGCGGTGCGCCCACAGCACGCGGGCTGCTGCCGAGGAGAGCCCGAGCGCGAGCTCGGCCGTGAGGTCCACATTGGCGACCCCGCGCACGCCGTCGGTGCCGAACAATCTCGCCATCGGGTGCCTTCGGTTATCGCGCGAAGCCTGCCACGAATCAGCGCTTGGAGTACTGCGGCGCCTTGCGGGCCTTCTTCAGCCCGTACTTCTTGCGCTCGGTGGCGCGGGCGTCGCGGGTGAGGAAGCCGAGCTTCTTCAACGTCGCGCGGTTGTGCTCGGCGTCGGCCCCGTTCAGGCAGCGGGCCACTCCCAGGCGCAGCGCACCTGCCTGGCCGGAGACACCCCCGCCGTGGATGCGGGCCAGCACGTCGTAGCTGTCGACGAGCCCAAGGCTGGTCAGCGGCTCACGCACGATCTGCTGGTGCACCTTGTTCGGAAAGTAGTTCTCCAGGGTGCGGCCGTTGATTGTCCACACCCCGGTGCCGGGGACGAGACGAACCCGGGCGACGGCTTCCTTGCGGCGACCGGTCGCGGCGCCGGGCTCGATGTTCGACACGATCGCGACGGTGGTGACCGTCTCGCTGGTGTAGGACTCGGGCGCGTCGGCCTCGAGGTCCTCGGCGACCTCGGTCGGGGTCTCGGTGGTCACGTGATGCTGTCCTCTCGGGCGATCCGGGCGCTCAGGTTGCGGGTCACTGGTCCGTGGGTTCGCTCCCTCTGCCTCGCTCGTTCCTCGCTCGTTGAGTCGCTCACTGAGCGACCTGCGAGATCTCATACGGCTGGGGCTGCTGAGCCTGGTGCGGGTGCTCCGGGCCTGCATAGACCTTGAGCTTGGAGAGCTGGGCACGCCCGAGGGTGTTGTGGGGCAGCATCCCCTTGACGGCCTTCTCGACCGCCTTGCGGGGGCTGGTCGCCATCAACTCGGAGTAGGCGACGCCGCGGATACCACCGGGGTAGCCCGAGTGGCGCCAGGCCCGCTTCTGCACGAGCTTGTTGCCGGTCAACGCGATCTTGGAGGCGTTGATGATGATGACGAAGTCCCCGGTGTCGGCGTGCGGGGCGAAGGTCGCCTTGTGCTTGCCGCGCAACAGCTGCGCGGTCTGGCTGGCGAGGCGGCCCAGCACCACGTCGGTGGCGTCGATAACGTGCCAGCTGCGAGTGATCTCGCCGGGCTTGGGGCTGTACGTGCGCACGGTGACGGGCCTTCGGTTCGGGAATCAAGACCGGGACCGGAGGGCCCGCGGCGGGTGGCCGGACCCGCGATCACCACGGGTGCATGGCACCGAGGTGGAATCGACCGGCAACGACGGGCCAGCTTAGCCTGCCCCTTGCGGCGGGGCAAAACGAGGACGGCGGGTCTGGTCCGCGCGCTGCGCGAGCCCGCCTGCGTCGGGATAACGCACCTCCTCCAAGGTCAGCCCGTGCGGCGCGACCACCGTCACCGCGGGGTCCTTGACGCCGGCGGCGAGCACCGCCGCGGGCCAGGTGACCCCCCGCCTGCCCTCGCCCACCGCCAGGCTCGCACCGACCAGCGCGCGGACCATGTGATGACAGAAGGCGTCCGCCTCCACATCGGCCACGATCAGCTCGTCGCCGGCCCGGGACCAGCCAAAACGCCTCAGGTGACGCACCGTGCCGGCGCCGACGCGCGGGCGGCAGAACGCCACGAAGTCATGCACGCCGACGAGGGCGGCCGCGGCGGCGTCCATCGCTGCCAGATCCAGTGCGCGGGGGTGCCACAGGACATCGGCGCGGCGCAACGGGTCGACCCCGCCGGGGGCGTCACAGAGCCGGTAGGCATACCGCCGGGACAGGGCCGCGAACCGCGCGTCGAAGCCCGCCGGCGCCGGGGCCACGGTGAACACCCGCACGTCGCGGGGCAGCACCCCCGCCAGCCGCCGGACCAGGGCGAGTTCGGGGCCCGAGCGCATCCGGCCACACACCCCTGCCCAGGAATCGGTCGGGATGTCCACGTGCGCCACCTGGCCACGCGCGTGCACCCCGGCATCGGTGCGTCCGGCCACCGACATCGGCGGCGGCGCGTCCAGCCGGAGCACGGTGCACAACGCGGCCTCGAGCTCACCGGCCACCGTGCGCTGGCCGTCCTGACGGGCCCAGCCGGCGAAATGGGTGCCGTCGTAGGCGAGGTCGAGACGCACCCGGATCGCGCCGGGCGTGACGCGAACGCCCCCGCCCTCCAGCAGGAGGACGGGGGCGTCGGCATTCGACGTCATTGCGCTCAGTTCTTGTCCCCGTCGGCGCCCTCGGCCGGGTCGGTGACCTCAGCCGTGTCGGTGACCTCAGCCGGGTCGGTGACCTCAGCCGGGTCGGCGGCCTCAGCCGGGTCGGCGGCCTCGACCGTGTCGGCGGCCTCGACCGCGTCGATGCCCTCGACCGTGTCGGCGGGGGTCTCCTCGACGACCGACTCGGCGGGGGCTGCCTTGGTGGTGGAGACCGGCGCAGCCGCCTTCTCCTTCACCGCACGCTTGGTGGCCCCTTCGGCCTCACCGACCGCGGTCTGCGCGACCGTCAGCGCCTCGACGAGCTCAATCACGGCCATGGGGGCGTTGTCGCCCTTGCGCGGCCCGATTTTGGTGATGCGCGTGTAGCCACCGGGGCGGTTCGCGAACCGCGGGCCGATCTCGGTGAGCAGGACGTGCGCGACTGTCTTGTCGGAGATGGTGCGCATCACCTGGCGCCGATTGTGCAGATCACCCTTCTTGGCCTTGGTGATCAGGCGCTCGGCCACCGGGCGCAGGCGACGGGCCCGGGCCTCGGTGGTGGTGATGCGGCCGTGCTCGAACAGCGCGGTGGCCAGGTTCTTGAGGATCAGGCTCTGATGGGCGGCGCTGCCGCCCATCCGCGGGCCCTTGGTGGGCTGAGGCATCTCAATTCCTTCACTCGGAGGGGTTACACCCCTCGCCGCTCCACGGGACGAGGGGGTGGCAAGACCCGAGGGCCCTGCCAATGACGCGTCGTGCCGAATCTACAACCCTGCACCAACTGCGATCGGCGCGGTCCGCTCGAAGCGGCGGACGCCGCGCCGTAGGAAGCGAACGCTCTTCTCGCGACCGGAGAAGCCCGGCGTCCGCAGCGGAGGCGGCCACGCCGCAAGCGCGACGCGGGCGCAGGCCGCCATGTCTCAGTATTGCTCGGTCTCGGCGTAGCTAATGTCGTCGTCATCGTCACCGGAGAAGTCGCCGACGATCAGAGAAGGGTCGAATCCGGGCGGGCTGTCCTTGAGCGCCAGGCCCATACCGTGCAGCTTGGCCTTGACCTCATCGATGGACTTGGCGCCAAAATTCCTTATGTCGAGCAGGTCAGCCTCGCTGCGCGAGACGAGCTCACCCACGGAGTGGATGCCCTCGCGCTTGAGGCAGTTGTAGGACCGCACCGTCAGCTCGAGCTCCTCGATCGGCAGCGCGAGGTCCGCGGCGAGCGCGGCGTCAGTGGGCGAGGGGCCCATGTCAATGCCCTCGGCCTCGATGTTGAGCTCGCGGGCCAGCCCGACCAGCTCCACCCGGGTCTTACCGGCCGAGGCCATGGCGTCGCGCGGCAGCATCGAGTTCTTGGTCTCGACGTCGACGATGAGGGAGTCGAAGTCGGTGCGCTGCTCGACCCGGGTCGCCTCGACCTTGTAGGTCACCTTGAGCACCGGGGAATAGATGGAGTCGACCGGGATGCGGCCGATCTCCTGGCCCGTCTGCTTGTTCTGCTGCGCGGAGATATAGCCACGGCCGCGCTCGACGGTGAGCTCCATGTCGAGCTTGCCCTTGCCGTTGAGCGTGGCCAGGGGAAGCTCGGGGTTGTGCACCTCGACGCCGGCCGGGGGCTGGATGTCGGCGGCGGTGACCTCACCGGGGCCCTGCTTGCGCAGGTACATGACGACCGGCTCGTCGTGCTCGGAGCTCACCACCAGGCCCTTGATGTTCAGGATCAGGTCGGTGACGTCCTCCTTGACCCCGGGCACGGTCGTGAACTCGTGCAGTACTCCGTCGATGCGGATGCTGGTGACGGCGGCGCCGGGGATGGAGGAGAGCAGCGTGCGACGCAAGGAGTTCCCGAGGGTGTAGCCGAAGCCCGGTTCCAGCGGCTCGATGATGAACCGGGAGCGGTGCTCGCCGACGATCTCCTCGGACAAGGTGGGGCGTTGAGCAATGAGCACGGGAGTTCCTTTCCGCGACGACCGCTATTTGAAGTCGCGACTGAGAGCGGACGAAGTCCGCTCGAAGGTTTCTTGCTGCTGTTCTTGCTCTTTGTTGCTTTTCAGTTGTTGCTTTTCGGGGGGTCGTCGGGGGGGGGAGACCCCCCCCCGTCAAAAAGCGGCCCCGCGTGGGACGACCAACCCCCGTTTGGGGCCACCGGGTGTCCTCGGT
>JBQTII010000076.1:0-6227 GCA_052388275.1 Sporichthyaceae bacterium | reverse complement strand
CGGCCGAAACCCGGATGGGTTCCGGCAAGGGATCGCCGGAGTGGTGGATCGCGAACATCAAGCCCGGCCGGGTCATGTTCGAGCTCTCCGGGGTCCCGGAGCCGATCGCCCGCGAGGCCATGCGCCGTGCGATCCACAAGCTCCCCATGAAGTGCCGGTTCGTCACGCGCGACGGGTTGGGCGGCTGATGGTCGAGCTCACCAAGGACGTTACGGATTCCGCCGACACCGCGGATTCCGTCGACACCACGAAGGCCGTCGACACCACGAAGGCCGTCGACACCAAGAAGGTCAAGGCCGGCAAGAAGGCCAAGGACACCCCGACCACCGTGGTCGCCAAGGACCCGGCGGTGACCAACAGGCTCGCTGCAGCCCTTCGCGAATTGGACGATGAGGAGCTGCTGACCAAGCTGCGCGAGGCCAAGGAAGAGCTGTTCAACCTGCGCTTCCAGGCTGCTACCGGCCAGCTGGAGAGCCACGGTCGGCTGCAGGCGATCAAGAAGGAGATCGCCCGCATCTACACCACCATGCGTGAGCGCGAGCTCGGCATCACCAGTTTTGAGGGCGTGGCCTGATGAGTGAGACCGAAGAGACTGCCGCCCTACGCGGGTTCCGCAAGGTCCGCGAGGGCCTCGTGGTCAGCGACAAGATGCAGAAGACCGTCGTGGTGGCCGTTGAGGACCGGGTCAAGCACCCGCTCTACGGCAAGGTCATCCGGCGCACCAGCAAGCTCAAGGCGCACGACGAGGCCAATGCGGCCGGCGTCGGCGACCGTGTGCTGCTGGCTGAGACCCGGCCGTTGTCGGCCACCAAGCGCTGGCGCGTGGTGGAGATCCTGGAGAAGGCGAAGTGATCCAGCAAGAGTCGCGAATGCGGGTCGCCGACAACACCGGTGCAAAGGAACTTCTCTGCATCCGGGTGCTCGGTGGCTCGGGGCGTCGCTACGCCGGCATCGGTGACGTCATCGTCGCCACGGTCAAGGACGCCATCCCTGGCGGCGGTGTGAAGAAGGGCGAGGTTGTCAAGGCCGTCATCGTCCGCACCGTCAAGGAGCGTCGCCGCGGCGATGGCTCCTACATCAAGTTCGACGATAACGCAGCCGTGATCATCACGGACGGCGGGGACCCGCGCGGGACCCGCATCTTCGGCCCGGTGGGCCGTGAACTGCGAGAGAAGCGCTTCATGCGCATCATCTCTCTCGCTCCGGAGGTGTTGTGATCCATGAGTGTGGTGCAGGTAGGAACGTGCGCATCATCTCTCTCACTGTCCTTGCGTCCGGAGGTGTTGTAGAGCATGCGCGTCAAGAAGGGCGACACCGTTCAGGTGATCACGGGCAAGGACCGCGGGGTCCGGGGCCGGGTCATCCAGGCCATTCCGGAGACGGACAAGATTCTGGTTGAGGGCGTGAACCGGATCAAGAAGCACACCAAGGTCTCCAGCGGTCTGCGCGGCGCCTCCAGCGGCGGGATCGTGACCCAGGAGGCCCCCATCCACGTCAGCAACGTGATGCTCGTGGACCCCGAGACCAACCTGCCGACCCGCATCGGATACCGCCGCGACGATGAGGGCCGCAAGGTCCGCGTCTCCAAGCGTTCCGGCAAGGACATCTGATGACCACCACCGAGACCGAGCCGACCTCGGCGCCGCGCGAGGAGCGAATCGCTCCGCGGCTCAAGGCGCGCTACCGCACGGAGATTGCGCCGGCGATGCGCGGCGAGTTCAGCTACGCCAACGTCATGCAGATCCCCGGCCTGGTAAAGGTCGTGGTCAACATGGGCGTGGGCGAGGCCGCCCGTGACTCCAAGCTCATCGACGGGGCCATCCGCGACCTGGAGGCCATTACCGGCCAGAAGCCGCAGGTGACCAAGGCCCGCAAGTCGATCGCCCAGTTCAAGCTGCGTGAGGGAATGCCGATCGGCGCGCACGTGACGCTGCGCGGTGACCGCATGTGGGAGTTCCTCGACCGTTTGGTGACGGTCGCGCTTCCGCGCATCCGTGACTTCCGGGGGCTCTCCCCGAAGCACTTCGACGGCCGCGGCAACTACACCTTCGGCCTGACCGAACAGTCCATGTTCCACGAGATCGACCAGGACAAGATCGATCGGGTGCGTGGCATGGACATCACGGTCGTCACCACGGCCTGCACCGACGACGAGGGCCGTGCGCTGCTGCGCCACCTCGGCTTCCCGTTCGCCGAAACGCGCTGAGAGGTACTGATCGATGGCCAAGAAGTCCTTGATTGCCAAGGCGGCACGCAAGCCCAAGTTCACGGTGCGCGGGTACACCCGTTGCCAGCGCTGTGGGCGGCCGCACTCGGTCTACCGCAAGTTCGGCCTTTGCCGGGTGTGCCTTCGTCAGATGGCGCACCGCGGTGAACTGCCCGGCATCACCAAGAGCAGCTGGTAAGGGGGAGCAATCATGACGATGACCGACCCGATCGCAGACATGCTCGCTCGTCTGCGCAATGCGAACACGGCGTACCACGACACAGTGGGGATGCCCTACAGCAAGATCAAGTCCCACATCGCGGAGATCCTGCAGGCGCAGGGTTACATCGCCGGCTGGGGAGTGGAAACGGTCGAGGGTGTTCCCGGTAAGCGGCTCACCCTCGAGCTGAAATACGGCCCGAGCCGCGAGCGCTCGCTCGCCGGACTGCGCCGGATCTCCAAGCCAGGGCTGCGTGTTTACGTCAAGTCCACCGAGATGCCCCGAGTTCTCGGCGGGCTCGGAATCGCCATTATTTCTACTTCGTCCGGCCTGCTGACTGATCGTCAGGCCGCCAAGCAGGGTGTAGGCGGAGAAGTCCTCGCCTACGTCTGGTAACGGGAGGGGGTGGATCCATGTCGCGTATCGGCAGACTTCCGATCGCAGTTCCTTCCGGCGTCGAGATCACCATCTCGGGCGCCGATGTGACGGTGAAGGGCCCGAAGGGAACCCTGAGCCACAAGGTGGCGGCTCCGATCGTCGTCGAACAGGGCGAAGGCGGCGTCCTGACCGTGCTTCGTCCCGATGACGAGCGCGAGTCTCGCTCGCTGCATGGCCTGACCCGCACGCTGGTGTCCAACATGGTCGTCGGTGTGACCGCGGGTTATGAGAAAAAGATGGAGATCGCCGGGGTCGGTTATCGCGTGGCCGCCAAGGGCAGCGACCTGGAGTTCGCGCTCGGCTTCAGCCACCCGGTGCTCGTCAAGGCCCCAGCCGGCATCAGCTTCGCAGTCGAAACCCCCACCAAGTTCTCGGTGTCGGGCATCGATAAGCAGCAGGTCGGCGAGGTTGCCGCCAAGATTCGCAAGCTGCGCAAACCTGACCCGTACAAGGGCAAGGGCGTGCGTTACGCCGGCGAGGTCATCCGCCGCAAAGTGGGAAAGGCCGGTAAGTAAATGGCCGTCAGCGTCAAGATCGCCAAGGGTGTCGCCAAGAAGGGCGTGGCTCGCAAGCGGCGTCACATCAGGGTCCGCAAGAAGGTCTCCGGCACTGCGGCTCGGCCGCGCCTGGTCGTCACCCGTTCCACCCGCCACATGGTGGCCCAGGTGGTGGACGACACCTCCGGGGTGACCTTGGCCTCCGCCTCCACCATGGACGCATCGCTGCGCACAGCAGCCGGCGATAAATCCGCCAAGGCACGCCAGGTCGGCGCGCTGGTGGCCGAACGGGCCAAGTCCGCGGGGGTCAGTGCCGTCGTGTTCGACCGCGGCGGTAACCGTTACCACGGCCGCATCGCTGCACTGGCCGACGGTGCCCGCGAAGAAGGATTGGAGTTCTAATGCCACCACAACGTCGAGGACCGGCCGGCGGTGCCGGTACCGGTGGCCCGGGCGGAGCCGGCGGCGGCGACCGCAAGGATCGACGCGATGACCGTCGCGGCGCCCCGGCCGAGAAAAGCCAGTTCGTGGAGCGGGTGGTCGACATCAACCGGGTCGCCAAGGTCGTCAAGGGCGGGCGGCGTTTCAGCTTCACTGCGCTGGTCGTGGTCGGTGACGGCGACGGGACCGTAGGCGTCGGCTATGGCAAGGCCAAGGAGGTGCCCGCCGCGATCGCCAAGGGTGTCGAGGAGGCCAAGAAGAACTTCTTCAAGGTCCCGCGGATCCAGGGCACCATCCCGCACCCGGTTCAGGGCGAGAAGGCCGCCGGCGTGGTCATGCTGCGTCCGGCCAGCCCCGGTACCGGGGTCATCGCCGGCGGTGCGGTCCGCGCCGTCCTGGAGTGCGCCGGTATCCACGACATCCTGAGCAAGTCGCTGGGCTCGTCGAACTCGATCAACATCGTTCACGCGACGGTCGAGGCACTGCGCGGCCTGGAGCGTCCCGAGCAGGTGGCCGCACGCCGCGGCCTGCCAATCGAGGAGGTCGCCCCCCCGGCCATGATGCGGGCCCGCGCTCGGTCCATGGCGGCAGGGGAGTCCCGATGACCCAGCTCAAGATCACCCAGGTCCGCTCCGGGATCGGCGGCAAGCAGAATCAGCGCGATACGTTGCGCTCGCTCGGCCTGCGCAAGATCCACCAGGAGGTCGTCCGCGAGGACGACCCGGTCACCCTCGGCATGATTGCGACGGTTCGTCACCTCGTCGTCGTCGAGCCCGTCGGACAGTGAGGTCGTAGTCATGTCGCTCAAGGTTCATCACCTGCGCCCGTCGCCGGGCGCCCACAAGCCGAAGATGCGCGTGGGTCGCGGCGAGGGTTCGAAGGGCAAGACCGCCGGTCGCGGCACGAAGGGCACCAAGGCGCGCTACCAGGTCCCCGAGCGCTTCGAGGGCGGGCAGATGCCGCTGCACATGCGTCTGCCCAAGCTGCGCGGGTTCACCAACCCGTTCCGGGTCGAGTACCAGGTGGTCAACCTGGACAAGTTGGCCGCCCTCTACCCCTCCGGTGGCGAGGTCACGGTCTCCGATCTTGTCGCCAAGGGGGCCGTCCGCAAGGGCGAACCGGTGAAGATTCTCGGCACCGGCGAGCTCACCGTGGCGCTGGCGATCAGCGCGCATCGCTTTTCGACTTCGGCGCGGGACAAGATCACCGCCGCCGGAGGCACCGCCACACCGCTTGCCTGAGTTACTCTCGCCAGAGTCGGGGCGGTCCGCCCCGCACCCGACCTGGGTCCGCCACTGACGTACCCACGCAGGAGGAATCGTGCTCACCGCGTTCGCGGCGGCGTTCCGCACGCCTGACCTGCGCAAGAAGTTGCTGTTCACCCTCGGGGTGATCGCGCTCTTTCGCCTCGGATCCCAGCTGCCGACCCCGGGAGTCGACACCGAGGCGATCAACGCCTGCCTCGAGCCGGCCCTCGACGAGGGCGGCATCTACGGCCTGATCAACCTGTTCTCCGGCGGTGCGCTGCTCCAACGGGCCATTTTTGCCCTCGGGATCATGCCGTACATCACGGCCAGCATCATCATTCAGTTGCTCGTCGTGGTCATTCCGCGCCTGGAGACTCTCAAGAAGGAGGGCCAAGCCGGTACCGCGAAGCTGACGCAGTACACCCGCTACCTCACAGTGGCCCTGGCCGTTCTGCAATCCACCGCGCTGATCGCCATCGCCCGCCAGCCCGGCCGGCTCCTGCAGGGCTGTGACCTGCCACTGATCCACGAGGACATCGGCACCTTCGGGATCATCACGATGGTCGCGATCATGACCTCCGGCACCGCTGTGGTCATGTGGCTCGGGGAGCTGATCACCGACCGCGGCGTCGGTAACGGCATGTCGATCCTGATCTTCACCCAGATCGCCGCGACGTTCCCGCAGCAACTGTGGAACATCAAGGTCGTCGAAGGCTGGACGGTCTTCCTGGCGGTCGTCGCCGCCGGTCTGGTCCTGGTGGCCGCGGTGGTCTTCGTCGAGCAGGCCCAACGCCGGATCCCGGTGCAGTACGCCAAGCGGATGATCGGGCGCCGGATGTACGGGGGCACCTCGACCTACATCCCGCTCAAGGTCAACCAGGCGGGCATCATCCCGGTCATCTTCGCCTCGTCGCTGCTCTACCTGCCGGCGTTGGCGACGCAGATCGGGGACAGCAACTCCGGTTGGGCCATCTGGGTCCAGAAATACTTCATCACCGGGGACCACCCGTTCTACATGGCGACGTTCTTCCTCATGATCGTCTTCTTCGCCTTCTTCTACGTCGCGATCACCTTCAACCCGAAGGAACTCGCCGACAACATGAAGAAGTACGGCGGGTTCAGTCCCGGTATCCGGGCGGGACGGCCGACCGAGGAGTACCTGGACTACGTGCTCAACC
>JBQTII010000075.1:0-23116 GCA_052388275.1 Sporichthyaceae bacterium | reverse complement strand
TCATCAGTTCGGCGCGAGTGTTCATCACGAACGGGCCGTAGTGGGCGACGGGCTCGCGGATGGGGCGTCCGCCCAGCAGCAGGATCTCCAGGCCCGTGCTGTGACGGGTTTCTTGCGTGGCGTCGGCTCCGAGAGTGATGGCGTCTCCGCCGCCGAGGACCGCGAGCGAGCCCGTGGTCAGTTCGCGGCGGTCCCACCCGATCCACCCGCTGCCCGCGAGCACATAGGCCAGCGCGTTGAAGTCCGGATTCCACGGCAGGGTGAGCGCGGCACCGGGCGCGATGGTGGCGTGCACCAACGTGATCGGTGTGTGCGTCGATCCCGGACCCGCATGGCCATCGAGATCACCGGCGATCACCCGCAGCAGCGCACCGCCGTCGGTCGAGGACAGCAGCGCGACCTCGCCACCGCGGATGTCCTGGTAGCGCGGGGCGATCATCTTCTCCTGCGCCGGCAGGTTCACCCAGAGCTGGATGCCATGAAACAGGCCGCCGGAGACCACCAGGTGCTCGGGCGGGGCCTCGATGTGCAGCAATCCGCGCCCGGCCGTCATCCATTGGGTGTCACCGTTGCTGATCAGGCCACCACCACCCGTGGTGTCCTGGTGCGCCATCTCCCCGTCGATCATGTACGTGACGGTTTCGAAGCCGCGATGCGGATGCCAGGACGTTCCCTTGGGCTCCCCCGGCGCGTAGTCGACCTCGCCCATCTGATCCATGTGCAGGAACGGGTCAAGGTGGCTCATGGCGACGCCCGCGAAGGCCCGGCGGACCGGGAAGCCCTCACCTTCGTAGCCGGTCGGCGCCTGACGCACTGTCAGAATCTTGCGGACGGTGCGCGTCGCCGGGTCTGGGGACGCCACGCGCGGCAGCACGGTGATGTCGTCGACAGAGATGGCCGGCATCGCTCCTCCTTGGTCGGGTTGAGTCTAATTGGTTGTTGTATCAACTTTATCGCAGCCTGTGGCATTCCCGCCAGGTCGAGCGGGCACGGTGTACGCTGCATACACCATGAAGAGATTTCAGATCTACCTGGACGAAGGCCAGCACAGCGAGCTGTCCCAGCGTGCACAACGTCATGGAATCAGCGTCTCGAGCGTGATCCGCCGCGCCCTGGAGACCGAGTTGGCCCACAACGACACCGGCGAACGCCTCGACGCGTGGCGTAGCGCCGTCACCGACACTGCGGGCTCGGCCGCCTATCTGCCTGAAGGCCGTGCGTACCTCGATGAGATGCGAGCATCTGAACGGGCCAAGGCAGCGACCCGATGACCGCACAGGTGATCGATGCAACGGTGCTCATCGACCACCTTCGTGGACACGAACCCGCGACGGCCTACCTGCTCAATCTGCCCTCCCCTCCCGTGTGCTCGGAGATCACCAGAGTCGAGGTGGACCGCGGGCTTCGGTCCGGCGAACGAGGGACCGCCCGCCGCCTGTTCGCCGCCATCGACTGGATTGCGGTCGACTCCCAGATCGCCACCGAGGCCGCCGAGTTCGGCCGTCGCTACCGCCGTAGCCACCACACGATCGACGTCGCTGACCTCATCGTCGCGGCCACTGCCCTGAGCTTGGGTTCACAGCCGTCGACCACCAATATCAAGCACTTCCCGATGTTTCCCGGCCTAGCGCCGCCCTATGTGTGAGCGGAACCCGAGGTCGTTCCCGCGGGTCAGCCCGGACGCCTGATCACGATCACCGGTTGGTTGTCTGTGACTTGCACCTCTGCGTCGACCCGCAGGTATCTGCGGGCGAACGCCAGCACGAGTCGCGTCGCAGTTTCTGGATCGAAGCCGGGCGGGTTCTGGTGCAGTCCGATCGCGAGCCCCAGCATCGCGTCACCCAACAGGTCTGCCGCGGCATCGCCAGTCGCCTCCAAGATCGACGTAGCGAAGGCTTGCTGACGCTGGCCATCAATGCGCCTTAGCCCGTCACGGAACGCTGGTTCAGAGTGAGCCCACGCTCGCAGCGCGGCGTCGGCCGGGTCCGGTTCGCACAGCAACGTTGAGAGCAACGAGCCGAGCCGCTTGACGGGGTCGGGTTCGATGGTGACTGCCGCGAGGCGCTCTTCGTGATGCTGTGCCCAATGGTCGGCGAGCGCGTCGGTGAACGCCGGCATGCCCTCGAAGTGCCAGCGAAACGAGCCCTTGGTCACCCCGAGCCGCCGACACAGGGCGTCCACTGTCACCCCGTCAGAACCGGACTGGGCCAGCAGTTCATACGCGGCGAGGAAATAATCGTGCCGGCTTCTTGTGCTGCCGCTGGGTGTCGCTTCGGGGGCGTAGGACCGCGCCCCGAGCAGCGGATGCGTGTTCATCGAACTGCTGACCGTTGAAGGGTGGACGGCGCCCGTGGGCAGCCAGCCTGTGTGCCGTGGCCGGTGACCGGGATATGCGGCGGGCGCCGCAGATCACAACCCCAGGTCGCGGCCGATGATCTCCTTCATGATCTCCGTCGTCCCGCCGTAGATGGTGCTGACGCGGGCATCGCGGAAGGCCCGCGCGACGGGGTACTCCTCCATGTAGCCGTAGCCGCCGTACATCTGCAGGCAGCGGTCGATGATCGAGCGGGAGAGCTCCGTGCACCACCACTTGGCCTTGGACGCATCGGCTGCGGAGAGCTCACCGTCGGAATGATCCAGGATGCATCGGTCGACATAGGCGCGGGCCACGTCGAGCTCGGTGGCGATCTCGGCGGCGACGAACTTGGTGTGCTGGAAGCTGCCGATCGGCTTACCGAAAGCCTTGCGCTCCTTGATGTAGTCCAGGGTCTGCTCGAAGATCCGTTCCGCGCGCGCAACTGCACCGATCGCGATGACCAGGCGCTCCTGCGGCAGGTTGTGCATCAGGTGGAAGAAGCCGCGGCCCGGCTCACCGAGCAGGTTGTTCGCCGGCACCCGCACATCGGTGAAGGAAAGCTCCGCGGTGTCCTGGGCGTGCAGGCCGATCTTGTCCAGGTTGCGCCCACGCTCGAAGCCGGGCATCCCGCGCTCGACCATGAACAACGAGAGGCCCTTGGAGCCGGCGGCCGGGTCGGTGCGGGTGACCACGATGACGATGTCGGAGTGGATGCCGTTGGTGATGAAGGTCTTGGAACCGTTGATCACCCAGTCCGCACCGTCGCGCACCGCGGTGGTCCGGATCCCCTGCAGGTCGCTGCCGGCGCCGGGTTCGGTCATCGCGATCGCCGAGACCAGGTCCCCCGAGCAGAAGCCGGGAAGCCAGCGCTGCTTCTGTTCCTCGGTGCACAGATCGGTCAGGTAAGGGCCGACCACCTCGCTGTGCAGCGGGATCGCCAGCCCCGGCGTGCCCTCGATCCCCTCACAGACGATCGCGTTGTACCGGTAGTCGGTGTTGCCGCCGCCGCCGAACTCCTCCGGCACGCTCAGGCCGAGCAGGCCGGCCTTACCGGCCGCGCGCCAGGCGTCGCGGTCGATGATCCCGGCCACCTCCCACGCGTCGTAGTGCGGCAGGACCTCCTTGGCGACGAAGGCCGCGACGGAGTCCGCGAACGCCAGGTGGTCGGGGGTGTAGAGCTTGCGCCGCATCGCGTATGTCCTTCGCCTCGGGTGCGCTGACCCGATGCTGCCACACCCTCCTGGCCAGGGCTACCGGCCAGTAGGCAAGGACAGTACGAGTCCGTACTGTTAGCTCGGAGAAACCCCACGATCATGACTTTCACGGCCATACTGCGATGAAACCGATTCTGATCCCGCGCCGGGAAGGAGCTCACATGCGGCGAGTCGCGCTCGGCTCTGCCGCCATGGCGATGGCCCTACTCGGTGGCGGGGTCGGGCTCGGCGGGGTTGCGGTCGGAGAGGCCTCCTACGCCGCGGTCGCCGAGGCGAGCGGGGTCCGGGCGATCCTGTCCAACGGCTCGATCCCGCTCGGGGTGTCCCCGCAGCTGCAAGGTCCGACCGCGGTGGCCGAGCAGAACTCCCTGCAGCAGTCCGACGCGTACGCGGCGTTTCCCTTCCCTGGCGAGGAGATCGCGGGCATCCCCGGGGTGATCGGCGGCGCCGCGGGCGTGCCCCTGCCGACCTACCCCTTCGTGGTCGCCACGACCGCAGGCGACGACGTCCGCCAGCTGTCCTACCCCGGCGTCGAACTGCGCTCGGAGAGCGGGAACAGGCTCACTGCGGCCAGTGCCACCGGCGGCTCCACCGCGAACGGCGCCACGGCGAGCGCGCGGATCCTCAACGAGGGCGGGACCATCACCGCGCGCGCCACCAGCGACGCCGACGCGGTCCGGCTGGGCGAGGCGCTGCTGATCAGCGGATTTCACGGACTCGCAAAGGCCGAGCGGGACTCCGCCGGCACGCTGGCTCGCGCCAGCGAGCTCGCGTTCAGCTCGCTGAGCGCGCCCGGGCTGACCCTGACGATCCCCGGCCCGCCCGGCGCACCGGCGACCGTTGTCCCGGCGCCCAGCTTCGCGCTGCGCGACGGACAGTTCTTCCTCATCGGCCCCGGGATGGAACCGATGGGCACCCCGATCCCGACCCGGGACTTCACCCGGGCCATGACCGAGGCCGGGATCCCCACCACCTACCAGCAACCGCGCAAGACCCCGGACGGGATCATCGGCGCGGGCCTGGAGTTCACCGTGACGCTGCCCGCTCCGCCGCAGGGCTCGCCCGGCGGCTTCTCCGGCGAGACGCCGGTGACCTACTCCGTCGGGTTGCTGCGCGCGGAGGTCTCCTTCACCCCCTCCGCGGAGCCCGCCCTCGGGGCCACCCCAGCGGCTCCGGACACCGCGGAGTTCGACCAGCCCGCGAGCGCCGTGCCGACGAGCCCGCTCGCCCCGGTCGGCGCGGTGCCGAGCGGCGAGGTCGCGCCCGGGCTCGTCCCAGCGGCACCCGTCCCGGCGGGGATCGACCTCGCGTCCCTGCAGGGAAGGCGGGCCGCGATCGGCTCGGACATCGGCTGGCTCTACCTGCTGGTGGCTGCGGCGGGTGCGGCGACCTTCGGCGGCACGCTCGTGTTGCGCTACCGAGGAGTGCGCGGATGATCGACACATCGATGACATGTACGCAGCCCGATGGAGGCCTGAGGTGAATCTCGTTAAGGTGCTGCGGGCACAGTGGGACCGGGCACTGGCCGTCGTCGCCACCGTGGCCGGAGCGGTGATGCTCCTCGTCGGCTGGTTCAAGATCAGCGACACCGGCTTCGTGTCCGAACAACTGCCGTATTTGGCCTCCGCCGGTCTGGGTGGGGTGTTCCTGCTCGGCGTCGGCGGCATGCTCTGGCTCTCCGCGGACCTACGCGACCAATGGCGGGAGCTGCGCGGAATCCGCGCCCGGCTGGACTCGAACGCCGGACAGTGAGCAGCCTCGCCGTCAGCGCCTCTTCGACCGATCGCGCACGCGCGCGTCGGTTGACGCACCGGCACAACCTCGACGCACCCTCGCCGTGGGCGCGGGGGGATCGCGGGGTTCTGACGGTGTGCCTCGCCCTGGCCGTGATCGGTCTGGCCGTGGGCTGGCTGGGGGTCAGCGACACCGTCGAACTGGATTCGCAGGCTCGCTGGTTCGCCGTCGGCATTCTCGCGCTGATCGTCGGCGGCCTCGGAGTGCTCAGCTGGCTACTGGCAGGGCTGCGCAACGTCGCGATTGCCCGCCGGGAGGTGCTCACCGAGACCGACCGCCGCTACCCCGCACCGATCGCGGCCGCTGCCGACGTGAGCGCCGGGGTGTACGGCAGCGTCGCCGGGATGCGCCGCTTCCACACCCTTGACTGCCTGATGCTCACCGGAAAGCAGCTGGTCACCGCCGACGCAGCGGGTCACCGCGCCGCGGGCCTGCAACCCTGCGGAATCTGCCTTCCTGACGGTATTTCACATGAGTGAGTACGTTCCGTTCCTGGTGTTCGGCCTGGTCATCGGGTCGATCTACGGCCTGGCCGCGATGGGCCTGGTGCTCACCTACCGCACGTCGGGGCTGTTCAACTTCGGACATGGCGCAGTCGGTGCCGGGGCGGCCTATGTCTTCTACGAACTACGCCAGCAGCAAGGGGTGCCGTGGCCAATCGCTGCCCTGATCGCGATCGTCGGCTTCGGGGTCCTGATCGGCTTCGCCCTGGAGCGGATGGCGCGGGGCCTGGCCCGAGTACCCGTCAGTTATCAGATCGTCGGGACCATCGGGCTGCTGCTGCTGATCCGGGCCGCCGTTACCGCGATTTACGGCGCCGACTTCCGCTTGTTCGATCCGTTCCTGTCCCAGGACGAGGCCTTCACCGTCTCCGGGGTCGCCGTCACCAACGACTCGCTGATCACCTTCGTCGCGGTCTCGATCGCCGCGGTGGCGTTGTTCGTCCTCGTGGAGCGTTCGCGCCTTGGCGTCACGATGCGCGCCGTCGTGGACGACCCGGCACTGCTGGACACCACCGGCGTTGCGCCAAGGCGGGTGCGCCGGCAGGCGTGGCTGATCGGGTCCTGTTTCGCGGCCGCCTCCGGGGTGTTGCTCGCCGCGCAGCAGCAACAGCTCGACGTCACGCTGCTGTCGTTGCTGGTCGTGCAGGCCTTCGGCGCGGCCGCCATTGGCGCGTTCCGCAGCCTGCCGCTGGCCTACGCCGGCGGGCTGGCGATCGGGGTGGCGCAGAAGCTGGTGAGCAAGGAGGCCTCGCAGTACACCTGGTTGCAGGGCCTGGACTTCAACCTGCCCTTCATCGTGTTGTTCATCGCGCTTCTGGTCCTCGGGCGCAAGCGCCTTGGTGACCTCGGGTCGGGGGTGCGGGCGCGGACCGCGGCCCCGCTGGTGCTGCATCCACAGACCAGGTTGCTCGTCGCCGCAGCGGTATTGCTGTTCGCCGTCGCCGTTCCGCACATCGTCGGCTCGCGGCTGCCGGTGTGGATCAACGCGATGAGCCAGGTGCTGCTGTTCCTGTCCCTCGGCCTGCTGGTGCACACCTCGGGTCAGGTGTCGCTGTGTCACATCTCCCTGGCCGCCGTCGGCGCCGCCGCCTTCGCCCACGCCGTCTCCAATGGGGTGCCGTGGGGGTTCGCGGTGCTGTTCGGTGGCCTGATCGCCGTCCCGGTCGGGGCGGTGGTCGCGATCCCCGCGATCCGGCTCTCCGGGCTGTTCCTCGCGCTGGCGACACTCGGGTTCGGGATCTTCATCGCACAGTTCTTCTACGTCAAGCCCTACATGTTCGGGACCGCGGACCTGACGACCACCCGGCCGGCGGGTTTCACCACCGACACGGCCTACTACTACCTGCTGCTCGGCTTCGCCGTCGCCGGGTTCGCCCTGGTGATGGTGATCGAACGCAGCCGCCTTGGTCGGCTGCTGCGCAGCCTGTCGGACTCCCCCCTCGCCCTGGCCACCCTCGGCGCCTCCGCCAACGTCACCCGGGTATTGGTCTTCTGCCTCTCGGCATTCCTCGCCGGCATCAGCGGGGCGTTGTTCGCGGGCCAGTTCGGCTCGGTGTCGGGCACCAGCTTCAACTACGTGTTCTCGCTCATCCTGCTGGCCGTCCTGGCGATCTCTGGGCGCTCGACCATCACAGCCGCGATCATCGGTCCACTGTTCCTCTACGTCGGCCCGGCCTACCAGAGCGAGTTCGCCGAGGAGTTCCAGGTGTTCTTCGGGCTCGGCGCGGTCCTGGCCGCGGTGTATTCGACCCGGCGCCCGCACCTGCCCGTGGCGCGCTGGGCCACCCAATCGGGGTGGCGGCGCGAAAGCACGACTCGAGCCAGACTGACCGAACACCCCCTGCCGGCCGCGCAACGCCCCAAGATCCCCGAGATGGTGAAGCAATGATCGAGCCAAGCGAGTTCACCACGGGAGCCGCGAGGCGCCGATTCATGCTGACGATCACCGCGGCAACCGCTGCGCTGGTGCTGCTGACCTCCGGGTGCGGCACCCGCGCCTCGGACGCCGAGGTGCGCGCCGGGGTGGCCGCCGGCCCCGTCACGATCGACCCCGACTCGGTGCAGTCCCTCGTTAACCCCGCCGCCGACCCTGCCGCCGATGCAGCAGTGGCCGTGCCAGGCGCAGGGTCGAGCTCGGTCGAGACCGGCACCGCTGACGCGGCCCCGGGCCCGGCGCCTGGAAATCTAGCGAGACCGGGCGCCGCCCCGGATCGGCCGAAGGCCAACGGTCAGCCCACCACGTCCGGCGCCCCGGTGACCAAGGAGCAGCCTTGCACCACCCCCGGTGCCCCGGTGGCCCTCGGTCAAGTCGGGGTCTTCTCCGGTGTCGTGGGACCGATCGCCGGCGACGCGCTACAGATGCTGGCCGTGTGGGCCAAGGACATCAACGCCCGCGGCGGCCTGGCCTGCCACCCGGTCACCATCTTCGTGCGCGACGACGGGGGCGACCCGGCCCGCGCCGCGGTCGCCGCGCGGGAGCTGATCAACGAGAAGAAGGTCGTCGCCTTCGTCGGCAACATCCTCGCGCTGTCAATGAAGGGCTTCCTCCCCGAGATGGAGAAGTCCTGCATCCCCACCCTCGGCGCCGACATCGGAAGCTTTGAATGGTCGACGCACCCCTGCCTGTATCCGCAGGGCGGCGGGCTCGACGAGGCCATTGCCGGGCTGATCCGCAGCGCCGCCGACAACGGCAGCAAGCGGCTCGGCCTGCTCTACTGCGTCGAGGCCGCCCTGTGCACCGGCCTGATCGAGCCGGTGCGCAATGCTGCCGCCCGCGAGGGCTTGGAGCTGGTCTACGACGCCCCGATTTCGGTGACGCAGCCGGACTTCACCGCGCAGTGTCAGAACGCCAAGAATGCCGGCGTACAGGAACTCGCGCTCGCCATGGACGGCTCGTCGGTGGCCCGCTTAGCCCGCTCGTGCAAGGCCCTGGGGTACATGCCGATTCTGGTCACCGGCGGGTTCGCCTTTACCGCCAAGCAGGCCGAGGACCCGGTCATCCGCTCGTTCGACGTCACCACCGTCGGGGTTAACGCACCCTGGTTCCTCACCAGCGAACCCGGGCTTCGGGAGTACCAGCAGGCCCTGCGGACCTACGCCCCGCAGCTGCGCCCGGCAGGTATGTCCAGCCAGGTCTGGTCCTCGGCCAAGTTGCTCGAGGCAGGAGTCGCGGCCCTGGGCCCCGCAGCACGGACCAAGGCACTCACCGCGGCGGACATCAACGCGGGTTTGCGCACTCTGGAGAACGAGACCCTGGGCGGGCTGACCGGCCCACTGGACTTCACCCCGGCCAACAAGGGCATCCGCACCAGCGGCTGCACCTACATCACCAAGCTCGGCAAGGACGGCTTCACCGCGCCCCGGGGAAGCCGCCCGCTGTGCAACCTGCTCCCAGACACCCGCTGATGACGACCAGTGCGAACCGACGGCTATCCCACGCAGTGATCCGCCTTCGGCGTCCGCTCGGCATCCTCGCCGTCACCGCAGTGCTGGCGACGGGCTGCGGGACCCGCGCCGAGGACGCCGAGATCGCCGCCGGCGCCGGCGGCGGCCGGGCGCCGCTCTCCCCGGCCGTCCTCGACGAGCTCCGCGAGGCACTCGGCCCCAGCGCCACCGGGCCGGACCTTTCCGGGGCGTATGAGTCCACGCTGACGATTGAGCTCGACGAGGTCGACGCCGGCAAGGCCGCAAACCCCGCGGGAGCGGGCGAGGCCGGCGGCGCTCCCGGCCGGGAGAGTGCCGCCGACCCCGCCGCGGCCAACGAATCCGAGGTCGCCGGCCCCGCGGGTGTCGCGTCACCCCCGCGCTGCACCAGTGCAGGAGCACCGATTCGCATCGGGCAGGTCGGCAGCTTCAGCGGGGTGGCCGGGCCGATCACGGCCAGCGCCCGCACGGCGCTGGCCGTGTGGGCCAAGCACCTCAACGCCTCCGGTGGGTTGGCGTGTCACCCGGTGCAGGTTTTCGTCGCCGACGACGGGGCTGACGCCACCCGCGCCGCCTCGGCGGTCGCGCAGTTGGTGAACGAGCGCAAGGTGATCGCTCTGGTCGCGACGTTCTCCGCGCTGTCGATGACCGGCCTGATCGACGGGGCCGAGAAGGCCAAGATCCCGGTGGTCGGCGGGGACCTGCTGGCCTTCGAGTGGAACACCCACCCGCTGTTCTTCCCGCAGGGCTCGGGCTTGGAGGGCCAGGCCGGCGGGGCGCTGATCGAACTCGTCAGGCAGCAGAAGACCAAGCTGGGTTTGCTGTACTGCGTCGAGGCCACCGCGTGCACCAACGCGTCCAAGCTGATCCCCGAGCGCGCCAAGGCGCTTGGGGCAGAGATCGTTTACAGTTCGCCGGTCTCGCTGACCCAGACCGACTTCACTGCCCAGTGCCAGAACGCGAAGAACGCGGGGGTGCAGGCGCTCGGAGTCGCGGTGGACGGGTCCTCGATCGGGCGCATTGCCCGCTCCTGCGCATCCCTGGGGTACTTCCCGCCGCTGATCAGCAACGGGCTGGTGATCTCTCCCGCCCAGGCCAAGGACCCCAATATCCGCAAGAACACCTTGTTCACCGCAAGTTCCAACGCGCCCTGGATGCGCACCGACACCCCCGGCCAGCGCGAGTATGCCGCGGCGCTCGCGCAATACGCGCCCGGGTTGGAGACCGACGGCGCGTCGATGGCGGCGTGGGCAGCGGGGATGTTGTTCAAGGCCGGCATCGAGAACCTGGGCGCGTCCGCGATCGGGCGGGCGCTCACCACGGCGGATGTGTTCACCGGGCTGGGACGAATCAAGAACGAGGACCTCGATGGCCTCGCGCCGCCGCTGACCTTCAGCCCGAATCAGAAATTCGCGCCGCTGGTGCAGTGCGTGTACTTCGAGCTGCTGACCACGCAGGGGTGGACCGCCCCGCGGGGCAGCAGGCCCCTGTGCACAGACAAGTGAACACCTCGGGGGTTAACAAGAAATGCTGACGCTGGATCACGTCGACGCGGGCTACGGACAGACCCCGGTTCTCACCGACATCACCCTGGCCGTGCCCCGTGGCGCTGTCGTCGCGTTGCTCGGGGCCAACGGCGCAGGCAAGACGACGCTGCTGCGGGTGTGCGCCGGGCTGCTGGCCCCGACCGCAGGCCGGATGATCTTGGACGGCGTCGACGTGACGGGCGACGCCCCGCACACCCTGGTTCCCCGCGGGATGTGTCACATTCCCGAGGGCCGCGGTGTTTTCGCTTCGCTGACGGTCAAGGAGAACCTGATCGTGCAGTCCCCCCGAGGCCGGGAAGACGAGGCGATCACCAAGGCGGGTGAGGCGTTTCCGGTGCTGGGGCGCCGACTGAACCAGGTCGCCGGAACTCTCTCCGGTGGAGAGCAGCAGATGCTGGCACTGGCCCGCGGTTACGTCCAGTCCCCGAAGGTGATCCTGCTCGACGAGGTCAGCATGGGCCTGGCCCCGATCGTGGTCGATGAGATCTTTGAGTTCCTGCGAAGGCTCGCCGACGGCGGCGCCAGCCTGCTGCTCGTCGAGCAGTACGTCACCAAGGCGCTCGAGCTCTCGGACTACGTCTACCTGCTGCAGAAGGGCCACATCGCCTTCGCGGGCGAGCCCGGCGAGCTCGATGGTGAGGACCTATTCGCCAGATACCTCGGCCACGCCGCCTAGTGCGGCGCCCGCCGAGCGCCTCGCGGCGTTCTCGTCGTGATCCCTGCGCTCAACGGGCTTCAATCGCCTCGGGATCTCGAGCAAGCTCGGCTCCCCTCGGCTCAATCGCCCGTCGCCGATGGAACGGCACCATCGGCCTCCTCCTCGGCCTTGCGATGCATCACGGCGGATCACCGCACTCACCGCTGAGCTTGGGCACCGCTCACACCGGTAGGCCCAGGGAGCGGGCGATCAGCATCCGCTGTACGTGTGAGGTGCCCTCACCGATGGTCAGGATGCGGGCATCCTGGTAGTGCCGCGTGGTGGCGGTCTCCTCGATGAAGCCGTAGCCGCCCTGCAACTGGGTGGCCAGGTAGGCGGCCTTGTTCGCGGCCTCGGAGGCCACCAGTTTCGCGGTAGCGGCGCATTCCTTGATCGGGTGCCCGTGGTCGTACTTCCACGCACCGTCATACGTCATGGTGCGGGCGGTTGCCGTCAGCGCGGAGATCTCCGCGATGTCGAACGCAACCCCCTGGTGCGATCCGAGTGGCTTGCCGAAGGACTCGCGCTCGGTGACGAAGCGCAGCGTGTCGGCCAGGCAGCCCGCCGCAAGACCGGCGCTGATCGCGGCGATCGGCAGCCGTGCCCAGGTCAGGAACTCCAGAACGTCCCCGTAACCGCGACCGGGGCGAGAGATCAGGGCGTCCGCCGGAAGGCGGACCTCGTCGAAGAACAGGGGATGGGTGTCCGAGGCCCGCCAGCCCAGCTTGGCGTACGACCCCCCGACCGTGACCCCTGGCGCGTCCAGCGGAACCAGGAATGCCGACACCGGCGGGCGGCCGTTGATCTTCTCCCCGACGGCCGCCATCACAATGACGTAGCGCGAGAACGGTGTTCCGCTGTTGGTGATGAACTGCTTGGAACCGTTGATCACCCAGTGCTCACCGTCCAGGCGGGCCGTGGTGGAGATGTTGCCCGCGTCCGAGCCGCCGGACGGTTCGGTGAGCCCGATGGCGATGAAGGTCTCGCCGCTCGCGGCCGCGGGCAGAATGCCGTAACAGAGGTCCGGTCGGTCCTTGGCCAGGTGCTGGAGCAGGGCCGCAACGATCGTCTGAACGTGGACGGTGATCGCCAGCGAGGAGTCGACCTTGGCCAGTTCTTCGACGGTGACGCACAGGGTGCGCAGGTCCGCACCCGCGCCGCCGTACTCGGGGTCGATGAGCAGCCCGAACATCCCCAGCTCGCCGGCCTTGGCGACCAGCGCCGCATCGAAGGTCGAGGTGATGCTGCGCTGGGCGGCGCCCGGTTCGACCTCCCGCTCGACGAAGCAGCGCACCGTCTCCCGCCACGCCAGGTGCTCGGGGGTGAAGGCCCACGGCAGGTCATAGTCCTGCGGCGCGGCCGCGCGCGCGGTCATCGGTACGGGCAGTGTGGCGGTCATGGACGACGCCTACCTTTCTTTTTGCATGGGGTGCTATGTCCCGCGGACGTGTCGGTCATGATCGGGTGGCTCAGGCTCCAGCGACGCGGTTGCCGCCGCCCGCCCAGTACTGCTCACGCAATTGCTTGCGCAGTAACTTGCCGACCACGTTCTTCGGCAGTGCTTCGGTGGTGAACTCCACCCGCGAGGGTTTCTTGTAGGAACCGGCACGTTCCCGCACCAGCTCGATGATCTCCGCTGCGGTGACCTTCGCGCCCTCCGCCACCCGGCACATCGCCATCGGGCTCTCGCCCCACTTCGGGTCCGGGACGGCGAACACGGCGACCTCGATGACCTCGGGATGGTCGTTGATAACGGTTTCCAGCTCCGCCGGCCAGATGTTGAAGCCACCGGAGACGATCATGTCGTCGACCCGGTCCAGGATGTAGACGAAGCCGTTTGCGTCGATTCGGCCGATGTCCCTGGTGCGGACCCAGCCGTCCACCAGACGCGTCGCGGTCAGGTCATCGTCGCCCCAGAAGCCGCGCATCTGCCCCTCGACCTGCGCCCACAGCTCCCCCTCCGCGCCCAGCGGCAGCACCGCGCCGTCCTCGTCGCGGACCTCGACGCGGGCGAACGGCAGCACCCGGCCGGCGGCGCGCATCGGCGTGGATCCGGCATGATCCCCGAACCACTCGGCCGGGGTCATGATGGTCAACGGCACCGCCTCGGTCTGACCGAAGATCTGGTGGAGCACGTCCCCGAACGCGTGGCGCCCCGCGTTCGCTGTGGCGTCGGTGATCGGTGCGCCGCCCACCAGCATGCATTCCAGCGCGGACAGGTCCCGCGCACCCACGCCCGCCGCGGCGAGCATCGCCACCATCGAAGGTGGGGCGAACATGTGCGTGACGCGGTGACGTTCCATCAGGTCGAGGACCTTCTCGGCGTCGAACGCCCCGAACAGCAGGTTGGTGCTGCCGTGCAGCCAGGCAGGGAGGAAGAGGTAACCGGAGGCATGGGAGATCGGCCCGGCGTGTCCCACGACGCTGTCCCAGCGCAGATTCGGCAGGCGGTAGAACCAGTTGCGGCAGTTCACCAGCCAGACGTGCTGGGTGTACCCGGTCCCCTTCGGCTTGCCGGTGGTCCCGGCCGAATGGCGAATGATGTACCAGTCATCGGCACCGACCTCGACCATGGGGTCGAGGTCGGACTGGCCGCCCAGCCACTTTTCGTATCCCTCGTCGCGGACCACGACATGGCGCAGGCTGTCCAGCGCTGCGGGCAGGTCGGCGACGGAGTCGGCGTAGGCCTGATCGGTGATGATCACCGAGGTGCCGGTGTGGCTGACCATGTGGGCGTGCGCGTCGGCGGAGTTGCGGGCGTACAACGGGACCCGTACAGCGCCGGCGATCGCCGCCGCAAGGAACAGGTCCGCCGCGCCGAGGTTGTTGTCCTCCAGGCCGGCGACCCGATCTCCCGGACGCACGCCCAGATCGATCAGTGCGTTGGCCAGCCGGACGCCCCGATCCCACATCTGAGTAAACGTCAGTTGATGTTCCTCGGTGCGGATCGCCGGGCGATCGGCGTTCAGCGTGACCGCTTGGCGCATCATGCTCGGGACATCCATGCTCACTCTCCCTCCGGTGGCCGGGAATCGCGCGGGCTACTTCTGGTGCGGCGCCTGGTAGGCCTTCGCGTCCGCCGAGACGAACAGCGGCCCTTGCGGGCGCAGACCGCCGGCAGCGCTGGGGTCGACGCGGGCGATGTACACCTCCCGGGTCGAGGGAGCACCCGGGGTGGAGAAGTCGAGCGCAGCAATGAGGCCCTTGGTATCGATCGTGGTGCTGGCGTTCTTCGCCGCAAAAATGCCGGCCCGGGACAGGTCGTTTGCGGCACACGCCCGCTCGAGGATCTGTTGCCACATCAGTCCCAGTGCGTATCCGTACTGCACCGCGTAGCTGGGACGCCCGGTGTTGGCGGCCTCGTAGGCCTTGGCGATAGTGACGGCCTGCGGGACGTCGGCGGAGTACGGGACAGCGCTCGCGACGACGTACAGGTTGTCCAAGGCCTCCGCGGCCGGTCCGTCGAGGATCACCGGATCGAAGGAGGGACTGTTGACAACGATCGGCACCTGCAGGCCGAGCGCTGCACTCGCGGAGGCGACCGATGCCGTCTGGGAGGGTGTGGTCGTCATCACGATGGCGTCCACGTTCTCACCCCGCAGACCGGTGACGACGTTGGTGAGGTCGGCGTCGGTCGCGGTCAGCTTCTTCTCCACGATCTTCAGATCGTGTTCGCGGGCCATGTACTGCGCGCCCAACAGTCCGTTCAGACCGCCATCACCGTCGATGTAGATGTCGGCGATCGTGTCGCCCGCCTTGATCAGGCCTTCGTCCAGCAGGTAGGACAGACCATTGATGATCTCGACGTCGTAGGTGGTGCCGGCGACCACGAGATAGGGCTGGTCCAGCAGGAACGAACTCCACGCGATGGCGGTCGAGGTGAGTTGAGAGTCGGCGATGTCGCTCTTGAGCGTGGACACCACCGCAGATCCCAGGATCTCGATGACTCCGGCCACCTTGGGCTCGAGCTCGGGGAAGAGGACCTTGGCCTGCTCGGCCTTGTACCCGTGGTCGCGAACCTCGAGCGCGATCTGCCGATCGCAGATCCCGCCGGCGGCGTTGATGTCGCGCACCCACAGTTCCTGACCGGCCCGCAGGTTCACCCCAAGGTTCTTAAACGGTCCGGAGTTGTCGGTGAGAACGCCGAGCGCGATGGTGTCCGCGGAGACCCCCGGGCCGGTCAGCAGCCCTCCGGGCGCGGAGTCCACGGCCGAATCACCGTCCCCGCCACACGCGGCGAGGAGTACAGCGGCGAGCACAACCCACGATCCGAGCACGGCGTTCGTGCGCATGACGACGTCCTTCCCACGACCCGAGGCGCCCCGATGACGCGGACGCTAGCACGCCACCTCTAGATCTTCTAGAGTGGTCTTGATTTTCGAGAGCCTGGCAAGGGCTGCTCTACGCTCTGTCCGGGACCAAAACCCAGGGGAGGCATGGCCGAGGTGAGCGCACCGATCGCGCGGGCGTCCACCGCGCCGTCCGTACCCGGGGACCTCGCCGAGGGACGCGTTGCCCGTAAACGCGCCGAGCGGCGCCGGCTCCTCGAGCGCACCGCGGCGGAGATCTTCGCCCAGCGGGGATACGACGGCGCGAACTTCGAAGAGATCGCGGCCCGGCTGGATCTGCGGGGCGCGAGCCTGTACTACTACTACTCCTCCAAGGAGGAGCTCTTCCTGCGTTCGATCGAGAATGCGACGGCCGAGGTGCTCGCCCGCCTGCGCCCCATCGCTGCCGCAAAGCTCCCGGCCGCCGAGCGTCTGCGCCGGCTGTTCGCCGAGCAGGCGATCATCGAGATCCGCGACTACCCCGCGTTCGCTCCACTGTTCGCCATGTCCGTCCCCGTTCCCGCGATCGACACCCGCCTGGCCGAGCTGCGCCTGGAGCACGGGATGGTCTTTCGCGCCGTCGCCGCAGAGGTCGCGAGGGCGCACAAGATCGCCCGTCAGCAAGCCAGCATCTCCATCCAGCTCGCACTCGGCGCACTCTCGCACGTACACAGCTGGTACAACCCCGCCGGAACGCTCGGGCTTGTCGAGGTGTCCGAGGAGATCGCCGCGCAGTTGCTGCGGGCATTTTTGAGCAACGCTCCCGGACGCTGACCGGGTCGAAGCCGCGCTCGACCCCCAGGTGGGCATTTTTCTAGACAAGTCTTGAAGTTCTTGTTCTTCATTGTCATGCTGGCGCTCAGCCACCCCTGTGAGACCCAGCTCACCTCAGGCACGGATCGCGCGCCCACTGCGCCCCTTGGCTGATATCGGCTCGGTACCGACGCGAAAGGACCGCCCATGTCCGCCTCCACGATCCCCGAGCGCGCTCCGATCGCCGAGGTTGCCCCGACCGACGTCGGCGGCACCTCCCGCCGGCGGTTCCTCGGCTATGTCCTGGCCGGCACCACCCTCGCCGTCACCGCAGACCTCTCGACCGGGCCGGGCGCCGAGGGGGCCCATGCCGCCGGCGCGACACCCCTGCCCAGCAACCCGCTCTTCGGCGACGTCTACGACTTCCTCGACACCATGCGTGATGTCGCCAACGAGACCCACCACTTGCTGCGTATCGACATCCGTCCGGATGGCACCGCGCACTTCAACATGCCGCGTCAGGAGGTGGGCCAGGGGCTCACCACCTCCTTCGCGCAGATGATCGGCGATGAGCTGGACCTGCCGATCGAGCAGATCGACATCACCCTCTCCGACGCTCGTCCCGAGCTGGTCCACAATCAGCTCACCGGCGGGTCGACCGCGGTGTACGCGTTCTACCTGCCGGTACGGATCATGGCCGCGACGGCGCGCACCGCCCTCGCTCAGAGCGCGGCCCAGATGTGGGGCGTGCCCTCCTCAGCGGTGAGTACCCGTGCGGGGATGGTGCTCGGGCCGGCGGGTCAGGTGGCGAGCTACGGCTCCCTCGCCGAGCGGGCCGCATCGCTGGTCACCAAGCCGCTCGAGGTTGAGCTGAAGGCCGCATCGGGATCACTGGTCGGGAAGTCGGTGGGACGGGTGGATGCCCGCGACATCGTGACCGGGGCGAAGCAGTTCACCATGGACCTGCAGGTGCCGGGCGCCCTGCCCACCATGATCTGCCGTCCCCCGACCTTCTTCGGCAAGGTCTCGGCCATCCGCAACCTCGCCGCCGTCAAGCGGATGCCCGGGGTCACCGACGTCGGGGCGATCAGCACCGGCGTTGCGGTGCGAGCCCGCACGTTCGGTCAGTGCATCGACGCAGTCCGGGCGCTACGGGTGGAATGGGGAGCGGGCACCAAGGACAACGCGAACAACACCAACCTCGCCGGCCAGGTCGCCGACGCGCAATTGCCGATGCCCAACGCGGAGCCATTGGCTGAGGTCATCGAGGAGACCTTCACCTTCCAGTTCCGCAGCGGGTCCCCGATGGAGACCAACAACGCCATCGCGGACGTTCGCTCCGACAGTGCGGAGATCTGGTCGGTCCTGAAGATGCCGATCGTGACGCTGCAACGCATCGCCCTGCTGCTGGACATGCCACCGGAAAAGGTCACGGTGCATTGCGTCACCGGAGGCGGCTCCTTCGGCCGCCACCTGTTCTCCGACGCGGCCTTCGAAGCCGTCGAGGCCTCCAAGCTCTTCGGCAAACCAGTTCGCCTGATGTGGCACCGCGCAGATGACAACCGGCACGGACGCATGCACCCCCTGGCGATCTGCCACGTGGCCGCCAGCGTGGTCGGGCAGAGCGTCACCGGGTTCCAGCTGCGGCACACCTCTGCGGCCATGGACGTCACCCACGGGCTGGGCGAGATATTCTCCGGCTCGGCCGCGGCGCAGGACCCGCGATTCGGCTTCTCCGGAAACAAGGCCGTCGGCAACTACTTCACCTCGGCGGGCTTCTTCAACCTGATCACCGTGGTCCCCTATGACTTCGGGCCGACCGACATGTTGCTGACCGAGACCGGCAACTACGACGACCTGCCGACCAGCGCCGTGCGTAACGTGTGGGCCCCCGACATGGTCACCGCGCGGGAGCTACTGATCGAGAAGCTTGCCGCGAAGTTCGGGATGGACAGCTATGAGTTCCGGCGCAGCTTCCTGAAGAACGACAGCTTCCGCAAGGTGCTCGATGTGGCCGCCGAGGCAGCCAACTGGGGCCGCAAGATGGCTCCCGGTACGGCGCAGGCGATCACCACCCACCAGGACTTCAAGTCCTTCACGGTGGCGGTGATGGAGCTCGATGCCCGGCCGGCCATGGTCAATCGCCGGATCCGGGATGCGTATACCGGACCGCGCGTCACCAAGGCGACGATCGTTGTCGATGTGGGTAACCCGATCAACCCGCGGGCGATCGAGGCCCAGATGATGGGCGGTGCGATGGACGGAATCGCGCAGGCGCTGACCGCCAGCTGTCACATCGAGGACGGCCTTCCGGTCGAGGCGTCCTGGGACAACTACCGCTACACCCGGCAGTGGAACACTCCACCGAAGTTCCGTTGCATCGTGATGCCGAAGAATCGCGAGATACCCGGTGGAGTCGGCGAACTCGGCGTCGCCGGTGCCCAGGCCTGCGCTGCGGTCGCCTATGCCCGAGCGACCAAGACGATGCCGCTGGAGTTCCCGGTGAACTTCCGCGAGCCGCTCGGGTTCGCGGTGAAATCCAAGATTCCACCGGTTCCGCAGAGTCCGGTCAACGGTCGGCGTTTCGCGCGCTGAGTCTTACCTCGAACCTAGGTAAGACTGGACCAGATCCCCAGCCTCCAGCTCACGTACCTGGGCCTGTGCCCAGGGCGAGATGGTGCTCTCGGGCGCGGTGGCCAGAGCGACGAACTGCGGCCAGGGCATCCATTGGGCCTCGGCGACCTCAGTGGGATCGAGAAACGGGTCGGCGTCGGTGCGGGCGAGGAAGACCGGGCACAACTCGTTCTCCTCGATCCCGGCGAAGCTGGCGCGGTAAGAGAAATCCGCAAGCGCGAGCTCCAACGCCTCGACGCTGAGCCCGAGTTCGGTTTCCAGGCGCCGCACCACGGCCGCACGGGGATCCTCACCCGGTCCGGGGTGCCCGCAGCAACTGTTGGTCCATACCCCCGGCCAGGTGAGCTTGCTCAGGGCGCGCCGGGTCACCAGCAGTTTGCCGGCCGAGTCGAAGACATAACAGGAGAACGCCAAATGATAGGGCGTCACTTCGGCGTGGACGTCAGCCTTGTCGGCGACTCCCGACGGTGTGCCGTCTGGGCACAGGAGCACGACCTGTTCACTGTCCCTTTCGGTTCGCTCGCTCCGCTCGCTCACGGCGCTCCGATCGCGGCGGTCACGACCACGCTGGCCGCGGCCTGGATCTGAGCGAGGTGCTCGGGTCCGCGGAAACTCTCGGCGTAGATCTTGTACACCTCCTCGGTGCCCGAGGGACGGGCGGCGAACCACCCGGATTCCGTCGTCACTTTCAGCCCGCCGATCCCAGCTCCGTTCCCGGGAGCGACCGTCAACCGCTCTAGAATCGGCTCACCCGCCAACTCGGTCGCCGTCACCTGATCCGGTGTCAGCTTGCTCAGGGCCGCCTTCTGCTCACGAGTGGCCGGGGCATCGACGCGCGCGTAGACCGGCTCGCCGTACTTCGCGGCAAGTTCGGCGTAGCGCTGGCTCGGGGACTGCCCGGTCACGGCCAGGACCTCCGCCGCCAGCAGCGCGAGCAGAAGTCCGTCCTTGTCCGTGGTCCACGGCGAGGAGTCCCTGCTCAGGAACGCCGCTCCGGCGCTCTCCTCGCCGCCGAAGGCCACGGCGGAGCTGCCCAGACCCTCGACGAACCACTTGAACCCGACGGGCACCTCCAGCAGGCGCCGACCCAGTCCGGCGACGACGCGGTCGATCAGAGCCGAGGACACCAGCGTCTTGCCGACGGCGCCGTCGCTGGGCCAGCCGGGGCGGTGGGTGAGCAGGTAATCGATCGCCACGGCCAGGAAGTGATTGGGGTTCAGCAGTCCGGCATCCGGGGTGACGATCCCGTGCCGATCGGCGTCGGTGTCATTGCCGGTCGCGACGTCGTAGCGCTCCCGCCCCGCGATCAGCGAGGCCATCGCATACGGCGATGAGCAGTCCATCCGGATCTTGCCGTCCCAGTCCCGCGTCATAAACGCGAACCGCGCATCGACGTGCGGGTTCACCACCTTCAGATCCAGGCCGTACCGTTCGGCGATCGCCCCCCAGTAGGCAACGCTCGCACCCCCCAGCGGGTCGGCACCGATCCGCACCCCGCTGGCCCGGATCGCCTCGAGGTCGATCGCGAGCGGCAGGTCCTCGACATAGCGACCGAGGAAGTCAAAGCGCGCCGTCTTAGCCCGGGCGCGCGCGAGGCTGATGCGCCGGACTCCGCGCAAGGCGGCGCCGAGCAACTCATTGGCCCGCGCGGCGATCGCCGAGGTGACATCGGTGTCGGCCGGGCCGCCGTGCGGCGGGTTGTACTTGAAGCCACCGTCGGCGGGCGGGTTGTGCGAGGGGGTGATGACGACGCCATCCGCCAGTCCCGAGGCCGAGCCCGCGGCCCGACCTGCGTTGTGGGTCACAATGGCGCGCGAGAGGGCCGGGGTGGGGACGTAGCCGTCGCGAGAATCAAGCAGAATCAGCACGTCGTTGGCGGCGAATACCTCCAGCGCCGTGGCGAGCGCCGGCTCGGACAACGCGTGGGTGTCCTTGCCGAGGAAGAGCGGGCCATCGATACCGGCACCGGCCCGGTACTCGCTGATCGCCTGCGCGATGGCCGCGATGTGATCGTCGTTGAAGCTGACGGCCAGGGCGCTGCCGCGGTGCCCCGAGGTGCCGAAGGCGACCTGTTGGGCCGCCTCGGTGGGATCGGGATGCTCGGCGTAGTAGGCCGTGACCAGGCGCGCGACGTCGAGGAGGTCGGCGGGGTCGGGCAGCTGACCTGCCCCAGGGTGCACACTCACCGGCTCAGTCTGCCCGAGGTCGACCACGATCATCCGCGGCCACCTCTGGTAACCCCGGTCTCAGCCCGCCCAGGCCAGCAGCGGCGCGTCCGGGCCACTGCCGCGCAGCTTGGCCAGCGCGTCCTTCTCGATCTGGCGCACCCGCTCGCGCGTCATGCCGAGCTGGGCGCCGATGTCGGCCAGGGTGCGGCTCTGGCCGTCACGCAGGCCGTAACGCAGATCCAGCACCGCGGCCTGCCGCTCGGGCAGCGCCGCGATCATCCCGCGGAGCTGATCGATCATCGCCTGGTGCTCGGCCAATTCGGCCGCGCTGATCTCCGCATCGTCCACCACCAGGTCGGCGATGCGCAGGTCCGCGTCGTTGCCGACCACGGTGTCCAGGCTGACCGGCGTGCGACTCAGGCTTGCCAGCTCCTCCACGCGGGCGGTCTCGATGCCCAACTCGGTGGCGATCTCGTCGGCGGACGGGTGCCGGCCGAGGGCGGCGCTCAGGGTGCGCTCGGCACGGCGCAGGCGCGAGACCTCTTCCACCACATGCACTGGGAGCCGGACGGTACGTCCCAGCTCACCCATGCCGCGCTGGATGGCCTGGCGGATCCACCAGGTCGCGTAGGTGGAGAACTTGAAGCCGCGGGTGTAGTCGAACTTCTCCACCGCGCGGATCAGGCCAAGGTTGCCCTCCTGCACGACGTCGAGGAAAGCGGCGTCGCGACCAGCGAACTTCTTGGCCACCGATACCACCAGGCGCAGGTTCGCCCGGACCATGTGGTCCTTGGCGACTAGGCCGTCCGCGGCGATGCCGTCGAGCTCGCGACGCCGCGGGGCCCGTAGCCGGGGACCCCCGGGCTCGCCGGCTTCGGCAAGGAGTCGTTCGGCGTAGAGGCCGGCCTCGATACGGCGAGCGAGAGCGACCTCCTCCTCGGCGCTGAGCAGCGCGGTTCCCCCGATCTCGTCGAGGTAGACCCGCACCAGATCGGCATCGGTGTCCCGGTCGAAGGCAGCGGACCTGCGCGACGTAGCCCGGCGCGCCTGCGGCACCCCGGCACTCGCCGTCTCGCTGCGCTCGGCCATGTGGGCCTCCCTACCCGGGATCACGCAGATCCCCCTATGAATTCGGCTCTCACCCGACCCCGATACGCGTGAGTAGTATTCACACAACTCGGCGACGATTCCCCGTGTTCCCGGCGTTCGGAGTTCATATCCGGGGCACAGGTTCGCCCTTTCAGCGCGGCGGCGCCCGTCCGGCAGCAGGGGATCTGAGATCCCCCGCCCGCGATGACACGTTTTAGCTGGTAATCGGCTGGGAGCCTTGCCAAACCTTGACCTGTCGCTCTTCGGCGGCGGCCCCCTGGTGCCGATTAACTGGCCAACAACGAACCCTTACGTCACAACAACCCCGTGCGTCACGTAGTCACCGTGACTCTCGCGGGTCTCCGCAGGAGGTCGACCGATGTCCGTCCGCGACACGTTGCCGCTCCCGTACGCCGCCGACCCCCGGCGCGGCCTCGCCCGCCTGCGCGGGTGGGAGATCGGGCTCTCGCTGCTGGTCGTGGTGCCGTGCGCATCCGGCGCCGTAGCGGTCGCCGCGGCTTACACCCGCTGAGCGCGGGCGCTACAGATAGAGCCCCGGCGCGCCGTCGTCCAATCGCTCGGCGGCCACCGCGTGCAGGTCCCGGTCGCG
>JBQTII010000074.1:0-13054 GCA_052388275.1 Sporichthyaceae bacterium | reverse complement strand
GGGGTCACGGCGCTCACGGTAGCGCCCTGGCACCCCCGCCCGGCTCGCCCCTGTGGAGCGGGGCCGTCCGAGTAAGTGGTCGCAATCGCGACCACTTACTCGGACGCTGCGAAAGGGGGTGCATGCTGGGCGGATGGATCACGGCGGCCGTCTGGACCTCCCGCGGCTGGTGGCCTGCGACCTCGACGGAACGTTGTTGCGCACGGACCTGACGGTGTCGGAGCGGACCCGCAAGACGCTGGCCGCGGTCGAGGCCGCGGGCATCACGCTGGTGTTCGTCACCGGCCGACCGCCGCGCTGGATGGCCCCGGTGGCGCAGGTGACCGGACACCGGGGCCTGGCGATCTGCGCGAACGGAGCGACGCTGTACGACCTGCACACCGAGACCGTCGTCGCGGAGCAGGTGATCAGCGCCGAGACGATGGCGATCACCATTGATCGCCTGCGCGCGCACCTGCCCGGGGTGGCCTTCGCCGCGGAGTACGGCACCGACGTGGCGCGCGAAGAGGCTTTCACTATTTACGGCGGGGCCGCCGCACGAGCCGACGTCCGGGTCATCGCTTCGCACGAGGTCGCGGCGCGACCGGCCGCCAAGCTGATGATCCGTCATGACGGCATGGAGTCCGGGGAGCTGCTGCTGGCCGCACGCGAGGTGCTCGCCGGGCTGGTAGAGGTCACTCATTCCACGCCCTCGGGCCCCGCGTTGCTGGAGGTCTCGGCGGCCGGGGTCAGCAAGGCCACCGCGCTGGCAAGGCTGTGCGCCGAGCATGGGATCGAGGCGGGTGAGGTCGTGGCGTTCGGCGACATGCCGAACGATTTGCCGATGCTGGCGTGGGCGGGTCGTCCCTATGCGATGGCCAATGCGCACCCGGAGGTGCTGGCGGCGGTGGCGGGGCGAGCGCCGAGTAACGATTGCGACGGGGTCGCTGCCGTGTTGGAGGACCTGATGAGTGGTTGTGCGCAGCCGTGAGTCCCGTTCTGGTGTACGGAAGATGAACAGCCGACATGGGACGTAAGTGATCATGAAGGGCATTAGAGACAATTTGGGCAAATGTGGTGGTTGTGCCCTGTTGTGGAACGTCCGCAAGACGGAGTTCCCCACCGCGGGTGTGTACGGCGACCTTGATCACCCTGGCCTGCGGCTGATCACCTGCGGCGGCCCGCTGGACCCGGTGACCGGGAACTACCGGGACAACACGCTGGTGTTCGCCGGCTTGGTCTCGGTGATCGAGCCCGGGCGGGCGGGGTTGAGCGAACGCACCGCCCTCTCCTACTAAATGCTGATCACAGGTACTGGCCTTGGCCCGATCCCGGCCCGGGGCCGGCGGCCATCGCCTCCGGCGACATCGGCGCACCGCCGGGCAGCGCGCGGCGCATGTTCTCCAGCTGCGCGCGGGCGGCCATCTGCTGGGCGAACAGCGCGGTTTGGATGCCGTGGAAGAGGCCTTCGAGCCAGCCGACGAGTTGGGCCTGCGCGATTCGCAGCTCGGACTCGCTCGGAATCTCGCCCTCACCAAAGGGCAAGGAAAGCCTGTCCAGCTCCTGCACCAGCTCCGGCGCCAGGCCCTGCTCCAGCTCGGCGATCGTCGAGCGGTGGATCTGCGCGAGGCGGGCGCGGCTGGCCTCATCGAGCGGGGCGGACTTCACCTCGTCGAGGAGCTGCTTGATCATCGAGCCCAGTCGCATCACCTTGGCCGGTTGCTCGACCATCTGCGTGATCGACTGGTCGTCGGTGCCGTCGTCGGGCGGGCCCTCGACGGCCATCCCGGCGGGGGTGACGACCAGCACGCGCTGGTCGTCTGGTTCGGTCTGCTGCTCGGTCATGGCCTCATCCTTGCCGACGTTCCCGCGTCGTGCGGCGGGTGGTCCCGCACTTCACCAAAGACGCCGCCCGGGCGCTGGGCATTCCCGCAGTTCTTCAGCGCGCCGACCGCACGTCGAGCACGACCTTGCCGACGTGGGCGCTGGATTCGACCAGGGCATGCGCGGCGGCGGCGTCGGTGATCGGCAGGCGGCGATCCACGACGAGGGTGAGCGCACCGGATTCGACCCGCGGCACAACGTGTTCGCCGACGGCGGCGACGATCGCCGCCTTCTCGCTCAGCGGCCGGGCGCGCAGCGAGGTGGCCAGGACCGCGGCACGTTTGCCGAGCAGGGCCGCGATGTTGAGCTCGGCCTTGATCCCGCCCTGCATGCCGATCACGACCAGGCGCCCGTTGACGGCGAGGGCCTCGACATTGCGGCCCAGGTAGGCCGCGCCCATGTTGTCCAGGATGACGTCGGCGCCGCCCGCGTCCTTCGCCGCCGCGACGAAGTCGTCCTCGCGGTAGTTGATGGTGATGTCCGCGCCGAGTTCGGAGCAGCGCGCGAGTTTCTGCGCGCTACCGGCGGTGACTGCGACTCGGGCGCCGGCAGCCTTGGCGAGCTGGATCGCGGTCGTGCCGATGCCGCTGGACCCGCCGTGCACGAGCAGGAGCTCGCCCGGGCGCAGGTTCGCGAGCATGAACACGTTGGACCACACGGTGGCGGCGACCTCGATCAGCCCGGCGGCGTCGAGGAGATCCATCGAGGATGGACGGCGCAGCACCTGTCCCGCGGGGACCGCGACCAGCTCGGCGTACCCGCCGCCGGCCAGCAGCGCAATGACCTCGTCACCCACCGCCCAGTCCGTCACGTCGGGGCCCAAGGCCGCGATCTGCCCAGAGCATTCCAGGCCCAGATACGGGGAGGCACCCGGCGGCGGGGGGTAGAAGCCCTGGCGCTGCAGGATGTCGGCCCGGTTGACCGCGGTGGCGGCGACCTGGATCAGGACCTCGCCGGGCCCGGGGACCGGATCGGGGACCTGCGTCCAGGCCATGACCTCGGGACCGCCGGCGCCGTTCAGCGTGATCGCGTGCATGGGCGCCGACGCTATCGGCGCCCATCGCGTCCCCGAGCAGCCGGACGTCCGAAGGAGCGGTCGCTATAGGTGCCACCTGGTCGGACGTCAGTGGCTGGGTTTGCGGACGTCCGAGGGAGCGGTCGCTATAGGTCCCACCAGGTCGGACGTCAGCGGGTGGGTTTGCGGACCCCCGAGGGAGCGGTCGCTATACGACCCACCTGGTCGGACGTCAGCGGCCAGACGGCCGGCGACGCGTCAGCCGAGCCATGGGGAGCAATTGGTCGAAAGGTGCCGGAGTTACTGCTTGTACATATTGGCCCGATTCCCGACAGTGGGAGGACCCGCGTTGCGACCCTGGCCGCAGACCTCGGTTCGACCCGCAACCTGGGCAGAATTTGGACAAACACGGACAAATCCTCATATTGACGGTCTTCGTGAGCGTCCCGACACTGCGCTGAAGGGCGCCACTGGTGCCGCCGCTTCGCCGCACGCCCGCACACGCCCACCCCTGCCCCCGCGACCGCACGACAAGGGACCCCGATGATGACCGACCGGACCTCGCGAGCCCTGCTCGCAGGTGCGCTCGGCGTGGGTCTGTTTGCCGTGGTCAGCCCGAACGCCGAGGCAGAATCAGCCCCCGTGCGGATGGTCCCAGAGCATGCGCCCTACCTGTCCGGGCCGGGCACGACGGGCAGCGAGGAGGTCAGCGACGCCGCGCCTACCGCGCTCTCCCCGGCTCCGGCCGAGGTCACGATGGCTCCGGCGGGGATTCCGCTACGCAGTGACTCGGGCGCGATGGACGCCGAGACCACGCTGTTGTTGGGCATGATCGCGGGAATTGTCCTGGCCGGCGTCGGGATGTTCGGCGTGGTCCCGACCCCCGCTCGCACCCGTTCCCGGCGCGTACCGCTGTCGGGCCAGGGCTGACGTCAGGTCAGGTCCGGATCCCGCTGCGTGGCCTCGGGGGCCTGGGCCGGGCGGGCCCAGGTCTCGCCGCGGCGGGCGACCTCGTGCAGGGCAAGCACCTCGTCGGTGTCCAGTTCGGCCGGGAAGCCGCGCAGCCAGCGCACGACATGGCGCCGGGCCAGCACCTCCACCCGGTCCGGCACCGAATAGAAACGCACCTCGTCGACGCCGACGATGACGACCGCAGGCCGGGCGAAGACCCGCAGGCCACTGGCCAGGGACAGGGCGCGTGCGCTGCGCCAGGCCTGGGCGCGGGCCTGTGCGACGTAGGGCAGTGAATCGCCCTGGACGCGGATGTCGTCGCCGCTGACCTGCGCGTCGATGCGCTCGAGGGGGTTTTGCTGGCGCAGGCGCCGCACCGCGCGCGAGGTCAGCGTGAACACCCCGCCCGGCCCGATCACCAGGTGCGAGATCGCGGGGCGGTCCCCGCCGATGGGGACCGCGTGCAGGACGTGCCAGGACGGTCCGAGCCGGTCGAGCATGGTCGCGACGCGGCGTTCGGCGAGAGCCACCGAGCGCAGGTAGGCCTCGTCGGTGTCGAGGTGGAGCAGGCGCTGCGCGCGCGAGCGGACCGGGACGCCGGCGCGCATCCCGCGCGCCCACGCCTCGGCCAGAGCGCCGGGCGGGTTGGTGGCCAGATCGGTCCCGGGCATGCCGATAGCGCCCAACGGCGTCGACCCAGCCCCGAGGGGAACCTCCATGGCGCCAGTGTGCCCCGCGTCCACCTCCCGGGCCATCGGCCACACCCGGCCATACCCGGGCAGACTTAGGTGATGGACACCGGTGCGGATCCCTACGCCGTGCTCGGTGTGCCCGCCGGCTCGCCCGCCCCGACGATCCGCGCGGCCTACCTGGAGGCGGTGCGGCGCTGGCACCCGGACCGTGACCCCAGCGAGCAGGCCGCCGCGCGTTTCCTCGCGGCCCAGCAGGCCTGGGAGAGCCTGACCGATGAGCTGGCGCCCGATCCGGCCCAGTCTGACGCGGACGAGGTCCCGGCCTGGTTGCGCGCGCTGGCCGAGGGCGCCGCGTCGGTGTACGTGAGCGCGCGCTCGGTTCTGCGTCGCGGCCTGGGGTTCCGCGAGCGCTGAGCACCACCGCACACGGGCTTGCCCTTAAGACAGGAAGCCATACCCCTCCACCGTTCGGATGATCCTGCCTCGGTCGCTCGGTCATTTCTGGGCGTACCGGTTGCATTCGCGAAACCGGGGCTCGTCAGGCGGCGTCGGAGTGGGTGACCATCGTGGACGGGCTGGCCGCCCGCGTGGATCTGGGGGGATCTCATGCGCACTCGTGTTGCCGCTGCTGGCGCTGGACTGGCTCTGGTCGCGACCGCGCTCGCGCCGATGACGTCGGCGGTCGCCGGGCCGTGCGAGAAGTCCGCCCCGGTCATCCACTCGGTGAGCGCGCCCGCCGTCGCGATCGTGAAGTCAAGCGGCCAGGCCGTCTTCTCGGTCAAGGTCAAGGCGTCGGACAACTGTGAGGTCAAGTTCCTCAAGGTCGGCATCGTCAACGATGCCGGCAAGTTCAGCAAAGGCTTCGACGCGAAGTGGGTCGCCTTCTCCGGCGACGACGAGGTGTGGAAGGCCAAGGTGGTGTTGTCGGTCGGCGAGGGTTTCAGCCTGGACGGCTGGAAGGTCAAGGCCGTGGCCTGGGACGCCGGCGGCAACCAGTCCGCCCAGTTCGAGAAGGTACGGGACGACTTCGCGCTCAAGCTCGACACCCGCATTGCCGGCCTGAATGCCGGCCCGGAGCCGGTGGCGGCCGGGTCGCCGCTGCGCGTCACCGGCAAGGTTCAGCGCGCGGAGTTCGGTGGCGGCTGGGTCGGCTACGCCAGCCAGCGCGTGAGCATCCAGTTCCGGCCGTCCGGCGGTTCCTTCTCCGAGGTCGCGGCGGTCGCCAGCGGCAGCGACGGGGCCTTCAGCTACACGACCCGGGCCAAGAAGTCCGGCGAGTGGCGGGCCGTGCTCGCCGGTTCCTCGGTGACGGTGAAGGCAACCTCTGCCGCCGACGTCGTTGCGGTGAACTGACAGCAACTCACCAACAGATCGGCCGAGCGGGGGATCGGCCGATCGCACGCCACGGCGGCGGTCGGTATCTCAGGCGCCGACCGCCGCCGTCGCGCTCGCTGCCTCCACCGCGACATCCCCATCGGCCGTGCGCGGCGTCTCGCGGGAGCCGCCCACCCGCACGGCGGCGACCTCGACGGGTATGCCGTTGAGCCACGCCTGACCCGAGGCCAGATCCAGGCTCCGCGGGCCGTTCGCGGTCAGGTCGTTGTAGCGCCCGCCGCCGGCGCCGCTGGCCGTGCGCCAGCCGCCGCCGTGCCCCCAGTGCGCAGGCAGCCCCGCGGAGCCCACCATCACCTCGTCGGTGACCAGCACCGTCGCGGTGATCGCGCCGGTCGAGGAGGTGATTCGCACCGCATCGCCGTCGGCGATCTCCCGCGCGGCCGCGTCGACCGGATTGATCCGCAACTGGCAGGTGCGACCCTTCATGAGGGCGGGAATGTTGTGCAGCCAGGAATTCTGCGACTTGGATTCACGCACGGTGAACAACCGCAAGGGGTACTCATCGTCAGTAATCTGACGGGCGTTCAGGCGCGCCAGCTCGGTGCGGAAGATCTCGTGCGCGAGTTCAATCCGCTTGCTCTTGGTGCGCAGGCGCTTGGGCAGTACGCCGGTCGGGCAGGAGTCGGCGAGTTTGATCGCCCCGTCATGCTTGAGGAGCTTGTTGCGGCTGATCCCGCGTCGGCGCAGGCCGAACAGATCGCCGTCCTTGCCGATCCGCATGAACAGGTCAACCGCGACGTGTGGTGGCAGACGGATGCCGAGACGCCCGAGGAGTTGCGCTCCCGGGGCGGGGGAGGGAACCAGGTTGATGCGCTTGCAGATCTGGTCGAGGATCCACCAGTCATCGCGGACCCCGGGCGGCGGGGTGACGATGGCCTTGGTCCACTGCGCGTTGGGGACGCCGTAGTGCAACTGACCGAAGATCGGGAAACCCTCGCGTTCGAGCAGCAGCGTGGGCGGCAGGATGTAGTCGGCGTACTGATTGGTCTCGGTCAGATACGGGTCCAGGGAGACGAACAAGTCCAGGCCGGCCAGTGCGCGTTCCATCTCGCGGGAGTTCGGTGAGGTCATCGCAAGGTTGGTGGAGACCGCGACGAACGCCCGCATCGCGCCCTTACCCGGGGTGAGTACCTCGGCGGGCAGCACTGTGACCGGGGAGCTGCCGAAGACCTCGGGGATGCCGTCCACCCGCGTGCGCCAGCGGTCGTAGCCGTTGAGGCGGAACAGCGCGGTGAAGAACTCGGCGTCGAGCATCGGGCGCGAGAGCACCATGCCACCGGGGCGGTCCAGGTTGCCGGTGACGATGTTCAGCACGTCGATGAAGTACTTGGTCAACGTGGAGAACTGCCCGAGTGACGCGCCGCACCGGCCGTACACGCAGGCCGCACCGGCGCCGGCGAAGTCGCGGGCGAGGGCTTCGATCTGCGGGCGGGGAATCGCGGTCTCGGCGGCAACGCGGTCGAGGTCGACGTCGGCGACCAGGGCGCGGACGAAATCAAGCCCGTTGACCAACCGGTTCAGATAGTGACGGTCAATCAAATTTTCGTCCAGGATGACCTTGAGCAGAGCCGCCACCAGCCAAGGATCGGAGTCCGGGCGGATCGGGACGTGCTCGAACAGTCGTGCGGTCTCGGAGCGGCGCGGGTCCAGCACGACCACGCGGCCACCCCGCTTGGTGATCGCGAGCAGCTTTTCCCGGACCCGGCCGACCGTCATCATCGAGCCGTGCGAGACCACGGGGTTCGCACCGATGATCAACGCGAAGTCCTGGCGCTCGAAATCCGGGAACGGGGTCACCAGGTTGTGTCCGTAGAGCAGTTGCCCGACGACCCAGTAGTTGTTGATGTCGACCGAACCGGCGGTGTAGTAGTGCTTGGTTTTCAACGCGGCGGCCATGCCGAAGGTCAGCAGGAACGCGCCGTAGTTCCAGCCGGTCGGGTTACCCAGGCCGACGCCTACACTTTCGCGACCGTGCGCCTTCACAATCCGCTTGAGTCGCACGCCGATCTCGTCGAGGGCGCTGTCCCAGCTGACGGGTTCGAAGGTTCCGTCGGGGCGGCGGCGCATGGGTTCGCGCAGCCGGTCCGGGTCGGTGAGCACGTCACCGAACTTGGTGCCCTTCACGCACGCGAATCCCTGGGAGTTGGGGTGGGTGTCGTCCCCGCGGATCTGCAGCAGCCGACCGTGCTCGACGGTAGCCTCCAGTCCGCAGCTGGCTTCGCAAACGCCGCACCAGATCTTGTGCTCGCTCATTGGCTAACCTCGCTAGCGCTCGGCCACCCAATGAGCGACAGTGCACTGTCCTTGTTGATTCGCTCGCTGCGCTCGCTCATGGGCTAACCTCGCTAGCGCTCGGCCACCCAGGGGGCGACAGTGCCGTGACCTGGTGGGATCGCTCGCCACGCTCGCTCATGGCGTTCACGCTACGCCCACGGTTGTCCCCCCTCGTCCTCCCGAGGAGAGATCTTCCGAGGCATCCTCACGCCGCTGCCTGCCCGTCGATCAGCCGGTTGGCGATCTCCAGGAAGGCGGGCTCCGGGCGCAGCTCGACCTGCCCGTCCCGAGCGACGCACGTGAGGGCGGTCAACGAGCCATCGCGCCACCAGTACGCGTGCGGGCTGATCGGCGCGTGGCCATTGCTGTGCGTCCAACCTGCGTACTCGATCAGGGCGGCGAGGCAGGAGATGACGGCGCCGTCCAGCGGGGCGAGCACCAGTTCGTGCCGGATCGGCATCGCGACCAGGAACCCGTCGGGATGGGCGCCGCGCCCACCGACGTGCAGGGGTCTCAGCTCGTCGAGTAGCTCGTCGAAGAGCAGGACTTTGCTCGCGATGAAGCCGGAGTCTCCGCGCAGGACGTACAGGCAAGCCTGGTCGCGGCTCAGCTGCTCGACACAGCTCGCCTTGATGCGCCGCAGGTTCTCCCGGCCGATCGCCACCAGCTCCGGGTAGCCCACGAGCTCGACCTCCGCGGCGGTGAGGAAGCGCACGTGGTCGCCGTCGACGTGAGCGAGCACCTCGGCGAAGCCGGCACCGATTCGGCGAGCGTAGGAGTACGCCTGCTGCATACGCTCGTCGAACGAATCGAGGTGGGCGAGGCGAATGTGCGTGCTTGCCCGCAGCTGCTCCGCGGTCAGGGTCGGCGGCGTCACGCCCATCCGCAACAGATCGTCGAGGTAGCGCCCGATGATGCCCGGCCACTGGGGTTCGGGCGCTGCGCTGCTGTGGCAGATCGACGCGAGCGTGCTCAGGCCGAGGACCCGGCCATCAGCGAGGCGCAGGTGATCGCCGTGCACCACCGCCTCCAGCCCTCGCGAGGCGAGTGCCGCGCGCGCCAGGTCCCGCACTCGCTGTGTGCGAGCCGGCGTCAGGCCGGACAGCGCCAGGTCGCCGGGCCCGATACCACTGGACCAGCCGGAGATCTTGTGGGTGTTGGACATGTTCGTGGACCCTCCCGGTGCCGTTGAACCCACCCCATGGCAGGTGGGTCCACCGTCGTCGGGGACCGGGCGCCCCACCAGGGGGCGCGAACAATCTGTGGATAACGAGGCAGGGCCGGCGGCGCTGTGGACACTCAACGCAACTCCGGTTTTGCGTGAACGTGCCAGGATCGAGATCGGCAACGTCGCCAGCGCTTTGGAGGGGTCCGATGCCCAGGTACCGATTCCGGTGGGAGGTCGTGCCCGCCGACATCCTCGACGAGCTCGGCGCGGGCCTGCACCTCGACGGCGACGTCATCGTCCAGCTTCGCCGTCGTTACGGCGCGCGCCCGACCACGCAGTTCATCCGCGAGGCCTGGCCGATCCTGCGCGAGGGCTGGCTGCGCCGCGATGACGCGTTGCGGGTCTGGGTCGTCGGGGAGTTGCGCGAAGCAGGGCTCGGAGACCCCAAGCTCGGCGAGGATCACCCCTACCTGCAGTCCTGCCGGAACGCCGAGACCTTGCGCCGGGTGGCGCTGCTGGCCTTTTGTGTGCTGGGCGAGGGTGATCCGCAGGCGCCGAACGAACCGCCCCCCGCCACCGAGGCATTACCTGAGCACGCCGGGGCGGCCCGGCGCTCGGGCGGCGAGTTCGACCTCGACAGTGCCATCGAATCCGCCTGGGGTGCCTTCACCGACCGCCTGCACGCCCTGATCGCCGGGATCGAGCCGTTCGGCTCCTTGATCCTTGGCCTGCCGACCGCGATCGAGCTCGCCGATCTCACCGGAGCGGCGCCGTACGTGCAGGTGTTGGCGCACGGGGAGAACGCGCTGCGCGGCGAGGTCTCGGGGAACGCCTTCCTGGATCCGCGGTTGCACCTGTCCGAGGCGCAACAACGGACCCTGACCGCGATCGGCTGGAACCGTCCCACCGCTGCGGTGGATGAATCCGGCGCGGAGTCGGCGAACTTCGGCGTCGACCTGCCGCATTCGGCCGCTTCGCGGCTGGCGGACATGACGGTCGCGACGATCCGCGCGGTCTTCGACGTGCCGCACCCCTCCTTTCTGGAGATCGCGGGTGCGCCAGAGCCCGAGATCGATGATCAACCTGATGGGCCCTCACCCAAGGGGCCTGACGATCTGCGCCGGCGGGTGGAGGCATTACTGGCCGAGCGCTTCGATGCCCCGGTGCTCCGCGACGCCGACGGCGACATCCCGATCCGTTCCGGCAGCGCCATGGTGTTCGTGCGGATCTCGCCGGAGCTGCCCGTCGTGGAGTTGTTCTCCCCGCTGCTGCTCGGAGTCTCCGGTGACGCACTCGCGCTCGAGCGACTCAACCGGACGAACCGGGGTCTACGCTTCGCGCGCTTGACCTGGACCCGCGGCACCGTGCTGGCCAACCACGAGTTCTGGTCCGACCCGTTCGTGCCGGAGCTGTTCATGCGGGCAATTGACATGATGATGGAACTTGCCGACGATCTCGATGACTCCTTGCGCCCCGAACTCGGCGGTCGCCGCTTCTTCGAGGACACTGAGGCCCCGGCGCCCGAGCCGTCGGCGGACAGCGAGCAGATGCACCCAGCACTGCTGACCATCACTGCGCTGACCCCGGATGGCACCGGGCTCACCGCCGCGGAGGTGGCGAAGATCTGCGGGTGCGACCGCGACCTGGTGCTCCGGCTGATCACCGATGCCGATGGACAGGCGCTGGAGTGGGAGAAGTCCGCCTCGGACGCCGACGACAGCGCCGAGGCCGAGGAGTGCCGCAGCACGGCAAGGTCCTGGGAGGCCACCGCCACCCTGCTGCGGGCCGCTCTGCGCGACATTGTGCTGGGGTAGCGACCGAGATGGGGGAGGCATGAAACGGAACACGCTGGGGGCAGTGGTGGCGGCCGGATTGGTCGCGGTGGCGTTGACGGGGTGCACGTCGGATTCGGCTCCGCAGGGCGGGGCGCCGGCGGCGCCGGTCGCCCCGCGGGCACCATTCGACCCAGCCGCGGACCTGGCTGCGGGCTATACGGTCCTGTCCACCACTGCGCTTGCCCTGGGCGCCGCCGACGCTGCGCCCTATCAGGTGGTGGTCTCGGCCTCTGATGCTGTCAGGGGCGGGACCCAGAACGTGACGGTGTACGGGCAGCTCGCCGGGCAATGGCGCCAGCTCTTCGACGCCGCCGACGCGGCGGTGCCCTATGAGATGCAGCCGGACTTCGGCTCCCCCGAGGGCGAGGACGCCCCGATTCCGGTGCTCAACCAGGAGCACCCGATCGCCGGGACCACCGTTGCACTGGTGCGCTTTACGGCCGGCAAACCGGCGCTGGTCATCTACGCCGAGGACCGCAAGGAATCGCACATCCTCGGCGTGCTCGCCGTCGTCGACTTTGCTGCGGGCGCGGCGGATCTGGATCACTACGAGATCGCTCAGGACCTCGGGGCACCGGTGGTGATCGGCGCGGCCGATGCCCAACAGCTGCAGGTGCCGAACGTCTGGTATCCCTGGCTGAGCGGTGGTGACCCGGCGCAGTACACCCAGCTCGTCGGTTTCGGCGAGGACGGCGTGCAGGTTCTCTCGGACACCCGCCCGTACCTCGGGGCGTGGGTCGCCCTGACGTTCGGCCCTGGAGTGATGGTCAGTCAGGTATTGGCGGGCACGGCCGCGGCGGAGCTGCTGGCGCCTGGCGACCGGATCCTGTCGGTCAACGGCAACAACCCCGAGCAGGCTCTGGGGCCGGAACTGCTCGCCGTCGCGCCGGGGACGGAGGTGACGCTCAAGATCGACCGCGGCGGAGAGATCCTCGACATCACGGTGCCGGTCGGGGACATGTCGCAGGCGCCCAGCTCCTTCGACGCCCCGCAGGGCGCAAGCCTCGGGATCGAGGTCGCGCCGCGCTCCGGGCGGCCCGGTGTCGCGGTCACGGCCCTGAGCCCGGGTGGTCCCGGCGCCGGCATCGGCCTGAAGGAGGGCGACGCGATCGTGCGCGTCGGCGTCTTCCGCCTCGGCCTGCCGAGCGACCTCGACGCCGCGCTGGCGGATCAGGCCGACCGCGAGATCGAGATCGAGATCCAGGGCGCCGACGGTGCTACCCGCACCGTGCTGGTCACGCCGGTGCGCTCGGACGACCCCGACTCCCCGGTCGTGCTCCTGTGACGGCACTCTTGCCGGATCGCTTGCGCCGGGCGGCGAGCTGCCCGACCTTGGTCAGCGACCGCGAGAGGCGCGTTGAACCGTTGCGCTTCTCCAGGTGCGTGCCGAGCCCACGCGCGGCCGCCCCGACCGCGGGTACGGCGACCGAGACGATAAGCCAGCGACGCAGGTGCCGCGAAAGAAAAAGCCACATACTTCGGTCCTTCCCCGCCGGGCGTCAGCCACGCCTTCTGCGCCGATTGTCCTGGGTTCTCCGAAAGTTGTGGATCTTGCGCGACCGCCGCCACATCCGCACCATCCGCACCTGATTCGCGGCCGACTCGGTCGGTCGCCGCGGTCCTGTCGGTGCCGCTGCCTACGGTTCCTGGCATGCGAGGAGAGATCTCGGTCCAGGCGGAGCACAGCGCCCTGCGCGCCCAGTTCGGGGAGGCGACGTTTCAGCGCGGGCTGCGCTACGCCCGCGAGGACCGGGTCCTGGAGATCGGGTGGGGGCAGGTCGGGCATACCCTGCGCGGACGGGTCCGCGGCACGGGCGCGATCTACACCGCGCAGATCGAGTTCCTGCCTGCGAGCGCAGGC
>JBQTII010000073.1:0-16528 GCA_052388275.1 Sporichthyaceae bacterium | reverse complement strand
TCAACGCGCCGGGGCTGGCCGGCTCGCCCGAGGCGCGCGCGCCGTACTCGATGGCGGGCCTGGCCCGCTCGGTTCGGCGCGCCGTCGAGCAGTTGGGCTATGGCCGGGTAGATGTGCTGGGTATCTCCTGGGGCGGGGTTCTCGCCCAGCAGTACGCGTTCCAGAACCCGCGGCGCTGCCGGCGCGCGGTGCTGGTGGCCACGCACAGTGGCTGGATGTGCGTCCCACCCTCGGTGCGGACGATGGCCCGGATGATGACCCCGGCGCGGCACCGAGACCGCGCCTACGCCCGTTCCATCGCCGGCGACCTGTACGGCGGCAGCGCGCGGGTGGACCCGGTGCACAGCGTGGCCGTGCTGCACGAGGGCCCCGCCGGTCCCTCTACCCGCAGTTACCTGCATCAGCTCGGGGCGATCAGCGGGTGGACCTCGCTGCCCGCGCTGCCGCTGATCCGCCAGCGCACGCTGGTGCTGGCCGGCGATGACGACCCGATCATCCGCCTCTCGAACCCGCGGATGATGGCGGCGCTGCTGCCCAACGGACGCCTGCATCTGTACCAGGGCGGGCACCTGGAGTTGCTCGCCCGGGCACCCCAGCTCGCCCCGGTGATCGAGGCCTTCCTCGACGAGTAACCCCGATCTTCGGCTGGCTGTTGCGCCGGGTGATCAGAAGATCTTGCGGTGCAAGTTCTCCGTGGTCGCGGTCGGGCCGGGGGACCATTCCGAGATCCACGGCGACCCGTCGTCGCTGGGGTCGATGATGCCGTCCTCCTGCCAGCTGTAGCGTCCGGCGATCACCTTCTCCACGAACGCGCGGTCGGTGTCGTCGGTGTTCTCCCACAGACCGCGGAAAAGGTCCTCCACCCGTAGCCGGGATTGACGGGCGAAGGCGTCGGCCAGCTCGTACGCCGCCGCACCCTGGACTGCGTCGCGAGCCCGGATCTGTTCCGCCCGCACCACCGAGGCACAGATCGCGAACAGCTCGGCGCCGATGTCGACGATGCGGCCCAGGAATACCTGCCGGTATTCCAACTTGCCCTGCCAGCGCGACATCCCGTAGAAGGTTGAGCGGGCCAGCTTGCGCGAGCCCCGCTCGGCGAAGCGCAGATGCCCGGCCAACGAGCCGAACTCCTCGAAGGATCTCGGGTTGGTCCCGGCGCCGACGAGCAGCTTGGGCAGCCAGCTCGCATAGAAACCGGTGGCCTTTTTCAGCGCACGGGCCTTGGTGGCCCGGTCGGTGTCCGGGTCGACGATGTCGCCCGCTACCGACAGGTGGGCGTCCACGGCCTCGCGGGCGATGATCAGGCGCATGATCTCGGTGGAGCCCTCGAAGATGCGGTTGATCCGCAGGTCGCGCACGAGCTGCTCGGCGGCGACCGCGCGCTCCCCGCGCCCCTGCAGGGATGGCGCGGTCTCGAAGCCCCGCCCGCCGCGGACCTGGACGAGTTCGTCAGCGAGCTCGGAGGCCTTTTCCGAGGCAAAAAGCTTGGCCAGCGCGGCCTCGATCCGGATGTCGTTGCGGTCCTCGTCGGCCATGATCGAGGAGAGGTCGGTGACGGCTTCGATGGCGAAGCTGGTCGCGGCGATGAACGCGATCTTCTTCCCGACCGCCTCGTGCTGGTAGATCGGCTTACCCCACTGGGTGCGGGCGGCGGACCACTCCCGGGCGATCTTGGTCGCCCACTTGCCGGCACCAGCACAGGCCGCCGGCAGCGAGAGCCGCCCCGTGTTCAGCGTGGTCAGCGCGATCTTAAGCCCGGCGCCCTCTCGGTCCAGCAGGTTCTCGGCCGGCACGAGGACGTTGTGGAAACGGGTGACGCCGTTCTCGATGCCGCGCAGGCCCATGAAGGCGTTGCGGTTCTCGACGGTGATCCCTTCGGAGTCGGCTTCGACGATGAACGCCGAGATCCCGCCGCGGTGCCCTTCGGACTTGGGGACCACGGCCATCACCACGAGGATGTCGGCGACCACGCCGTTGGTGGTCCAGAGCTTCACGCCGTTGAGGATGTAGGCCGTGCCGTCCTCGGTGGGGACGGCGGTGGAGGCCATTCGTGCCGGGTCAGAGCCGCAGTCGGCTTCGGTGAGCAGGAAAGCGCTGATCGAGCCGTCGGCGAAGCGGGGCATGACCCGCTGCTTCTGTTCCGGCGTGCCGAACATCTTGACCGGCTGCGGTGCGCCGATGGACTGGTGCGCCGAGAGCATGGTGCCGATGGCGGCGTTGACGCTGTTGACCAGGATCAGGACCTTGTTGAAGTAGAGCTGGCTCAGCCCCAGACCCCCGTACTCCTGGGGCACCTTCATGGCGAACAGACCCAGTTTGGCCATCCCCTTGAGGACCTGATCGGGGATTCGGGCTTCCCGCTCGATGACGGCGCCATCGACCTCGGTCTCAAGGAAGTGACGCACCCGCTTGAGATAGTCCTCCCCGCGGCTGACCTCGGCCGGGTCCGGCTCCGGGTGCGGGTGGATCAGGTCGAGGTCGAGATTGCCGAGGAAAAGGCCCTTGCCGAAGCTCGGCTTGCGCCATTCGGTCTCGCGGGCGGCCTCGGCGACCTTGCGGGCCTCTTTTTCCGTTACCTGGGTCGTAGCCACGATCCGGTCCCTCCTGGTCGAGTACGCGCCCCCAGTAGATCGTCACGGCAGGGGTCTTGTGAAGGGCACCCCCGGACAGGTGGCGAAGGCGGCGGGTCAGCCGGCCGCGGCCCCGGCTCGCCCTTCGCGGCCGCGGCTGTGCGGGTGCAGCAGCTGGCGCGCGATCACGATGCGCTGCACCTGGTTGGTGCCCTCGTAGATCTGGGTGATCTTCGCGTCGCGCATCATGCGCTCGACCGGGTAGTCCTTGACGTAGCCGTAGCCGCCGAGCAGCTGGACGGCGTCGGTGGTGACCTTCATCGCGACGTCGGAGGCGTAGGCCTTGGCGGCGGCGCCGAAGTAGGTCAGGTCCTTGTCCTCGCGCTCGGACTTCGCGGCCGCGGCGTACACCAGCGCACGGGCTGCCTCGACCTGCATTGCCATGTCGGCGATCATGAATTGCAGGCCCTGGAACTCCGCGATCGCCTTGCCGAACTGCTTGCGCTCCTGCATGTACCCGCAGGCGTAGTCCAGGGCGCCCTGCGCCACGCCGAGCGCCTGCGCGCCGATCGTGATCCGGGTGTGGTCCAGGGTGCGCATCGCGGTGGTGAAGCCGGTGCCGACGTTGCCGATCATCCGGTCGCCGGGGATCCGGACGTCGTCGAAGATCACGTTGCGGGTCGGCGAGCCCTTGATGCCGAGCTTGCGCTCCGGCGCGCCGAACGAGACCCCGGAATCGTTCTTCTCGACCACGAACGCGCTGATTCCGCCGCGGGAGCGCTTGTCCGGGTCGGTGACCGCGAAGACGGTGTAGAACTCGGACTCGCCGGCGTTGGTGATCCAGCACTTGGCGCCATTGAGGATCCAGTCCTCGCCGTCGGCCACGGCGCGGGTCTTCATGCCGCCGGCATCGCTGCCCGCCTCCGGCTCGGACAGGCAGTAGGAGAACATCCCCTCGCCGGCCGCCAGTCTGGTCAGGTACTGGGCCTTGAGCTCCTTCGAGCCCGACAGAATCAACGGCAGCGACCCGAGCTTGTTGACACCGGGGATTAAGGACGAGGACATGCAGACCCGGGCGACCTCCTCGACGACGATCACCGTAGCGAGGGCGTCTGCGCCCTGACCGCCGTACTCCTCGGGCACGTGCGGGGCATCAAAGCCGGCTCCGCGCAACGCGTCCAGCGCCTCCTTGGGGAAGCGCGCCTGCTCGTCGACGTCATGCGCATGCGGGGCGATCTGCTCCTGCGCGAGCGCGCGCACGGAGGCGCGCAGATCCTCGTAGTCCTGCGGCAGGGTGCAGGCGTCGAAGTTCTTGTTGCCCTTGTAACCGGCCATCATGGTGCCCTTCGCGGTGAGTGTGGCCCTCGCCGGGCCGGGTGGCTTGCCCCTCTACACGCCGGCAGCGGCGCGGACTGGGTTACTTCGCGTCGTAGGTGTGAAATCCGCGCCCGCTCTTCTTGCCCAGCAGGCCGGCGTCGACCATGCGCAGCAGCAGCGGGGGCGCGAAGTACAGCGGTTCCTTGAACTCCTCGTACATCGACTCGGCGATCGCCTTGATCGTGTCCAGCCCGATCAGGTCGGCGAGCGCGAGCGGCCCCATCGGGTGCGCACACCCGAGCACCATGCCGTTGTCGATGTCCTCGGCGGAGGCGAAGCCGGAGTCCATCATCCGGATCGCCGAGAGGATGTAGGGCACGAGCAGTGCGTTGACGATGAACCCGGCCCGGTCCTGAGAGCGGATGACCTGCTTGCCCAGCACCCCGGTCGCGAAGGCCTTGGCCTGCGCTGCGGTGTCCGGAGCGGTGAGCAGGGACGTGACGAGCTCGACGAGGGGCAGCACGGGCACCGGGTTGAAGAAGTGGATGCCGATGACCTTCTCGGGCCGACTGGTCGCCATGCCCAGCTTCATGATCGGGATCGAGGAGGTGTTGGAGGCGAGGATCGCCTCCCGCGAGGTGATGACCTTGTCCAGCGCGGTGAAGATCTCCAGCTTGACCGACTCGATCTCCGCGACGGCCTCCACCGCGAGGTCGACGTCGGCGAAGTCCCCGATGTCGCTGGTGAAGGCCAGGCGCCCGAGGGTCGATGCGTGGGCGCTCTCGTCGAGTTTGCCGCGCTTGAGCGCCCGGTCCAGTGAGCTCGTGATCCGCTTCCTGCCCGCGGCGAGCGCGTCGGTGTTGACCTCGGTGACGGTCACGTCGAGGCCGGCGCGGGCGCAGACCTCGGCGATTCCCGAGCCCATCAGCCCGCACCCGATGACACCGACGCGTTGGATCTGCGTCATACGTTCCTCCTGTATTGGCCGCCGACCTCGAAGAAGGCCTCGGTGATCTGGCCGAGGGAACACACCCGCGCGGCATCCATCAGCACGGCGAAGACGTTGTCCCCGCTGATGGCGCTCTCCTGGAGCCGGCGGATGGCGAACTCGGCCGCCTCGGCGTTGGTGGCCTGGAAACTCTGCACCCGCCTGAGCTGGGACTGCTTTTCCTCCTCCGTGCCGCGGGCGAGCTCGAGCGGTGCCTGCTCGTGATCGGCATTGGGGTTGAGGAAGGTGTTCACCCCGACGATCGGCAGGGAGCCGTCGTGCTTGCGGTGCTCGTAGAGCATCGACTCGTCCTGGATCTTGCCGCGCTGATAGCCGGTCTCCATCGCGCCCAGGACGCCGCCGCGCTCGGAGATCCGCTCGAACTCAGCAAGCACGGCCTCCTCGACCAGGTCGGTGAGCTCGTCGATGATGTATGCGCCCTGGAGCTGGTTCTCGTTCTTGGCCAGGCCCCACTCGCTGTTGATGATCAGCTGGATCGCCAGCGCCCGGCGCACCGACTCCGGCGAGGGGGTGGTGACCGCCTCGTCGTAGGCATTGGTGTGCAGGGAGTTGCAGTTGTCGTTCAGCGCGATCAGGGCCTGCAATGTGGTGCGGATGTCGTTGAAGTCCATCTCCTGCGCGTGCAGGGAACGGCCCGAGGTCTGCACGTGGTACTTCAACTTCTGCGAGCGCTCGTTGGCGCCGTACTTCTCCCGCATCGCCACCGCCCAAATGCGGCGCGCGACCCGCCCGATCACCGAGTACTCCGGGTCCATGCCGTTGGAGAAGAAGAACGACAGGTTCGGGGCGAACGCGTCGATGTCCATCCCGCGGGCAAGGTAGGACTCGACGTAGGTGAAGCCGTTGGAGAGCGTGAACGCGAGCTGGCTGAGCGGATTCGCCCCCGCCTCGGCGATGTGGTAGCCGGAGATCGAGACCGAGTAGAAGTTGCGGACCTGGTTCGCGATGAACCACTCCTGGATGTCGCCCATCATCTTGAGTGAGAACTCGGTGGAGAACAGGCACGTGTTCTGGCCCTGATCCTCCTTCAAGATGTCCGCCTGTACGGTGCCGCGCACATTCGCCAAGACCCAGGCGCGGGTTTGTGATGCCTCGTCAGCGGTGAGCTCGCGGCCGAGCTCGGCGGCCTTCTTCGCCTGCTCGGCCTCGATCGCTGTATTGAGGTAGAAGGCGAGGATCGTCGGGGCCGGGCCGTTGATCGTCATGGAGACCGAGGTGTCCGGCGCAGTGAGGTCGAACCCGTCGTAGAGGATCTTCATGTCCTCCACGGTCGCGATCGAGACCCCGGAGGTGCCGACCTTGCCGTAGATGTCCGGGCGCAGGTCGGGATCGCGCCCGTAGAGGGTGACCGAGTCGAACGCGGTGGAGAGCCGGGTGCCGCCGGGGCCCGCCGCGAGCAGGTGGAAGCGGCGGTTGGTGCGGTAGGCGTCGCCCTCGCCGGCGAACATGCGGGCCGGGTCCTCGCCCTCGCGCTTGAACGGGAAAACCCCGGCGGTGTAAGGGAACTCTCCGGGCACGTTCTCTGCGCGCAGGAAACGCAGCAGCTCGCCGTCGTCGCCGCCGCGGGGCAGCGCGACCCGCGGGATCTTTGTGCCCGAGAGCGACTCGCGGTAGAGCGCGCTGCGGATCTCCCTGTCGCGCACCTTGGTCACGTGGAACTCGCCCGTGTAATTCCTGACCGTGGCGGGCCACTGGGCCAGCGCCGCCTTGGCGGGCTCGGGCAGCTGGGCGTCGGCTTCGGTGGCCAGGGTGTTGAGCAGCTCGGTGTCGCCGCCGCGGGCGGCAACCAGCTCGGCCGAGGCGCGCAGCTGCTGACGCTGACGGGCCGTCAAAACCTGGGCAGCCGTGTCGGCGTGGTAGCCGCGGACCGTCTCGGCGATCTCGGCCAGGTAGCGCACCCGGGCAGGCGGGATGATCGTCTTGAGGTGGCTGGAGGCCTTGACCGCCACGACCGGCAGGCTCCCCTGCGCCAGGGGCAGCCCGCGCTCGCTCAGCAGGGCGGTGAGGTAGTGATACAGCGCGGTGACGCCGTCGTCGTTGAACCGGGCGGCACTGGTCCCGAAGACCGGCATGTCCTCCCAGTTGGAGGAGTGCAGCTCACGGTTGCGCGCCATTTGGCGGGACACGTCGCGTCGCGCGTCCTCCGCGCCGCGCCGCTCGAACTTGTTGATCGCGACCACGTCGGCGTAGTCCAGCATGCCGATCTTCTCCAGCTGCGAGGCGGCACCGAACTCGGGTGTCATCACGTAGAGCGAGAGATCGACGAAGGGCACGATCGAGTCGTCGCCCTGTCCGATGCCGGGGGTCTCGACGATGACCAGGTCGTACCCGGCGGCCTTGCAGGCGGTGATGACCTCGGCCAGGCACGCAGGCACCTCCGAGCCCCCACCGCGGGTGGCCAGGGAACGGAAGAAGACTCCGCCGGAACCGGTGCCGGTCGCCAGGCCGTTCATCCGGATGCGGTCGCCGAGCAGTGCGCCGCCACCCTTGCGCCGGGTCGGGTCGACGGCGAGCACCGCGATCCGCAGCTTGTCCTGCTGGTCCAGGCGCAGCCGGTGCACGAGCTCGTCGGTGAGTGAGGACTTGCCCGAGCCGCCGGTTCCCGTGATGCCCAGGACCGGCACGGCGCGGGCGCCGGCCGCATCCGCGATGCTCGCCCCCAGCGCGGCGGGAAGCCGGCCGGCTTCGATGCTGGTGATGACGCGGGCCAGGGTGTGCATCTCGCCGGCCAGCACGCCATCAGCGCCCGGCGGCGGAGAGCCTGCAAGGTCGACATCGCAGGCTTCGATCATCGTGTTGATCATTCCGGCGAGGCCTAGGCGCTGGCCGTCGTCGGGGGAGAAGATCACCACGCCCTTCTCGCGCAACGCCGCGATCTCCTCGGCCACGATCACGCCGCCGCCGCCGCCGAAGACCTTGACGTGCCCGGCGCCGCGCTCGGCCAGCAGATCGACCAGGTAGGTGAAGTACTCGACGTGTCCGCCCTGGTAGGAGCTGACCGCGATTCCCTGCGCGTCCTCCTGGATCGCGGCCGTGACGACCTCGTCCACTGAGCGGTTGTGCCCGAGGTGGATCACTTCCGCGCCCTGGCTCTGCAGGATGCGCCGCATGATGTTGATCGAGGCGTCGTGCCCGTCGAACAGGCTGGCCGCGGTGATGAAGCGGACCGGGTTCACCGGGACATGAAGTGAGGGCGAGTCAGCCATGACGCAACTCCTGGTAGCAACTGATTAGGTTGGGCACGTGCCATTGTCCTTCGACCCCATCGCCGAGGCGCACCGCCAGTGGCGCGAGCGCTGGCCGGAGGCCGCCGAACACATGGCCGCGGTGACGTCGGTGATGCGGGTACAGCAGATGCTGATCGGGGAGATCGATCGGGTGCTCAAGCCGTTTGGCCTGACGTTCGCCAGCTACGAGACGCTGCAGCTGCTGGCCTTCACCCGCCGGGGTGAACTCCCGATGGGCAAGATCGGTGAGCGGCTCATGGTGCACCCGGCCTCGGTCACCAACACCGTGGACAAGCTCCAAGCTGCCGGCATGGTGACCCGCAGGCCCGCGCCGGAGGACCGCCGCCGGGTGTTGGCCGCGATCACCGATGCCGGCCGGGAGTTGGTGGCCAAGGCGACCGCGGCGCTGAACGGCGCGTCCTTCGCCCTGGACGCCATCGGCGCCGACACGGCAGCGGCCATCACGGCGCTGCTGCGCACGGTGCGGGCCGGTGGCGGCGATTTCGACTCCGAAGCGCACGATCCCTGGTCCTCGGTCGAGGGGCCGTCCTCCGGGCGGTGAGACGGCGTCGGCGGCGCATTTATTTTGCCGTCCAAGTAATTTCTATAGTGCCCCGAGATCCACCGCCGCACAAGGGATCAATCGGCCATCGCTAGGTGGTCCGCGCCACGTTGGCGGTGCGCGGGTCAGGCCGGACCGGTCGGGGTGCGGTACTCCAGCGCGCGGCCGAGGCGGACGGTGACCCGGGCGCCGCCGCTGGGGGAGGCGCCGATCTCGACGCTGCCGCCGGCCGCCTCCGCGGTGCGGCGCACGATGTCGAGCCCCAGCCCGGTCGAGCCCGTCGCCGAGCCGCCGCGGGTGAGCGGGTCGAAGTCGGGGGGGAAGCCCGGGCCGTCGTCGCTGACCTCCAACACGACCTCGTCGCCGTAGCCCACCACGATGTGCACGGCCGTGCCGTCCGGGGTGTAGGAGACGACGTTGTCCAGCAGCGCGTCCACCAAGACCTCCAGGTCGCGCGGGCTGGCGCGAATGGTGAGCGGATCCGCGGGCAGGCTGATGGCCAGTGCGCGGTGCTGGTCCTCGGTCAGTGGGCGCCAGAACTCCGCTCGGGCGCCCACCACTTCGACGACGTCGACGCGCGCGGCCAGGCCCTCGCGCTCAGAGCGCCGTGATTCGCGAATGACTTCATCGACGGTGTCGTCGACGGAATCCACGTAGGTGTTCAGCAGTCCACGAGCCTGGGGGTCGAGGTCGAGGGACTCCACCCCGAGGCGGAGCCGGGTGACCGGCGTGCGCAGGCGGTGCGCGAGGTCGGTGACCCCGGCCCGTTCGCGGGCGATGAGTTCGTCGACCCGGGCCACCAGGCCGTCCAGCGCGATCCCCACATCGCAGACCTCCGGCGGGCCATCGGCGGTGACGGGCTTGGAGCGGTCCCCGGTGGACAGTCGCCGGGCGGTCTCCGCCAACCCGAGCACCGGCTGGACGAAGCTACGCCCGAGCCGGTCGGCGACCAGCAGACTGCCGATCAGCAGCGCCACCCCCAGCAACCCGAGCACCGACCAGGATTTGCGGACGTCCGCGGCGAGTTCGTCCCCGGTGACCTGCACCCGGATGACGGGAGTCGCCTCCGGCAGATCGCTGCTCGCGCCGATGGCGAGGGGGACCAGGATCTGGCGCCCGCCCGGGATGTTGTCGAGCCGCGCCCGGCCGGTGGTGCGCGCCTCGCGGACCCGCTGGTCCTCGCCCGGGTCCGGACCCAGTGCGGTGCCGTCCGGAAAGAGCACCGTGGTGCGCACCCCGTCGTCGCGGTCGTTGGCCGTGGCCAGGTAGACGGCCACCGAACCCTTGTCGCCGCGGGAGACCACGGTCTCGGTGGCCTGGACCTCCAGGGCCGCGCGGGCCACCCGGTCCTCCAGGGCGTAGCGCCCCACCAGCACGGCCATCGGTACGAGCAGCGCGATCAGGACGATGACGGTCGTGGCCGCCACCGTACGAATCAGGCTCCGGCGCACGTCAGATCACCCCGTTCATTCCGGAGCAACGAGTTTCACTCCCACACCGCGGACGGTGTGCAGGTACACCGGCGAGTTAGCGGTCTCGCCGAGCTTGCGACGCAGCCAGGACAGGTGCACGTCGATCGTCTTGTCCGCGGCCCGGTACGGCTGGCGCCAGACCTCGACGAGCAGCTCTCGCTTGCCCACGACCTCGCCGGGTCGGTCGGCAAGGTAGGCCAGCAACTCGAACTCCCGCCGGCTCAAGTCGAGGGACCGTCCCGCGAGTTCGGCCGAGCGGGCCCGCAGATCCAGCACCAGGGCGCCGATCCGGACCGCGTCAGGCCGTTCGGGCTCGGGCCCGACGCGGCGCAACACCGCCCGCATCCGCGCCTCCAACTGGCTGGCGGAGAACGGCTTGACCACGTAGTCGTCCGCACCGGCGTCCAGCGCGCCGACCACCGTCGCGTCGTCGTCGCGGGCCGTCGCGACGATGACGGGGACCGAGCTGACCGCGCGTAGCATGGACAGCACGGCCAGGCCGTCGACGTCGGGCAGCCCCAGGTCCAGTACCACGAGGTCGGGGGCGTCCTCCATGGCCATCGACAGCCCGGACATCCCGGTCTCGGCAGCGCTCACGGCGAACGAACGCGCGCGCAGGGCGTCGACGAGCAGCCCACGGATCGCCGCGTCGTCCTCGATGATCAGCACCGCCGGCACACCCTCACGCTATCGGCCGATGCGCTCAAGATGGCAGGCTGAGGGCCATGCAGGGTGGCACCGCTTTACCGGTTCGCGTCGCGCGGACCGTCGCCTGGCTGGCGGCGGTCACGATTGCGACCGGTCTGGGCCTGGTCGCGGTCAACATGGTCGGGGACACCGCCAGTGGACGTGGGCCCCTGGGTGCTGCTGCCATCCTGGTCGACACCCCGGACCTGCCCGCCGGCAAGACGAGCCCGCGCCCGGGAACCCCGTCGGTGTCCCGGCTGTTGCAGTTCGAGTTCGGGTCGGTGGCCGTGCGATGCCAGGACGCCTTCGCCACGGTCATCGACGCGAACCCGGCGAAGGGCTGGGGCGTGGGCGACATCGAAGAAGGTTTCGATGACGACGTGACCGTGGTGTTCGCGCAGGCCGCTCAGATTATCGAGATCGAGTTCGTCTGCGATCGCGGGGAGCCGCGCGAGGCCGAACGCGAGGTCAGCGACCTCACCCCGCCGGGGGGGTCTGCTGCCGCTGACGACGCTGACGACACTGACGACACTGACGATGCACGCTGATCACCACCCAAGTTGCTGATCTCTAGGGAGAACCGATGAAGACCAGGGCCGCTGTTGTCGTCGAAGCCGGCAAGGCGATCGAGATCGAGGAACTCGACCTCGACGGACCCGGTGACGGGGAGGTGCTGATCCGCTACACCCACGCCGGGCTGTGCCATTCCGACATCCACGTTGCCCACGGGGACTTCCCGGCCCGATTGCCGATGGTCCTCGGCCACGAGGGCGCCGGGATCATCGAGGAGGTCGGGCGCGGCGTCACCCGGGTCAAGGCCGGGGACAAGGTCGTGTGCTCGTTCATCCCGAACTGCGGAACGTGCCGCTGGTGCGCGACGGGCCGCCAGTCCATCTGCGACATGGGCGCCACGATCCTGGAGGGCTACCTGCCCGGCGATCGCTTCCCGCTCACCGGCCCGCGCGGACAGTACGGCGCCATGTGCATGATCGGCACGTTCAGCCAGTACGGCACCATCCACCAGAACTCGTGCGTGGCGGTCGACGACGACCTGCCGCTGGACAAGGCCGTTCTCGTCGGTTGCGGCGTGCCGACCGGCTGGGGCTCGGCGGTCAACTCCGCCGATGTGCAGCCTGGGGAGACGGTGCTGGTGGTCGGGGTCGGCGGTATCGGCATCAATGCCGTGCAGGGCGCACGTTACGCGGGGGCGAAGAACGTCATCGCCGTTGATCCGCTGGAGAACAAGCGCGAGAAGGCCCTCGAACTCGGCGCCAGCCACGCAGTCGCCTCCTCGGAGGAGGCCATGGAGCTGGCGATGGAGCTGACCCGCGGCGTCGGTGCAGACAAGGCCATCATCACCACCGACCTGGTGACGGAGCCTCAGGTGACGACCTCGTTCCACACCGTCAGCAAGGGTGGCACGGTCGTGCTCACTGGGTTGAACCGTTTCGACGTGAACAACATCGTGCTGCCGTCGGCGATCATGACGCTGTTCCGCAAGACCGTGAAGGGCTCGCTGTTCGGCGACTGCAACCCGACCACCGACATCCCGAAGATCCTCGGGCTCTACCAGAGCGGCGACCTCAAGCTGGACGAGATCATCACCCGCACTTACACCTTGGATGAGGTCAACGAGGGCTACGACGACCTGCTCGCCGGCAAGAACATCCGCGGCGTCATCGTGCACGAGCACTGAGTTGCGCGCCTGTCGTTGGGCACGTCATCAGTTGTGGTCGTGCCTACCGCCGACATCGCGCCGAATCACGACCACAACGCCTGACAGGCGTCGGTGACGGGGCCGACTGCGGTCGTCGGACGCGCCCGCGAGATCGAACTGCTCGTGGCCGCGCTCGACGCCGGTGCCCACGTTCTGCTCGAAGGACCCCCGGGCACCGGCAAGTCGACGCTGCTGCGCTCGGTGGCCGGCGCGGACAAGGCCGCGTTCGTCTTCGTCGAGGGCAACGCGGAGCTGACCCCGGCACGCCTGATCGGCGGCTTCGACCCCTCGCTGGTGCTCGAACGCGGCTACACCCCCGACACCTTCCTCGACGGCCCGCTGGCCGCGGCGCTGCGGGACGGTGCGCTGCTCTACGTCGAGGAAACCAACCGGATCCCGGAGGAAACGCTCAACGTCCTCATCACCGTGATGAGCGAGGGCGAGCTGCACATCCCGCGCCTGGGACGGATCCCGGCGGCCACGGGGTTCCGACTGGTCGCGGCGATGAACCCGTTCGACACGGTCGGCACGGCCCGCATCTCCTCGGCGATCTACGACCGCGTCTGCCGGATCACGATGGGTTACCAGGACGCCGGCGACGAGTTCGACATCGTCGCCGCACGCGCCCCCGGCGGCACCGCCCTGTGGCGCTCCCGGGTCGTCGATCTGGTCCGGCGCACCCGCGAGCACCCGGACATCCGGGTCGGCTCCTCCGTGCGCGGCGCGATCGACATGTCGCGCCTGGCCATGGCGTTGGCGCGACGTCGCGGGCTCGAGCCGGCGAATTGGCACGTCGGGCTGGACGCCGCCCTCGTGGCGCTCTCCGGCCGGGTTCGGCTGGGGGAATCCTGCGCCCGCTCTCCCGAAGACGTCGTCAGTGAGCTCTACCGGGCGGTGTTCGGCGCCGAGCCCAGCTCAAGCGGTGATGCCCCGGGGGGAGCCTGAGCCCGCCAACAGCGGGCGACCCAGTTCCGGGCGGCAGCCCTGTGCGTCGACCGCGCCCCGAAGCGGGTGATCGCACCGTCGGCCGGGCCCAGTTGGCCGGGCGATCCCGGTTCGGCGAACTCTCCCCGCAGGTGGGGGTGCTTGACGCCGCCGCGGTCGAGAACGCGATGGCGGCAGACCCGGAGGCGACGCTGGCGCTGCTGGCCGAAATGGCGCGAGCCACCGACGAGAAGCTGCGCAGGGCAGCCCGCGAGCTGGCCGGGCGCATCGTGCTGGACCGGGTGCGCACCGGGGTACCGCGGGCCCGCGGTATCAGCAGGCTGCGGGCGATCCCGGCGGACCGCGGCGGCGATCTGGACCTGGACGCCTCACTGCCGGTCGTCGTGGACGCGCGAATCGCGCGACGACCCGCGCACCTGAGTGACCTCACCGCGCGTGCCTGGTCCAAACCCGAGCTGGCGCTGTGCCTGCTCGTCGACGCGTCCGGCTCGATGGGCGGCGAGCGCCTCGCCGCCGCCGCGCTGACCGCGGCGGCGTGCGCGTTGCGCGCGCCGGGGGAGTACGCGGTGCTCTCCTTCGCCCGCGAGGTCACCGTGCTCAAGAGCATCGACGCCGCCATCGCGCCGCAGCGACTGGTGGACGCCGTGCTGGGGCTGCGGGGGCACGGAGTCACCGCGCTGCAGACGGCGCTGCGGGCGGCCACCGAGGCGCTGGAGCGTTCACGCGCGTCGCGTCGCGTCGTCATCCTGCTCTCGGACTGCCGGGCCACCGATGAGCAGGATCCCGTGCCTGCCGCTGCGCGGGTGCCGGAGCTGGTGATCCTCGCCCCCGCGCAAGACTGCGAGCAGGCCGCGGACCTGGCACTGCGCGCCGGCGCGCGCTGGGCCCCGCTGGCCGGTGCCTGGGACTGCCCTGCCGCGCTACTCGGCCTGCTCAGGGGGTGACCACGGCCCCACCCACCCCCGGAACGTCGTGGGGGATGTCATCCCCCACCCCCGGAACGTCGTGGGGGATGTCATCCCGCACGACCATCCGGGCGAGCCGAATTGGCGGTGTGGAGGGTCGTGGCGGATGACAGAGCCGATGAATCGGCCGGGTGGGCGCTCCCAAGCCGGTCGGCGCCGCGCAATAGAGTGGTGCGCGTCCCATCGAGCCCAGGAGGACCGCCATGATCGAGCCCACTCAGGCTGACCCCAGCGCCGAGGCCACCGAGGAAACCGTCGCCGAGGATCTTCTGGTCGAGGACGTCTCGATCGACGGCATGTGCGGCGTCTACTAAACGCCTCGGATCCCGCGCTCATGCCCGCGTTCGATCTCGACGCCCCATGGGACTTGCACCCGCGGGTGGAGATCCGCCCGGAGCGGTTCGGTGCGCTGCTGTACAGCTTCGACACCCGGCGCCTGTCCTTCCTGCGCAGTCCCGAGCTGCTCGCCCTCGTGCAGGCTCTCGCTGATGCCCCGTCGGTCGCGGCGGCCTGCGCCGCGGTCGGCATCGGCGACGATGAGCTTCCCGCCTACCGGGCAGCCCTGGCCCGACTGGCCGAGACCGACATGATCACGGCGAGGACTCTCTCGTGACGACCACCTCCCCGCGTCCCCTGATCGAGGAGTTCGCGCTCGGTCTGCAATCGCCGATCTGCCTGACCTGGGAGCTCACCTACGCCTGCAACCTGGCGTGCGTGCACTGCCTGTCCAGCTCCGGACGTCGTGACCCGCGCGAGCTCTCGACCGCGCAGGCCATGGCGGTCATCGACGAGCTCGAGGTCATGAAGGTCTTCTACGTCAATGTCGGTGGCGGTGAACCCACCGTCCGTTCGGACTTCTTCGAGCTGCTCGACTACGCGACGGCGCACAAGGTCGGGGTGAAGTTCTCCACTAACGGGGTCCGCATCACGCCGTCGGCCGCTCGGCGCATCGCGGCCAATGACTACCTCGATGTCCAGATCTCCCTTGACGGTGCGAGCGCCGAGGTCAACGACGCGGTGCGCGGCGTGGGCTCCTACGACATGGCGCTGACCGCGCTGAACAATCTCGCGAACGCCGGGTTCCCCAACGCCAAGATCTCTGTGGTGATGACTCGTCAGAATGTGGGGCAGCTCGACGAGTTCTCGGCGCTTGCCGCGCGCTACGGCGCGACGCTGCGCCTGACCCGGCTACGTCCCTCCGGGCGCGGCGCGGACGTGTGGGACCAACTGCATCTGCTCGCCGGTCAGCAGCGCCAGCTCTATGACTGGCTCGTCGAGCGCGGCGAAGGCGTGCTGACCGGAGATTCCTTCTTTCACCTGGCGGGCTACGGCGAGGCACTGCCTGGCTTGAACCTGTGCGGCGCCGGGCGCGTGGTGTGCCTGATCGACCCGGTCGGAGACGTCTACGCCTGCCCATTCGCCATCCACCCGGAGTTCCTGGCCGGCAACGTGCGCGACCGAGGAGGTTTTGCGCACGTGTGGCGCACCTCCGAGCTGTTCGCGGACCTGCGCAAGCCGCAGACCGGCGGGGCCTGTTCCGGGTGCGGGGCGTACGACTCCTGCCGCGGCGGCTGTATGGCCGCGAAGTTCTTCACCGGGCTGCCACTCGATGGTCCGGACCCGGAGTGTGTGCGCGGCTTCGGGGAGGTGGCGCTGGCGGTGGCCGACCGTGCGGCCGCGCCGCGTTCCCCCGTCGATCATTCACGCATCGGGCGCAAACCGGTTCCCGTCACCATCGGGATGGGCCGCCCGCCTGCGCTTCCGCCGCCGGACCGGGCCTGCGACGTCGACCCGTTGGCCGGCCTTGTTCGCTGAGCGTGCGGCCTTTCGGGCGCCTGTCCGGAGCCCGCGCCGCATTCACTCGATGGCTGCCGGTCGTCGATCCTGGCGCGGAGGTCACGGTCGTGGGTGAGGTCGCGGACTACAACGGGGCGGGGGTGAGCGGGGCGGGGGTCTTCGGGCGCCTGTCCGGAGGCCGCGCCGCCTTCACTCGACAGCTGCCGGCCGTCGATCCTGGCGCGGAGGTCACGGTCGTGGGTGAGGTCGCGGACTACAAC
>JBQTII010000072.1:0-56461 GCA_052388275.1 Sporichthyaceae bacterium | reverse complement strand
TTTCGAGAGAGGTACGGCCCGCAGATGAAGGCAGAGTCTTCGGTCACCTGCGAGCTTCGCTTGCGACTTCTGGTCGCGGGCGATGCAGCGCTGCCGGTCCCCGCGGCCCTGCGGTACGACCTCGCGGACCCCTACGCCATCCATGCCACATTCCATGCCGCCGGTGACACCGTGGAGTGGGTCTTCGCCCGCGACCTGCTGGCTTCGGGCCTGCGCGATGACGCGGGGCTGGGCGATGTGCGCGTGTGGCCTTCGAGCGAAGCCGGCGTGCAGGTCGTGTTCATCTCGCTGAGTTCGCCGGAGGGCGAGGCGTTGCTGGAGGCCCCGGCCCCGGAACTGTCAGCCTTCCTCGACCGCACCTACGCCACCGTCCCGGCGGGCGCCGAGTCGATGCACCTGGACATCGACGCCGCCCTGACCCAGCTGATCGCCGAGAGCTGACCGCCCGCGGCACACCACACCACCCCCAGACGGGGCGTCCGGATCACCGGGCGCCCCGTCGGTGTGTGTAGGCCAGGGATCAACGTTGGGGTGATCGGGGCGCGCCGCGCCGCGCCGAGAACCCCGTGGGTCACACAACACCACCCCCTGACGGGGCGTCCGGATCACCGGGCGCCCCGTCGGTGTGCGTAGGCCAGGGATCAACGTTGGGGTGATCGGGGCGCGCCGCGCCGCGCCGAGAACCCCGTGGGTCACAACGTTGATCCAGGGCCTACGCCGGATCCTCGTCGCGGGCGGCGCGCGCGGCGAAGGCAGCCGCGATCTGCGCGGTGACCGGCCCGGGGACCGGCCCGTGCGACCCGCCCGGACGCACCCCGTCGACGCTGCGGACCGCCTGCACGTCACGGGTCGAGGAGGTCAGGAAGACCTCGTCGGCGCTGTAGAGGTCATCCAGCCTCAACACCGCCTCCTCGACCTGCGGGCACCAGGCCAGGACCAGGGCGCGGGTGACACCGGCGAGGCACCCGGAATCCAGCGCTGGGGTGCGCACCCGGCCGTCGTGGACGAGGAACAGGTTGGTCCCGGTGCCTTCGCACAGCTCACCTGCCGTGTTGACGAACACTGCCTCGCCCGCTCCCGCGGCCCGCACCGCCGCGAGGGCGACCGCGTTCTCCGCGTAGGACGTCGTCTTCACCCCGGTCACCGCCGAGCGTTCATTGCGACGCCACGGCACCACCCGGATCGATTCCGAGGCCGGCCAGAGGTCCATGGGGCTCGCGGCGACCACCAGCGTGGGCGGGCCGCTCCCCCGGCCCGAGCCCAGCGGCGCATCGCCCGCGGTGAGGGTGATGCGCACCCGGGCCAGCTCCACCTGGGTCAGCTGGGCGAGCACCGCGGCGACCGCGGTGCGGACCCGCGCGTGCTCGGGCGCGACCAACCCCAGGGCGGCCGCCGAGCGCGCGAGGCGGTCCAGGTGACGGGTCAGGGCGAACGGGCGCCCGCGCACGACCTTGGTGGTCTCAAAAACCCCGTCCCCGACGGTGAAACCGTGATCGAACACCGAGACCCGCGCCGCGCCCGGGTCCACTAGTGCGTCGTCGAGCCATACCTTCAGGTCCGTCAAGCCGACCTCCCGAGGGCCGCGGCGGACTGCACCTCGGCGGCCTGCACCCCGGCGGCCTGCACCCCGGCGGCCTGCACCTCAGCGGCCACGGACAGCAGATGCGCCGCCTTGAGCTCGGTCTCCGCCCATTCAGTGCCCGGGTCGGAACCCCAGGTGATACCGGCGCCCGTGCCAAAGCACAGCTCATCCCCTGCCCGCCAGAAGGTGCGGATCCCCACCGCCAGCTGCGCGGTCCCGGCGTCTGCGTCGACCCAGCCCAGCGCGCCGCAGTAAGGTCCGCGCGCCGCCGGCTCGCACCTGCCGATCACCTCCAGCGCCGCGAGCTTGGGGGCGCCGCTGACCGACCCCGGCGGGAAACTCGCCGCCAGCAGCTCAGGCCAGCCGGCCCCGGCAGCGAGCTCGCCGCGCACGAGCGAGACCAGGTGCACCAGGCCCGGATGTGCCTCCACTCGGCACAGCGCCGGGACGCTTACCGAGCCCGGCCGGCACACCCGGCCCAGATCGTTGCGAATCAGGTCGACGATCATCACGTTCTCGGCGTGGTCCTTGGTCTGCAGGTCCGCCGGCCGCCGCCCGGTCCCCTTGATCGGACCGGACTCCACGACCGCACCGGCGCGGCGAAGGTACAGCTCCGGTGAGGCCCCGGCCACCTCGATGCCGCTGCCCGGCAAGCGCAGGTAGGCCGCATGCGGCGCCGGGTTGGCGGCCGCGAGCAGGCCGGACAGGGTCAGCAGGTCCGCCTGCGTGGGGTCGGGAAGGTCGACGCTCAGGATCCGGCAGAGGTTGACCTGATAAACCTCGCCGGCGCCGATGTCGTCGCGGATCTGTGCCACCGCCCCGCGGTAAGCCCGTTCATCCAGGGAAGTACGCCATTGGTCGGCGCGGGGACCGCGCCACGCTCCCCCGGCAGGCGCCGGGCCGGGCGCGACGTCGGCGAACCGCGCGCAGGTGATCGCCCCCTCGAAGGTGATCAGGACCGCCCAGAAGCCCCCTCGCTCCAGCACCGCCGGGTCTTCGCTGACCTCGAGCAAACCCCGGGCCACCCGGCCGTCAGCGCAGAACAAGGCCTCGGGTCGGCTCGCCACGTCATGCAACCTACTCGGGCCCGGGCCACGGCGCCGAGACGCGCGGTGCGTGCGGGTATCCGCGTGAACGGCGCAGCACGATGGGCTATTGTTCCCTCTGCGCCGCGGGGAGCTTTTCGCCGCGGTCGCGCGGACATAGCTCAGTTGGTAGAGCATCACCTTGCCAAGGTGAGGGTCGCGAGTTCGAGTCTCGTTGTCCGCTCGAAGGTGGCCCCAGCGGTCGCCCTCAGGGCACATGTCTCAGGGCGCATGAGTCCCTGGCCGGATGGCCGAGTGGCTTAGGCAAGGGCCTGCAAAGCCCTGTACGCGGGTTCGATTCCCGCTCCGGCCTCGCTGTAGGTTTCATCAATCCCGGGCGTTTAGCTCAGCGGGAGAGCGCTTCCCTGACACGGAAGAGGTCACTGGTTCAATCCCAGTAACGCCCACCAGGAAAGAGGCTCGCGCCAAGCGCCACAGTCCGAGGCGTGTCAGCCGCCACGACAGGCCACACCGGATATTTCGGGCATGCGCGAGGTCGTGGGGGATGACATCCCCCACGACCCGCGGGGCGTTTCATCAGTCGGGCGCGGCCTGCGCGTCCGTCCAGGCCTGGCGTACCTCTGGGCGCAGCCGCCCTGTCGCGGCGACCTCGAAACCGTGCGCCCGCGCCCAGGCGCGGATCTCGGCGCTACGGGTCGGGGTGCGGGCCGGCGGCGCCAGCACCCGTCCCTGGGTGGCGTCCTCGGCCCCCACCCAGGTCAGTGCTGCAGCCAGGTAGCGGTAGGTCCACTCCTCGGCGAGCTTGCGGTTCTCGCCGAACACGATCGGCACCTCGGGGTAGCGCACCTGCAGCTCGGCGAGCGCGTCGGCGACGACGGCGGGGCGGATCCGCTCGAGCGCGAACACCTGCGAGTAGCGGTCCTCGACCACGACGGCCGCGCGGGGCAGCGCGGCCAGCTCACCGAGGGCGAACCGGAGCCTGCCATTGGTCAGGCTGGAGACCAGGTCAGCGAGGGACTTGCGCTCGACCGCGGCGATCAATCGATCGTCGATGAGCACGCCGTAGTCCCCGCACGGTAGAGCCCGCTTGACCAGCTCGACCTGCTGAGTGGGAAACCTGTAGGCGTACTGCTCGTGCGCGTCCACGATGATCTGAAGCCGCGTCACGCCGGCGGCTCGCGCAGTCGGCGTTGCCACGTTGGGCCGGGCCTGCTTACGCGTGCGCGGCGACTGCCAGAACACCATCGTCCGGCCGCGGGCGCGAGTGAACACGATCTGCGATCGCGATTCCCGCGTTCGGGCCGCGATCACATCGATCGCCGCGCCGCGAGGGGTGCAGGCGACCAGTGGGATCCGTTCGACCACATCCGGTTCGTCGGGCCATTCCTCCAGCGACACCGGGTAGCAGAACAACGCGCTGGTGCGCGGCCAGGTGCCCTTGGTACGGAACACCCGGCCGTGCTCTCCGACCGGGACGCGGATCAAGTACGGCAGGGAGCTGTCCGGATCCGGGTTGCGCGCAATCAACAGCTCCACGGTTCTTTCTACCGTGCGGAGCCGGAAACTCGAGCCCCGCCGCCGGGATCTGGTCAACACGGCACCGGGGACGTCCGAACGAACGGCTGCTATAGCGACCGGCTACTCGGACGTCCGTGCCGTTCCAGCTCGACGGACCTCGCTTCGCCTCAGCTGCCCAGGTGCTTGCGGGCGAAGGCGCCGAGTTCGTCGAAGACCCCGGCGGTGTGGTCGACGGCGCCGTTCATCCACATGAAGCCGTGGATCATCGTGGGATTCTCCAGGTAGCACACCTCGACGCCGGCGGCGGCCAGCTTGTCGGCGTAGGCCTTGCCCTCATCACGCAATGGGTCGTAGCCCGCCGTCACCAGCGCCGCCGGGGGCAGCCCGGCAAGGTCGGCGCGGATCGGGGAGACGTAGGGGTTCTCGGCGTCGGCCGCCTCGGCGAGGTAGTTCTCCCCGAACCAACGCAGGTCGTCGGCGGAGAGCAGGTAACCCTCGGCGTTCTCGACCCGGGAGGGGTAGTCCCCGCCGAAGTCGGTCACGGGATAGATCGGCAGCTGAACCGCGATCGCCGGGCCGCCGCGATCGCGAGCCATCTGCGCGACCACGCAGGTCAGGCCGCCGCCCGCGCTGTCGCCGCACACGCCGAGCCGGGAGGTGTCCCCGCCCACGGCCACGCCGTTCGCGGCCGCCCAGGCCGTCGCCGCGTAGCAGTCCTCGGCGGCGGCGGGCGCCCGGAACTCCGGCGCCAGGCGATAGTCGACGGAGACCACCACCGCGTTGGCCGCGTTCGCCAGCTGCCGGCAGGGCTTGTCCGCGACCGCCAGGTTGCCGATCACGAACCCGCCGCCGTGGAAGTACATGATCACCGGCAGGGTGACGTCGTCGGCCGGGCGGTACACACGCAGGGCGATGTCGTTGCCGTCGGGCCCGGGCGCGACCAGATCGCGCACCTCGGCAACGGCCTGCTCCTCCCCCTCCAGGTCCACGAACGCCATCACGAACTCGCGGGCGGCGTCGACGCCCATCTGGCGGAACGGCGGCACCCCCTGCGCGGCGAGCATGTCGAGCAGTCCTTGGACCTGGGGGTCGACGGCCATGGGGGAACTCCGATCGGGAAGGGAAGGGTCAGGCGGGGATGACGATCTTGGGAGCGACCTCTTGCGCGAGGCGGCGCATGGACTCGTCCCACTGCGCGGAGCCGTCCAGGTAGTCGTAGCTGTAGATCAGCAGGGTGCCGAAACCGCCGGTCTCGCCCTGCCAGTCGTTGAGTTTCTGGGTCACGGTCTGCGGTGACCCGGTGATCCACACGTGCTCGGCGAGGTAGGCGGCGTCCACGTCCTCGACCCGGTGCGAGGGGTCGGCCAGCAGCCCCTCCATCACCCCGAAACGCTTGTAGGTGGGCGCCAGGTACTGCTCCCAGGCCGCACCCAACCCGCCTTCGATGGCGAACTTCTTGGCCTGCGCGTCGGTGTCGGCCACGACGACGTCGCGCACCACCCGGTGGATCGAGCGCTGCGCCCGGTGCCCGCCCGCGGTGGCCGCGGCGCTGTAGACGTCCCAGTGGTTGCGCACGAACTGGTTGCCGGAGTAGATCGAGACCGGGATGTAGCCCTGCGAGCCGGCGAAGGAGATCGACGGGGAGTTCGGACTCAAGCCCGTCATGGCCATTGGGATCCGGCCGCCAGGCGGGCGCAGGTCGCGCAGCGGGTGGGTCGGGTCCTGGTGCGGGAAGCCGTGGCCCCAGAACTGGCCCTGCTCCTGGTACTCCTGCCCCGCCCAGACCTTCTCGATGATCTCGATCGCCTCGAAGAGCATCTTGTGGTTGACGCTCATATCGGTGATGCCGCGCAGCGCCGCGTCAGTGGGATAGGCCCCCGCGGCGATGCCGAGCTGGTAACGGCCACCGCAGATATGCGAGAGCCAGGCCGTCTGGACTGCCAGCGTCGCCGGGTGGTGATAGGGCAGCAGGTGGGCCAGCGGGCCGAGCTTGATCTGCGTGGTCGCCCCGGCCGCCGCCGCGATCACCAGCTCCGGGCTCGGGATGCTCTCCCACTGCAAGGTGGCGTGCTCGCCGATCCAGTACTCGCTGAACCCGGCCCGATCGGCGGTCACGGCCTGCGCCACGGCCCAGTCAAAGACCTGACGGGGCGTGCGGTCCGGGCGCATGAACGGCGTCTGGAACATCCCAACCTGCATGTACCTGGCTCCCTTGTGGTGCTGATCAGTGACGGTCCGGGGCCTACCCTGCCCACTCCCCGCCGCCGTGGCCATCCGGTCGACACCCGAGATTGTCATGAATTTGCCGAGAATGGGTACCTCAGGTAGACGCATGGGGGCGCGAACAGGGGGGCGATCGCGGGACGCTACAGCTGGGGATGCGCACACCTGCAGGGGGACGCGATGAAGCTCGACCACTACGACCCGATCACGCACCGCACCCGCGAATACGCGGACCTGAATCTGACGCCGTCACCCTGGCGACGTCACCGACTCGCGCTGATCGTCGCCGGCGCCCTGGCCAGTGTGGGCCTGGTGCTCGCGGTGGCGAGCGCCGAGGCCACCGGCGCCCCGAATTCGAGCAGTTCGACGCGCTGAGGCCAGGGCGCCGGTTCCCTCAGGTGACCGGCACCGCGATCGCGTGGTACCCGCTGGCGCCGTCCGGCACGGGTTCGGCCGGCTGCGCGCTCTGGATCGCCCCGGTGCCGTCGGTCGCCCGCACGACGATCACCTGATCGCCCGCCGGGATCTCCCAGTCGCGGATACGCCACTGCCGCCAGGTGTCGATGTTGTTCCACGGCGCCAGTTGGGCTTCGCGGATCTCCTCACCGATGTTGACCTCGACCTTGGAGATGCCGCGGTGCTGCGCCCAGGCCATGCCCGCCACCGTGATCGCCCCGGCACGGAGGTCGACACCGTTCTGGGGCAACTCGATGCGGGAGGCAGTCTTGACCGGTGCCTGCGCCGCCCAACCACGCTGGGTCCAGTAGGCCTCGAACTCATCGAAGCGGGTGACCCGCAGGTCGGTGACCCACTTGGTCGCCGAGACGAAGCCGTACAGCCCCGGCACCACCATGCGGACCGGGAAACCGTGATCGAACGGCAACGGCTCACCGTTCATCCCGATCGCGAACATCGAGTCCCGGCCGGGGTCGGTGAGCGCCGACAGCGGCGTCCCGCAGGTCCAGCCATCCGCCGAGGTGGACAGCACCGCGTCGGCCCCCGCCTTGATCCCGACCGAGGCGAGCACGTCCGAGATCCGCACGCCCAGCCAGCGGGCATTGCCGGTGTAGTAGCCGCCGATCTCGTTCGACACGCACATCAGGGTGACGTCGCGTTCGATCAGCGGAGCCTTGATGAGATCCTCGTAGCGCAGGGTGATCGGCCGATCGACCATGCCGTGGATGCGCAAGGACCACGAATCGACGTTCAGACGCGGGATCACCAGCGCGGTGTCAATGCGGTAGAAGTCCTTGTTCGGTGTGAAGTACGGGCTCAACCCGGCAATGCCGAAGTCGGCCTTGCCGACCGCCCTGGCGGGGCTGGTCGGCTTGGGCAGGGTCACGAGTCCGGCCGTCGTCAGGTCGGTGTTGGCACCGGCAAGCTGCCACATCGCTCCACCGGCGAGAGCGACGGCACCCAGCGCGCCGCCGGCGCGGATCAGTTCACGTCGGTCCAGGCCTTGCGGCAGCACTGGACGACGCCCTGGGACCATCACGGCGGGCAATTCCCGGGTGGGCGCCGGCCCGGCCGCCGGGACGCGCTCGGTGAGCACGGCGCGCGTATCGGGCGCGGAATCGGCCTCGACCAGGGTGACGGCGGGTTCGGCATCGCCGTACTCCTCCCCCCGTCCCAGCAATCCGCGCAGCAGCCAGGACAGACCGCCGGTGCTCACGGCCAGGGCCAAGGTCGACGGGGCGATCCGCACCAGCATCGTGTCCATCGCCCCGCGCACGGTGGCGGCGGCCAGCACCCCGATCAGGCCGACGGCGGCCACGAACGTGAGCGCGGCACCGACGTGCACGGTGGCCAGCACCCCGGCGAGTAGCCCCAGGACGGCGATGGTGGCCAGCATCGCGCCGACCAGCACCTTTTTGTTGTTGACGCCCCAGTTCTCGATCGCGTACTCGCGCAGGGGGGCCGGCGAGGTGTCGATCGCCCAGGTCCCGACCGCGACGACCGGTGACGGACCGCCGATCATCGCCGCGAAGCCCTCGGCCGCGCCCAGACCCGCCAGCGCGGCGAGCAGACCGCAGCACGCGGCAAGCACCCGCGTCCGTCCCATCGTCCTGCCTTCCATCCTGACCTGCGTCCAGCATGCGCGTTCATCCGGCGCAGCGGGGACCAGCGCGCCCTTACGAATCGCAGACGACGGCGGCGCCGCCTGCTTGCACGGCATTCGGGGCCGGGCGGTCGGCGGACAGGCCCGCCATCACCCCTCACCTGCAGTTCCGGTGGCATCGGAGACCCGAGCCGGGCGCCCGAGGCCGACACTAGGGCGCGCCGCCGGCTCGCTCGCCCAGGTCTTCTCCGGCGAAGGCGCCACCGGCGCGGCGAGGGGCGGGGCCGGGCGCGCGACCCGGATGACCGGAATCCCGTCCAGGGTGTGGTCGTCGTGGCGCTGGGGCCAGCGCCGGTCGATGGCGGCGTTGAACGCCGCGCCGATCAGCATCGCGATCGCCAGCACGTACAACCAGATCAACACCACGATCGAGGCCGCCAACGGGCCGTAGATCGACGTGCTGCCGACCGACCAGTCGATGATCTGGCGCACGGCGTAGCTCCCGCTCATCCAGCCCGCCAGCGTCAATGCAGCGCCCGGGGTGCACCTCCACCACGAGTTCGGCACCGGAACGCTGATCCAGAACAACGTCGTCAGCGAGGCCACCGTCAGCACCGTGACGACGGGCCAGTACAGCGCCATGATCCAGCCCATACCGTCCGGCAGCGCCTCGGACACCAGAGAGGGCCCGGCCAACACCCGGGGCGCCAGCACGATGCCGATCATCAGGCCGACGATGTAGAGGGAGAAGGACAGCGCCCGGGTGGCGATGATGCCCCGGTGCCCGCCGAGGCCGTACATGATCGCGATGGTGTCGATGATGACGTTGAGCGCCCGGGACCCGGACCACAGGGCCAGCAGGAAACCGAGGGAGACGATGTCGATCCGTCCGCCGTCGAGGACGTCGTTGAGCGTCGGGATGATCACCTCGGCCACGGCCTCGTCGGAGAGCGCGTTTCGGGAGAGCTCGATGATCTCGCTGCGGACCTGCTCGACGGTGTCCGGGCCGATGACGTCGGCGAAGTAGCCGAGGGTGCCCACCAGCCCCAAGATCAGCGGGGGCAAGGACAGGATCGCGAAGAAGCCGATCTCCGCGGCCAGACCCGTCACTCGATGGCGCAGGCAGATCGAGAACGTCGACTTGGTCAACGCCCACCCGTTGCGGACCTTCCGAAGGACCCCGCGCGAGCGCGGTCCCTGCGAGCTTTCGCGACCGGTCACGGCGGAACCGTCACGGACTGCGTCCTCGCGGGGCCGCCATCAGCGCACCTGATGACCTCGCCGCGCTCGCTCATAGGCCTACGGTAGTCACCCGCCTACCCCCAGCGCTGGCCCTGCGCGGGCGCGTCGGACCCCGGTCGCTTCGCGCAGCAGCGCTCGCAGATGTCCGTACACCTGCGCAAACACCCGCGGCGTGACCTCCGCCACGCCTTCGGCCGGATCCCTCCCCCGCGTGGACGAAGCGCCGAAGTCGTGTCACTCTGGGCTGGTGAACCTCGTCCAGATCGCCCTCATCGAGCGTCGGCACATCGACCTCGGTCGCGTCTGCACGATGTCCTGTCTGGCCGGCTGAGAACCCACCGCCCCAGCTCTCCGCGGGGCGCGCCGGCCTCCTTGGTCCCCGTCTGACGACTATGTCGGGCCGTCCGGACCGCCCGCGCGCCTTCGCCCACCGTGAAGGACGCCATCGCCATGACAGCCACCCAGACGACTTCTGCCGCGCCCGGCAAAGCCGCCGCCAAACCGACGGGTCAGTGGGCCCTGGGCCAGCGCGAGCCACTCAACGCCAACGAGGCGTTCAAGCTCGACGACGACGCCCTCAACGTGCGCGCCCGGATCATCGACACCTACCAGTACACGGGGTTCGATTCGATCCCCGGTGAGGACCTGCGTGGCCGGATGCGCTGGATGGGCATCTACACCCAGCGCAAGCCCGGGATCAGCGGTGGGCAGACCGCGATCCTGGATCCGAACGAACTCGACGACAAGTACTTCATGATGCGCATCCGCTCGGACGGCGGGCAGCTGTCCGGGGAGCAACTGCGCGCCATCGCCGAGGTGTCCACGCTCTACGCCCGAGACACCGCCGATGTGACCGACCGTCAGAACATCCAGTTGCACTGGGTGCGCATCGAGGACGTCCCCGCGATCTGGGAACGCATCGAGGCCGTCGGTCTCACTTCGGTAGAGGCGTGCGGGGACTGCCCGCGGGTGGTACTCGGTTCGCCGGTGGCCGGGATCGCCGCCGACGAGATCATTGATGGCACCCCGGCGATCACCGAGATCGTGCGCCGCTGGGTCGGCTCCCCCGAGTTCTCCAACCTGCCCCGCAAGTTCAAATCCGCGGTCTCCGGCTCCCCCGCGATGGACGTCGCGCACGAGATCAACGACCTCTCCTTCGTCGGTGTGGTGCACCCCACCCATGGCCCCGGATTCGACGTGTGGGTCGGCGGCGGGCTCTCGACCAACCCGATGCTGGCGCAGCGCCTGGGTGCCTGGGTGCCGCTCGAGGAGGTTCCCGAGGTCTGGGCCGGGATCATCTCGATCTTCCGCGACTACGGATACCGCCGCCTGCGCAACCGGGCGCGGCTGAAGTTTCTCGTCGCCGACTGGGGCGCGGCGAAGTTCCGCCAGGTGCTGGAAACCGAGTACCTGCACCGCACCCTGATCGACGGGCCCGCCCCCGCCGAGCCGGGTCCGGGTGTGCGCGATCACCTCGGGGTGAACAAGCAGAAGGACGGGAACTTCTACGTCGGGTTCGCCCCCGTGGTCGGACGGCTCTCCGGATCGCTGCTGGCCAAGATCGGCGATCTGGCCACCGAGCACGGCAGCGGGCGCGTGCGGCTGACAGCGGAACAGAAGATGCTCATCCTCGACGTGCCGCAAGACAAGGTCGAGCACCTCGTCGAGGGTCTGGAGAGTCTGGAACTGGCGGTGCGCCCGAGCCCGTTCCGCCGCCAGACCATGGCGTGCACCGGGATCGAGTACTGCAAGCTCGCGATCGTCGAGACCAAGGGCCGGGCCGGGGCGCTCATCGCGGAGATGGAACGGCGCCTGCCGGAGTTCAGCGATCCGCTGACGATCAACATGAACGGCTGCCCGAACGCGTGCGCCCGCTTTCAGATCGCGGACATCGGCCTCAAGGGCATGCTGGTGCCCGACGCCGACGGAATTCCCGTCGAGGGCTTCCAGGTTCACCTGGGCGGCTCGCTCGGGGTGGCGGCGGGGTTCGGGCGCAAACTGCGCGGCCTCAAAGTCACCTCGGCCGCCCTGGACGACTACGTCGAGCGGGTGCTGCGCCGGTTCCTGGCCCAGCGCGCCGAGGGTGAGCGATTCGCTGCCTGGGTCGTGCGCGCCGACGAAGCCGACCTGGCGTAGTTGCCCGGTGAGGCAGGAATGAGTGAGCGCAGCGAGCTCGTCATGGGCACTGTTCGGGGCCCCGCGAGGACGCAGTCCGTGGCGGTGACCCGATGAGCGAGCGAGCGGTTCCGTTTCACTGCCCGTATTGCGCGTCCGAGGACCTGCGGCCGCTGGAGACCCACGGGCAGTGGCTGTGCGCGAGTTGCCGGCGGGCGTTCGCGGTGAAGTTCCTGGGATTGGAGGTGAGCGGTATATGAGCGAGCGCAGCGAGTTCATCATGAACACTGGCGGTCACCTCGCGAGGACTGTGCCGTTCGGCCGTGGCGAGGTGGCCGCATGAGCCTGACCGAGGCGGTTCCCTTGCCGCTCGCGGGGGTCACCCACGTCCGTCGGCGCGACGCGCGATGGGCCGAAGAGACCGAGCGCCTGGCGACCAAGGCCGGGCTCGAACTCGAGGACGCCACCGCCATCGAGATCGTGCGCTGGGCCGCGGAGAACTTTGGGGAGCGGGTCGCCGTCACCGCGTCGATGGCCGATGCGGTGGTGGCGCACCTGGTCAGCACCGTCAAGCCCGGCGTGGATGTGTTATTTCTGAACACCGGCTACCACTTCGCCGAGACCATCGGCACCCGCGACGCGGTGGCCGCGGTCTACGACGTCAACGTCATCGACATCGCTCCCACGATGAGCGTCGCCCAGCAGGACGCCGCGCTCGGCAAGGACCTGTGGGCCAGTGACCCGGACCGCTGCTGCGCGCTGCGCAAGGTCGCCCCGCTGAACAACGCGATGCGCGACTACGACGCCTGGATCACCGGCCTGCGCCGCGATGAGGCCCCCTCCCGGGCGCAGACCCCCGTGGTCGCCTGGGATGCCAACCGCGGCAAGGTCAAGATCGCGCCGATCGCGCGCTGGACGCAGGCCGACGTGGACGACTACGTGGCGCAGCATCAGATCCTGGAGAACCCGTTGCTGCAGGACGGCTACGACTCGATCGGCTGCCGCCCGTGCACCCGCCGCACCGCCCCGGGGGAAAATGCTCGGGCCGGCCGGTGGGCGGGCTCCTCCAAGACCGAATGCGGGCTGCACTGATGACGAGTACGGGAGCGACGATCTGGATGACCGGCCTGTCCGGCGCCGGCAAGTCCACGATCGCTGAGGCGCTGATCGTGCGGCTGCGCGGCGCCGGGCACCGCGTCGACATCCTGGACGGCGACGAGGTCCGCCAGGTGCTCACCGCCGACCTCGGTTTCTCCAAAGCAGACCGGATCGCCAACGTGCGCCGGATCGGGTACCTCGCGGAGGTGCTCTCGCGCAATGGCGTGCTCACCCTGGTCCCGGTGATCGCGCCCTATGCCGAGGCCCGCGATTTCGTCCGCGCGCGGCACGACGCCGCCGGCACCGCCTACGTCGAAATCCACATCGCCACCTCGGTGCAGGTCTGCTCCGATCGGGACGTCAAGGGCCTCTACGCCGAGCAGCGCGCCGGCCGGCTGACGGGTCTGACGGGCGTCGACGACCCGTACGAGGAGCCCGCCTCTCCCGACCTGCGCCTGGACACCGCTGGGCGCACCTTGGACGAGAGCGTGCAGGCGGTCTGGGACGTCCTCACAGCACGGAATCTTCTGTGATTACCCACGACCCGCTACCCCCGTCGGCGCTCATGAATGACCTACGACGCACGCCACGCCGGGTGCAGGCACCCGAAGCCGCGTCCCTGCGTATGGGAGGGCCTGCGCAGCTCATTCATGAGCCCGGCGCGGGCGACCCGGCCCGCGCCCCGGCGTTGGTGCTCGTGGCGCATGGCAGTCGGGACCCTCGGCACGCCGCGACCATGGCGAGCATCCGCCGGGCCACGGCGCTGGCCTGCCCCGGCCTCGACGTGCACCTGGCCTACCTCGACCACAGCGGTCCCCGGGTGCCCGAGCTGTTCCGCGAACTCAGCGCGGGGGGCACGGGACGCCTCACCGCTGTCCCCATGCTGCTCAGCCGCGCCTTCCACGCCCGGGTCGATATCCCGGCCGCTCTCGCGCACGGGTCCGCCGCCTCGGGAATTGCCGTCGACCTGGCCCCCGTGCTGGGGCCGGACCCGTCGCTGCTGCCCGCCGCGCTACGGGCGGTATGGGCCGCCGGTGGGCGGCCGGGCCCCGGCAGCGCTCTGGTCCTGGCGTGCGCGGGCACGACCGATGTGAGCGCCAAGGCCGCGTTAGCCCATCTGGTGCTTCGCTGGCGGCGTGCGCTGGGCGCAGATGTACGGATCGCGGACGCGGCCGGGACAGGCTGCGGGGTGGGCGAAACCATTGACGCGCTGCGGACCGCCGGGGCCACCCGCGTTGATCTCGCCTCCTGGTTCCTGGCCCCTGGCCTGCTGCTGGACCGTGCGCACGCGGCGGCCCGCGCCGCAGGAGCCGACAGCATCGCCGCGCCGCTGAACGCGAGCCCGGAGCTCATTCGGTTGATCGCTCACCGGGCAGGCTCGGCGAGACCGCTGGCCATCGCCGCCTGACGTTGATCCCGGCGGGCGGGAGCTGCTCGATCCCGCACAGGCCCTGCGTGCCCGGATCTGCGCCGCCGGCTCGGAGGCCACGCTAGAGATCTGGCGCGGCCAGATCCACGTGTTCCAGGCGATGTACCGCCTGATCAGCGAGGACGGGCGAGCGATCGGGAGAGCCGCGGAGTTCCTGGGCCCAACTCGGGCGGCGTTGAGGTTGATGTGTATGACGTTTCGTCCTACCGTTGGGTATGGCCACCATCTCCGTCCGCCTCGATGACGAGGCGATGCGCGCACTGGGAGTCGTGCAGGCCAGCGGCCTGAGCCGCTCCGAGGCCGTGCGCCAAGCGCTGACGGCCGAGGCCGAACGGCTGGGCCGCCGCGAGGCACTGCGCCGCGAAGTGGCCGACTTAGAAGCTGACGAAGCCGACCGAGCGCAGATGCTGGAGTTGTCCACCTTCATGGAGTCGATGCGTGCGCCGCGGTGAGGTTTTCCGGTTCGTCCCATTGCGGTCCACCGGCCGCGAACAACAAGGCGCACGCTATGGCGTCATCGTGCAGTCCGACGCCCTGTTGCCACGATCCGTTGTCCTGGTGGCGCCCACCTCCACCTCGGTTCGGCCCGCCAGCTTCCGGCCCGAGATCGCCTTGCTCGGCACGACGACGCGGGTACTTCCTGAGCAACTGGCCGCCGTCGACGTGGATCGTCTGGGCGAGTTGGTCGGCATGTTGACCATGGACGAACTGTGGGGCGTCGACGAATCGCTTCGGACCTTGCTCGATCTGCGCTGATCTCATCCATCCACCAGACCCAGCTCGCGCAAGATCTCGGTTTCGTCCGCACCGCCCTGCGAGCCACAATCGCGCATCGGCTTGACGCACGCGATCACAGCAGACCTGACATGTTCGCGGACGATGTCATCACCGCGCCGATAGACGACCACCAGGCCGTTGACTGCCCCGACGCTGCCCTCCCGGATCCGGAAACCGGCCGTGATGGTCAGCGGCGCCGCGGTCCCGAGGAACCGAGGGACGAAGTCGAACTCTGCGGCGGGCACCACGGTGCCGATGGCGGGATGGTTCACGCGTTGATTCTTGTGCGGAAAACCTGAGCCGGTGTAGGCAACCGCCCCGTACTCGAGCAGGTCGCTTGGCCACACCGCAAAGGTGCCCAGGAACTCAACGTTGGGTGACGTCAGCGCCAGGACATCGAGAATCTCGACGTCCTCACCTAGCTGCTTCAGGCTCAGCGCGCTCAGCGAGAAGGGGATGCCGGGTTCCTGAGGGAACAGCGTATAGACGGTCGCCGGTGTTGTGCGCGGGACGGAGCGCAGGTCGCCGCCCTCGCCACGTTGCAATGTCGACTGACAGTCGACACCAGCGCCGCAGCCGTGAGCACCAGCACAACCGTCGCCAGAAGCCATAGCGCCGGCCGGGGGGTGGCGTGACAGTGGCGCGAGATGACCCCGGCCGGACGCCTGTGATACCGCCTTCCGGACCCGTCACTGGAACCGTCGGCGGAAGGTCACGCCCCCAGCAGGAGCTGCGCGCCCGCCATCGGCTGCCCAACCCGGTCCGTGAGGCGACCATGCACGATAACCGGCTGACTCAACGCCGCCGAATCGGTGAGGGCAGCGATCGCCGGCAACAGAGCGCGGGCCAATTCCGCGTCTGCAGCCAGGGCGCCGGGCAAGCCTGCGGAGGCAGGCGCTGAGACGCCGACGACGCTCACGCCTGCCGAGTCAATGTCGCCGCCGGCTTCGCTCGAAGAGACCTCTGCCGGATCAACGCACCGCGTCACACCGGGCCGGCTCGCCGAGACCGGTGGCCATCGCCGCCTGAAGTTGATCCCGGCGGCGAGGGTGAAGTCCACGACATCCGGGTAACCCCGGCGGATGGGTCAAGATGGCCACGCGCCGGCTGCGATCCGCAGCTCTGCGCGCACCGACCGGAAGGCTCACGTGATCGAGGACACCGACACCATCTGGCCTGGTTCGGCCTACCCACTGGGGGCAACCTACGACGGCGCCGGCACCAACTTCGCCGTGTTCAGCGAGGTCGCCGAGCGGATCGAGCTTTGCCTGATCGACGAGCGGGGACGGGAGAAGCGCGTCTTTCTGCCTGAGGTCGACGCCTTCGTCTGGCACGGTTACCTGCCCGGGATCGAACCTGGTCAGCGCTACGGGTACCGCGTGCACGGCCCCAGCGATGTCGCGCGCGGACATCGCTGCAACCGCAACAAGCTGCTGATCGACCCCTACGCCAAGGCCATCGACGGGGAGTTCGCCTGGAACGAGGCGCTGTACGGGTACCGCTTCAGCGCTCATCACCAGCGAAACAACGCCAACAGCGCCAAGTACACGGCGTTCTCGGTCGTCGCCAACCCGTACTTCGACTGGGGCGATGATCGCCACCCGCGCACGCCATATCACGAGACCGTGATCTACGAGGCCCACGTCAAGGGTCTGACGGTCGCACATCCCGAGATTCCCCAGGCCATCCGCGGCACCTACGCCGGGCTGGGCCACCCGGTGATGATCGACCACTTGCGCAGCCTCGGCGTCACCGCAGTGGAACTGATGCCGGTGCATCAGTTCGTGCACGATCACCACCTCAGCGAGCGCGGCCTGCGCAACTACTGGGGGTACAACACCCTGGGCTTCTTCGCCCCCCACAACGGTTACGCCTCGCGCGGCACCGCCGGTCAGCAGGTGCAGGAGTTCCGCGCGATGGTCAAGGCGCTGCACCGCGCCGGCATCGAGGTCATCCTCGACGTGGTCTACAACCACACCGCCGAGGGCAATCACCTCGGCCCGACGCTGGCCTTCCGCGGCCTCGACAACGCCGCGTACTACCGCCTGACCGACGACCCGCGCTACTACTACGACACCACCGGTACCGGGAACACGCTGCTCATGCGCAACCCGCACGTGCTGCAGATGATCATGGACTCGCTGCGTTACTGGGTCACCGAAATGCATGTCGACGGGTTCCGCTTCGACCTCGCCGCCAGCCTGGCCCGCCAGTTCCACGAGGTCGACCGGCTCTCCGCGTTCTTTGACCTCGTTCAGCAGGATCCGGTCGTCTCGCAGGTCAAGTTGATCGCCGAGCCCTGGGATCTGGGCCAGGGCGGGTATCAGGTCGGCAACTTTCCGCCGCTGTGGACGGAGTGGAACGGGGAGTACCGCGACAACGTGCGCGACTTCTGGCGCGGGGAGCCGCACAACCTCGCCGAGTTCGCCTCCCGGCTCACCGGCTCCTCCGACCTGTATCAGAACGACGGGCGACGGCCGTGGGCGAGCATCAACTTCGTCACCGCTCACGACGGCTTCACCCTGCGGGATCTGGTGTCCTACAACGGCAAGCACAACGACGCCAACGGGGAGGGCAACAGCGACGGGGAGAATCACAATCGGGCCTGGAACTGCGGCACCGAAGGTGTCACTGACGATCCGCATATCGCGGTGCTGCGAGCGCGTCAGCAACGCAACTTCATCGCGACACTCTTCCTGTCCCAGGGAGTGCCGATGTTGTTGCACGGCGACGAACTCGGCCGCACTCAGCAGGGCAACAACAACGCCTACTGCCAGGACAATGCGATCTCCTGGGTCGACTGGTCGAGCATCGACACCGAACTGCTGGCGTTCACCCGGGCGTGTGCACAACTGCGGTCCGAGCACCCGGTGCTCCGCCGCCGCCGTTTCTTCACCGGCGTCCGGCAGGAGCAGTCACTGGCGGACATCTCGTGGTTCACCCCCGCCGCAGGCCACATGAGCGAGGCGGACTGGTCGCTGGGATTCGCCAAGTCCCTCGCGGTGTTCCTTAACGGGTCCCAGATCAGCGAACTCGGCGCGCAGGGTGGGCGCATCCTCGATGACTCGTTCTACCTGATGTTCAACGCTCATCACGGCGAGATCGACTTCGTCCTGCCTGCCGAGGACCACGCGCCGGCCTGGGAGGCAGTGCTCGATACCGCACAGCCCGACATCGGGGGCCGCCCTGCCTATCGGGCGGGCGACAAGATCCGGCTCCTGGATAGGTCACTGCTGGTGCTGCGCGCGTGCTGATGGTCCCTCACCCCGCGACATCCGAGCAAAGGTCAGAAGGAGGAGACGTCCAACAGCGGGTCCGCTGAGGCATCAGGATCAGTAGCGATCTCCCAGGCCGGCGACCCGGCGCCCAGCAGTGCCGCCCGGACCTGCTCCACCGTGGCGGTGGGGTTCGCGCCGCGGTAGAGCGCGATGGCGCCGGCCACATGGGCGGCGGCCTGCGAGGTACCGCTCAGGGTGGCGTAGGTCCCGCCGCGCCAGGTGGAACGCACGCACGAACCCGGGGCGATCAGGTCGACCGGAGCACCAAAATTCGAGAACGGGGCGAAGGCGTCGTCGGAGCCAAGGCACCCCAACGGCGTGGGCGCCAAGGCGCCGAGCCTGCCGTCGAAGTCGGCAAGCGCGGAGACCGTGATGACCTCCTCGAACGCCGCCGGGCTGTAGGTGGCCGCGTCCTGTGCGCCGTTGCCCGCAGCGACGGTGAAGACGATCCCGGCCTCCACGGCCCGGCAGACCGCCTCGTGCAGACCGCCGTCGGCGCATCCTCGCGCCGGCTCGACACCGGCCAGGCTCATGTTGGCGACCTCGATGACCGCCGCGTTCTCGGTGACCCATTCGATGCCGCAGATCAGCGTCGCCAGGGTGCCGTTGCCCGCGTCGTCGAGGACGCGAACGGCCCAGAGCCGGGCGCCGGGCGCGACGCCCGCGACACCGATCCCGTTGTCCCGGGCGGCGGCGATCCCGGCGATGTGCGTGCCGTGACCGCGGTTGTCGTCGTAGGAGCCGAGCGGAGCGGGCGCGGGGGCGTCCGGTCCGGCAGATCCCGGTGCATCCGGGTCGTCGGGTTCAGGGGCTGGCGGCGGCACCGGCTCGTCCTGCGTGGGCACGCCCGGGGCAAGGCCAGGGGCGGCGCCGGATTGCGGCGGGTCAGCTCGCCGGCCGCCGGCGCCGCTCACGCAGTCCACACCGCCCGCGACGTTGAGGTCCGGGTGGCCGGCGTCGATGCCGGTGTCCAGGATCGCGATGTCCGCGTCGACCTCGCCGCCGCCGTCACCGACCCGGGTCGTACTCACGGCGGCGTTCACCCGCGACACCCCCGCCGGCACGCCCTGCGACGCCGCGCTGATCGGCGAGTCCGCGACGACGGAGCGCACCCGGTCATCCGCCGCCACGCGCCTCGCCAGTGCGCTTGACATCCGCGCGCTGTACCCGTGCAGAGCAGAGTCGTAGACCTGCTCGACCCGCACACCGAGCCGGGAATGCTCGGCCGCCACGCTCTGCGGGTCACCCGACTTCAGCGTGACGATGTAGCCCCCTACCGCAGCGAGATGGTCCAACTTGGGAGTTACCCCCGCGTGCGGTCCGGACACGGCCGCGCCCGATCCCGCACCGATGGCGAAGGCCAGGGCGATGACCCCCGCCACGCCCGCCCCGGTACGCGCCACTGCGACCCGCACTCGTTCCTCCCCGCGAAGCACGCTGCTTGTGATGAAACTGATTCATATATGGGACGTCTGGGTCAAATTGGACCACACCGGGTGGGCGCAGTCGCGGCATCGCCACGCCCCCGTGAAACCCTCACACCCATGCAGCCCAGCACCTTCGTTGGCGCCCTGGACGACGCCAGGCTCGCCGAGTCCTACGCCTATCCCGACGCTCCCCGCTGGGTTCGGGCCAACATGGTCGCCACGGTGGACGGCGCCGCGGCCGCCAAGGCCGGCGTCAGTGCCGGGATCTCCGGCGAGAGCGACCGGCGCCTGCTCGCCCTGCTGCGCGCCCTCGCCGACGTGATCGTGGTCGGCCCGGGGACCGTGCGTGCCGAACGCTACGGCCCCGCGCGCCTGCGCCCCGAGCACCGCGAACTCCGGGCCGCCGGCGGCCGCAGCGGCGTGCCGGCCATCGCCGTCATCTCCGCCAATCTCGACCTGGACTTCTCCTGGCCACTGTTCACCCAGGCGACGGCCGCCACGATCCTGCTCACCTCGCCCGGCGCCCCCGCGGGCCGCCTCGCCGCCGCCCGCGCCGTGGCCGACGTCGTCGAGATCTCCCCGACGCCGCACAGCGATGGGCCCGGCGATTTCGGAATCGACCTGGCGGGGGCCCTGGCGGCCCTGGTCGAGCGCGGGCATACCCGGATGCTGTGCGAGGGCGGCCCCGGCCTGCTGGCGAGCCTGACCGCGGCCGGCCTGCTGGACGAGGTGTGCCTGACGGTGAGCCCGCTGCTGGTCGGTGGGTCCGCCGGCCGGATCATGCGCGGCGCCGCCACCGAAGGCGAGGGGGTCGGGCTGCGAGCCGGGCACGCGCTGATCGACCCGGACGGATTTCTGTTCCTGCGGTATCTCGTCGAGCGCTCCTGACACCCCTTGCGTCCGAAGAAGCGGTCGCTATAGCAGCCACCCCTTCGGACGTCCGCGAGATCACAGGCGGCCGGTGAAGACCTCGGCCAGGTTGAAGGACACCGGCTCCGCCAGCTGGGAGTAGGTGCAGGTGACGGGGTCCCGGTCCGGGCGCCAGCGCACGAACTGCGCGGTGTGGCGAAAACGCACCCCCTCCATGTGGTCATAGCGCACCTCCAGGACAAGCTCCGGGCGCAGCGGGGTGAAGCCCAGGTCCTTCTTCGCGTTCCACCGACTTCCCTCGGCCTCGCGGGGGGTCCTGGTCCCGGTCTCCTGCTCGGCCCACGCCCACGGGTGGCCCTCCCACTCGCACACGAACTCCTGCAGCAGGGCAAAGAGTTCGCGGCGCATCGCCATCGACAATGCCCCGACGACGCCGACGCTGGCCAGGCGCCCGCCGGTGTCGTACAGCCCCAGCAACAGCGATCCGACGGTGTCCGGGCCCGACTTGTGCACGCGGTACCCGGCGACCACGCAGTCCGCGGTGCGATCGTGCTTGACCTTGATCATGGCCCGCTTGTCCTGCTGGTAGGTGCCGGCCATCGCCTTGGCGACGACTCCGTCCAGACCAGCGCCCTCGAATAAGGCGAACCATTCCCCGGCCAGCCCCGGGTCCTGCGTGGCCGGGGTCAGGTGCACCGGCGCCACAACGGCGGCCAGCGCCTCAACCAGACGCGCCCGCCGGGTTGCGAACGGCTGCCCCGTCAGGTCCGCATCGCCCAGCGCCAGCACGTCGAAAGCGACGAAGCGCGCCGGGGTCGAGGAGGCGAGCAGCCTGACCCGCCGCTCGGCCGGATGGATCCGCTGCAGGAGGGCCTCGAAATCCAGCCGGGTACCGGCGGCGTCCGGGATCACGATCTCCCCGTCCAACACGCACCGCGGCGGGCACTGATCGCGCAGCGCGTCGACCACCTCGGGGAAGTACCGGGTCAGCGACTTGGTGCTGCGGCTGCCGATCTCGATCTCGTCGCCGTCGCGGAACACCACCGCGCGAAAGCCGTCCCATTTGGGCTCGTAGCTGTAGTCCCCCACCGGGATCGCCGAAGCGGCCTTGGCCAGCATCGGTGCGACCGGAGGCATCACAGGCAGGTCCATGAGGGTCAATCCTGCCGTTGCCGGGCCTGTTGGGGTGGTCCGGGTTGACCCAAGAACGCTCCAGGGCCCGGCTGCCCGGCTGCTCACACCCGATGAAACGGACATACTGGAGATCTGTTCCGCAGGGGGTACGCACAGGGCGGGCAGGCAGGCTACGAGCAGGCGAAGGGGCTATCGCGGTGAGCAGGATCCGGGCCGGTGCGGCCGCGCTGGGCGTGGCGGGAGCGAGCCTGGCTGCCGTGCTGCCAGCGCGAGGCGACGCCCCGGGCAGCGCCCCCGCCTCGATCGAGTACGTCGTGCTCAACGCCCGCACCGCGAGCAGCGCCTCGGTGGCCGACGCGGTGGCGCGCGCGGGGGGCGAGATCGTCTCCGTGAACCCCTCGCTGGGCAGCACGCTGGTGCGCGCCGCGGGCGCCGACTTCGCGCCCCGGCTGCGCCGCTCGGACGCGGTGGCCGGGGTGGCACGTAACCGCAGCATCGGGCACAGCCCCGCGCTGCGGCCGGCCCGCGCCCTCATCGAGGGCCTGTCCGCGATCGACCGCGCTCATCTGGCGGCCGGCACCGGGCCGCCGCGGCTACCGACCGGCGCCGGGGCCGATCTGGCTGCCGAACCGCTCGCCGCCCAGCAATGGGACATGGCGATGATCGGCGCGACCCCCGAAGGGTCCTATGCCACCGAGACCGGGGATCGCCGAGTTCTGGTCGGCGTCATCGACACCGGCGTGGACGCCGCCCACCCGGACATCGCCCCCAACCTCGATATCGGACTGTCCCGCAACTTCGTCACCGACCTGCCCGCCATTGACGGTGCGTGCGAGGCGAGCACCTGCGTGGACGCGATCGGCATCGACGACCACGGGCACGGCACCCACATCGCCGCCACCATCGGCGCCCCGATCAACGGCATCGGGATCGCGGGCGTGGCCCCGAACATCACCCTCGTCGACGTGCGCGCGGGTCAGGACTCCGGGTTCTTTCTCCTCGACCCGGTCATCGCCGCCCTCACCTATGCCGCCGACACCGGCCTGGACGTGGTGAACCTCAGCTTCTACGTCGACCCCTGGCTCTACAACTGCGGGGCCAACGTCGCGGACACCCCGCAGGCGGCGGCCGAACAGCTGGCCACGGTCGCGGCCGTGCAGCGCGCCGTCGACTACGCCCTGTCCAAGGGTGTGACGCTGGTCGGCGCCTTGGGCAACCAGAGCACCGACCTCGGCGCGCCCGTCCTGGACACCTCGAGTCCTAACATCCCGGCCGGTTCGGCCTACAACCGCCGCGTCGACAACACCTGCCTGTCGGTACCCGCGGAAAGCACCGGCGTCATCTCCATCTCGGCGCTCGGGCCGAGCGGGCGCAAGGCCTATTACTCCAACTACGGCCTGGAGCAGACCGACCTCGCTGCCCCCGGCGGGGACGCCTTCGACACCCTCGACAACACGATCTCCGCCGATGCCCTGGTGCTCTCGGCCTACCCCGAGTCGCTGGGACGCCGCAACGGCGACATCGACGCAGACGGCCTGCCGACCTCGGCGCTGGTGCTCCGTAGCTGCCTGGACACGATCTGCGGCTACTACCAGTACCTGCAGGGCACCTCGATGGCCGCACCGCACGCCAGCGGAGTCGCCGCGCTCGTGGTGAGCCGCTTCGGCACCGATGACGGCGCCACCGGGTTCGGGCTGGATCCGGAGCTGACGGAGTTCGCGCTCACCCTCACCGCGACCCCGCGCGAGTGCCCCTCCCCTGCGGACTTCACCTACATCCTGGATCGCCCCAGCGGCATCTCCACGATGACCCACCGCTGCGAGGGGGACTCGGGCCGCAACGGCTTCTACGGCCGCGGGATCGTCAGTGCGATCGGGGTCACGATGCTTCCGCGGCTCGCCGGGCTCGTCCCCGGGCCGGGGTCGTTACCGCCACCGCCACCGCCGATGTGAGAGCAGCGCTGCGCTGCTCAGGTTGACTCTGGTGCGCTCCGCGCGCGGCTCGGTTGCACGCGCTTGGGCTCGCCGGCCATCTTCGGGTATTCCGGCGGATAGGGCATGTCATCGAGTCCCTGTGCCTCGTCACGGGTGTACCACTCCAAGAGCGGCGTCAGGTCGTGCTCGACGTCGTCAATCGCGGCGTGCAGGTCCCCGCGTTCGGCGAAACGTGCGGGCATGGTGCGCACGGTGAACTGATCCGGCCTCACCTGCGCGAGCTCGTCCCATTCCACGGGGGCAGACACGGTGGCCCTTTGGTTGGGCCGGATCGAGTAGGCGGAGGCGATGGTGCGGTCGCGGGCGTTCTGGTTGTAGTCCACGAACACGGTCTCGCCGCGTTCCTCCTTCCACCACTTGGTGGTAACCCGCCCGGGCATCCGGCGCTGGAGTTCGCGGCCGAAGGCGATCGCGGCGTGCCGCACGTCCGTGAACGACCAGCGAGGTGCGATCCGGACGTAGATGTGCACCCCGCGCCCGCCCGAGGTCTTGGGAAAGCCGACCCAGCCGAGCTCGTCGAGCAGCACCTTGGCTGAGGTGGCCACGTCGATCACGTCGGTGAAGTCGGTGCCAGGCTGGGGGTCCAGGTCGATGCGCAGCTCATCGGGATGGTCGGTGTCGAAGCGGCGCACCGGCCACGGGTGGAAGGTGATGGTGCCGAGGTTGGCGCAGTAGGCGATGGTGGCCATCTCGGTCGGGCAGATCTCGTCCGCGGTCCGCCCGGACGGGAAGGCGATCTCGGCGGTGAGGACCCACTCGGGCGCTCCCTTGGGCACCCGTTTCTGGTAGAACGCATCGCCATGCGGATCAGTGCGAGTGGCCCGCTTGGCGCCGTTGAAGACCCCGCCGGGCCAGCGCTCCAGCGTGGTCGGTCGATCACGCAGGGCCCGCATAATCCCGTCGGAGACCGCGAGGTAGTACTGCACCATCTCCCGCTTGGTGATCCCCAGCTCCGGGAAGTAGATCTTGTCCGGGTTGCTGAGTTTGACCAGACGTCCCCCGACGTCGAGCTCGATGAACGGAGACCCCATGTGGCAAAGGCTAAGGCGTTCGGAGCCTGTAAGCGGGTCCAGACGGGCGCAGCGTCGGCGCAGGAGGTTGGATAATGGGATGACCGAGTACAAGGTGAACAAGACCGAAGAACAGTGGCGGGCCGAGCTGAGCCCCGCTGAGTTCCACGTTCTGCGCGAGGCCGGGACCGAGCGTGCGTTCGTCGGCGAGTACACCGACACCGAGACCGTCGGGGTGTACAACTGCCGCGCGTGCGGAGCCGAGCTGTTCCGCTCGGAGACCAAGTTCCACTCCGGGTGCGGTTGGCCCTCGTTCTACGACCCGGCCGATTCCGACGCGGTCGAGGAGATCCCCGACCGCTCGCACGGCATGCTGCGCACCGAGGTTCGCTGCAAGGCGTGCGGCGGGCACCTCGGCCACGTGTTCCCCGACGGGCACGGGCAGCCCACGGGGTTGCGGTACTGCATCAACAGCCTGTCGATCACGTTGGAGGCCACGGCCACCTGACGACCTCTGTATGCGTATCGGGCCTTCAGGGGAGCACATAGGCCCGGGACACACTCAGAAGTTGGGCAGGCGCAGCACCTGGGTCAGGGCAGGGACGCGAGGAGTTCGCCGAGTTCGCGGCGCCGGCCGGTGTAAAACGGCGTCTCGTGCTTGGTGTAGAGGCGAGCCCGGCTGGCGCGCAGGTGGCGCATCAGGTCCACGATCCGGTACAGCTCGTCGGCTTCGAACGCGAGCAGCCACTCGTAGTCGCCGAGCGCGAAACTGGCGACGGTGTTCGCCCGCACGTCCGGGTACTCCCGGGCCATTTTCCCGTGCTCGGCGAGCATCGCGCGGCGTTCGGCGTCATCGAGCAGGTACCACTCCAGGGAGCGCACGAACGGGTAGACGCAGACGTAGGGCCGCGGGGTCTCATCGGCGAGGAACGCCGGGATGTGGCTCTTGTTGAACTCGGCCGGGCGGTGGATCGCGAGTTGGGACCACACCGGCTCGCAGTGCCCGCCGAGGACGGTGCGACGAAAGTCGGCGTAGGCCTGCTGCAAGGTCTCGGGGTCCGGGGCGTGCCACCAGATCATCAGATCGGCGTCGGCGCGGATCCCGGCGACGTCGTAGAGCCCGCGCACCACGAGGTCCTTGGCGGCGAGAGTCTCCAGCAGGCTGGACACCTCGGCCACGAGCGCGCTGCGATCGCCAGTGCCCAGCGGGGTCGAGACCTTGAACACCGACCACATCGTGTAACGGATCAGCTTGTTCAGCTCGCGCGCGCTCAGCTGCGCGCGTTCGGCCTCCGCGGCGTCGAGGGCGTCGCTCATCGTGCTCTCCTCACCTGGCGTTCGATCAGGGTGCGCTCCGACGCGACGGATTCCCCTGCGCCACATTCTGCCGCGGCAGCCAGGTACGTCCGAACCCGCGCTACCGCCAGCCGGGCAGAAGAGATGCACGCCGCGATCCCGACTCCGTCGTAGGCAGCGCCGCAGACGGCCAGGCCGGGGAGGGCAGCGACGGCCTCGCGGATCCGCTGCACGCGATCGAGGTGCCCGATCTCGTACTGCGGCAGGGAGCCGCCCCAGCGCGAGACCAGGGCGTCGATCGGGGCTGCGGTCAAGCCCAGCGCCTCGCCCAGGTCGGCGCGCACCCCGGCGATGATCTCGGCGTCGTCGCGTTGCAGGTCCGCGACCTCGCCGAAGCGGCCGACCGAGGCCCGCAGCACCAACCCGGCTCCGGCGGCTGCCGCGGCCCCCGCGCTCCAGCCCCATTTCTGGGTGGAGAACGTCACCGCCTTGATGAACCGCCCATCGACGGCGGGGACGAGAAAGCCACTGAGCTGGCCAACGGCTCCCGCGACCTGCGCCCTGGGGAACACCCCCGGGGGAAGCACCAGGGTGACTACGGCGACGGAGGCATACGGAATGCCGGACAGTTCCGACGTCGCGAGCGGCGCGAGGGCGTGCAGCAGACGCGCAGCCGCTGGACCGGGGACGGCCAGCACCACCGCGTCGGACTCCAGCGGCCCCCAACCCGTTGCCTCGTTCTCACCGATGCCGCCGGTCAGGGCCGTGGTGAGCTGCCAACCGGTGGGAGTGCGGCGCAGCCCGGTCACGGTGGTCCGCGTCCGGATCTCCACACCACCCGCGGCCGCCACCGCACCCGGCAGGCGGCCCACTCCGCCGCGCACGCCGGCGAAGACCGGCGCGTCGAGCGGGGCCGCGGAGCGCACCGCCCGGGCGAGCTCGGTCAGGCTGCGTCCGGTGAACGCGGCCGGGGCCAGTTGCGGCAGCGTCGCGGCGAGGGAGAGCCGGTCGGCGTGCCCGGCGTAGACGCCGCCGAGCAAGGGGTCCACGAGCCGATCGACGACCTCGTCGCCAAGGCGGGTCCGCACCAACTCGCCGACCGAGACGTCCTCGTCGACGGCGGCGATCGGCACCGAGCACTCCCGTGCGGCCCGCTGCACACCGTCGGGGCTGAGAATCCCGCAGCCCGCGAGTTCGGCGAGGTCGACCGGCACGCCCATCACCTGCGCGCGCGGCATCGCCCGGATACCCCCCCGGGTCCAGATCCCGGCGGCCGACGTGAGCGGGTGCAGCAGATCCGCGCCGAGCCCAACAGCCTCGATCAGCTCGAGCGCCTCGGGCCGGCGCGCCAGCACCGCCTCCGCGCCGGTCTCCACCGTGACGCCGCCGACCTGCGCGAGCGCCAGCTTGCCGCCGAGTTCTGCCGACCGCTCCAGAACCGTGACCCGCACCCCCGGAACCTCCCGCAGGAACCACGCCGCCGCCAGCCCCGCAATCCCACCCCCGACCACGACGACGTGGCGCATCGGGCTCGGCGAGGTCATGCCCGCAAGGCTTGCACGCCGCCCGCTGCCCCCGGCGTAGGCCCCAGATCAACGTCGTGACGAGTGGGGCGCGCGGCCCGCCCGACAGCGCCCCACCCGTCACAACCCTGATCACTGGCCGTCGGCCCCGCGCGGCCCGCCGGCGTAGGCCCCAGATCAACGTCGTGACGAGTGGGGCGCGCGGCCCGCTCGACAGCGGCCCACCTGTCACAACCCTGATCACTGGCCGTCGGCCCCGCGCGGCCGACGTCGGCCCCGAATCAACGTTGCTACCGCAGGGGGGATTTGGCCGCCGGACGCCGCCCCACCCGTATCAACCCTGCTCTCCAGCCGACGGGTCCCAGCGACGACCCGGCCACGATCTGAACTCTTTTCGCCTACGGCCGAACGAAACGGGGCGCTGCTGCGACCACCCTGCAGCCACCACACGCCCAGGTGGCCCGACCGGCTGGAGGCACCTCCCATGCGCATTCGACCCATCAGCACCGCCCTGGCCGCGCTCAGCCTGGCCGCCGTCCTAGCCGGATGCTCCCCCAGCGCCTCCGACGAGGTTGCCTCCGCACCGTCCGCAGGGCTCACGGGCGCCGGCCAATCGCAGGCGGAGAGCACGCCGGAGGGGGACGCCGTGGCCGCGGACGACGCGGCGAGCACCGGGACGGAATCCGAGGCTGCACCTGCCGCGGTCGTGGCCGGCGCTGCTCCCGCCGCCCCCACCGAGGAAAGCGCGGGTAAGGCAACCGCGGGCCAGCTCCCCCGGGACTCCGCGACCATCGCCGAAGGTGCCCGAACCAAGCGGACCGGGATCGGGGTGCCGAACTCCGCGCTCGCCGACCGTGACGTCATCTACACCGCCGACCTCACCGTCGAGGTGGACGACGTGGCCAAGGCGGTCTCGCAGGTGGAGAGCGCGGTTGCCGCGGCGGGCGGGATCATCGCCGCGTCCGAGCGCAGCACCGAGTCCCCGGAGCCTCGCACGGCGCAGGACACCAGGGCGCCGCAGCTTCCGCGCTCCACCGCGACCATGACGCTGCGGATCCCCCCGGGGGACTTCACCGGCGTACTGGAACGCATCGGCAGGCTCGGGCTGCTGCTGGACCGCAACCTCACCGGCAAGGACGTCACCGAGGCCGTCGTCGACGTCAAGAGCCGGATTGCCTCCGCCCGGATCTCCCTCGCCCGCATCCGGGAGCTGATGGACCGGGCCACCACGCTGCGCGACGTGGTCTCGCTCGAGGGCGAGCTCTCCAGACGTGAGTCAGACCTGGAAGCACTGCTCGCCAAGGCCGCCCGGCTGAGCGAGGCGACCTCGCTGGCCACCGTCACGGTGCGTCTGGTCACTGCGCAGGCCGACGACCTCGAGCTCGTCGCCGCCGAGAACGACGAGGGATTCCTCGCCGGCCTCAAAGACGGCTGGAACGCCTTCACCGACGCAATGGTGGTCGCGGCCACCGTGCTCGGCGCCGTGCTGCCCTTCGCGCTCGCCCTGCTGCTGCTCGGCCCGGCCATGGTGTGGCTGACCCTGCGGATGCGGCGCATGCTCGCGGCAGCGACTGTCCGCCGGGAGAACTCCGCGGCGGCCACCGGGGCCTGAGTCCGAGCGGCATCGCTGGGCTGCCGGCTTGCGCGGCTCCGGGACTTCGCAGAGGCTGCGGGCATTGCTGACACCCGGATTTGTGCCCAGCCGGGCCGGGGGTGCGTACCCTCGACGGATGCGCACGCTCGGTCCGGGCAGGGCGTCCCCGGCCGCCCTGGTTGTGGCCGCAGCCCTGCTGAGCGCCTTCCCTCCACCCGGCGCCGCCGCCGTGCCCGCCAACCCTGTCGAGCGCGTCGAGCGCGTCAGCGTTGACTCCCGCGACCGGCCCGGCACCGGAGGGAGCTATGCGCCCACGGTCAGTACCGACGGGCGTTACATCGCCTTCGACTCCAGCTCGAGTTCGCTCGTGCCCGGGGACGATAACTCCGCCAACGACGTGTTCGTGCGCGACCGCCGGACCGGGCGCACCAGCCGGGTCAGCGTGTCCAGCCGTGGCCGCGAGGGCGCCAAGGGGTCGTTCACCCCGGCAATCTCCGGGGACGGGCGCTGGGTGGCGTTCACCTCCGACGCGGACAACCTGGTCCCGCGCGACACCAACGGGGACCCGGACGTGTTCCTGCACGATCGCCGCGCGGCGCGCACGATCCGGCTTTCGGTGGCGCTCGACGGTCGGCAGACCGGCGGCGGTTCCAGCCCGTCGATCAGCCGCAACGGCCGCTTCGTGGTCTACAACGTCGCCGCGCCGCTGCGCTCGATCGGGACCGACGAGGACCTGTCGGGCATGTTCATTTACGACACCCGCACACAGCGGCGTGCACGGCTGCCGAGGGCGGCCGGCATCGACCCGTCGATCTCCGGCAATGGCCGCTTCGTCGCCTTCTCCTCCCAGGTCCGCGATCTGGTGCCGGGGGACACCAACCGGGTCTTCGACGCCTTCGTCCTGGACCGGCGCACCGCGGCGATCACCCGGGTGAGCGTCGGGCCGAAGGGCCGCCAGGGCAACGACGAGAGCCTCGGAGCGGTCATCAGCGCGAACGGTCGCTTCGTCGCGTTCTCCTCCACTGCGCGCAACCTGGTGGCCCGCGACACCAACGACGTCGACGACGTGTTCGTGCACGACCGCCGTACCCGCGAGACCCGCCGGGTGAGCGTGCGCACCGACGGCCGGCAACTCAACGGCCTGTCCGGCGCCCCGGTGCTGTCCGGCGACGGACGCACCCTGGTGTACCTGTCCACCGCACGCAACCTGCTGCCCGGCGGCGAGAGTCCCGGCGGGCTCGACGTCTACCGGGCGGACCTGCGCACCGGCGCGCTGACCCGGGTGAACTCCGCCGCCGGCGGCGGTCCCGCCGACGGACCCACGTCATCGTTCCCGGCGATCTCCGCCGACGGTCGCCACGTCGCCTTCGGCTCTCGCGCCGCCAACCTCACCGCGCCACCCCGCGACACCAATGGCCGCGACGACATCTTCGTGCGCTCCTATGACCGTGGCGTCCGAGTAAGTGGCGGCAATAGCGACCACTTCTTCGGACGCACGGACTGACCCGCAGGAGTTCAGCGTGCCGTCTGGGCGTGCACTCGGTCCACGACGCGGGCCAGGATGTCGGGGTCGGTATCCGGCAGGACCCCGTGGCCCAGATTAAAGATGTGCCCCGGCAGCGCCGCCGCCTCAGCGAGGACGGCATCGGTGGCCGCCGCGGTCGGCTCCCAGCCGGCCAGCAGGACCGCGGGATCCAGGTTCCCCTGCAACGCCCGCTCGGGGCCGACCCGCGCAGCCGCCACCGAGAGCGGAACCCGCCAGTCCACGCCGACGACGTCCGCGCCCGCCCGCCCCATCAGCGCCAGCAGTTCCCCCGTCCCGACGCCCATGTGGATTCGCGGCACCCCCAGGTCCGCGATCGCGGCGAATACCGCGGCGCTGGCCGGCATGGCCCCGCGGATGTAGTCGGCCGGAGCCAGGACCCCGGCCCAGGAATCGAAGAGCTGCAGGGCCGCGGCGCCGGCGCCGGCCTGCACGCGCAGGAAGGTCGAGGTGATCTGGGTGAGCCGCTCCAGCAGGGCCGCCCACAGGTCGGGGCGGGCGAGCATCATCGCCTTGGTCGCCTCGTGATTCTTCGAGGGCCCGCCCTCCACCAGATAGGAGGCGAGGGTGAACGGTGCCCCGGCGAACCCGATCAACGGCGTCGGACCCAGTTCCGCGACGAGCATCCGCACCGCCGCATCGACGTAGTGCACCGCGGCCGGGTCCAGGGGCCGGAGCTGGTCCAGGTCCGCCCAGTCCCGGATCGGGCGGGCGATGACCGGCCCGACGCCCGCGACGATGTCAAGCTCGACCCCGGCGGCCCGCAGCGGGACCACGATGTCGGAGAAGAAGATCGCCGCGTCGACGCCGTAGCGCCGGACGGGCTGCAGGGTGATCTCGGTGATCAGTTCGGGGTTCATGCAGGACTCGAGCATCCCCACGCCGGCCCGCAGCGCGCGGTACTCGGGAAGCGAGCGACCGGCCTGGCGCATGAACCAGACGGGCGTGTGCCCCGCTGGCTCGCGTCGGCAGGCCCGCAGGAACGCCGAGGATCGCAGTCCCGCAGCGGGCGACGTCGCGCGGGCGGCAGCGGACACGACGGCGGGTTCACCCATGCCCAGATCGTCCCACGGAGACACGCCGCCCTCGCCGCCGCGCTTGCTCGCAAGCTGACGGCGGCACCTCGACCCCGGATTCACCCGGGACCACCCACGGCGACACGCCGCCCTCGGTTACGCGGTTCGCCGGGGCGGGCATGTCACCGTCACAGCACGGGTCCGCACCGCCGCTCCCCTCGCTGAGGTCAGGTTGCGTCACAGGCGGCGGACGGCGACCCGGGCGTCCCGCGAGCCCACGCGGACGAGGAGGTGGCCATGCTGCGGTACTGCCCGGACTGCGCCCAAGACCGGCCCGTCGAGGCGCCGGTGTGCAGTGAGCGCCACGGCGATTTCTGTCCCGACCTGATGTGTTCGAGCTGCTCGTCGGCTCTGGTCCAGGCATCGCTGAGCGCCGCGTGAGCGCCGTGCCGGCCCTGCGCGGCGACCTGCCCGCCGATTTCGTCACGGCCCTGGACGCCATCGCGGCGGTCCGACCCCGCCCAGAGATCACGCTGGTGGAGGTGGCCGCCCCCAAGCAGCTGGCGCCCTACGCCGCCGCCGTCAGCGCCACCGTGGCCGACGGCGGCGACGAGGTCGCGCATGGGCGATTGATCCTGCTGTGCGACCCGGCCGGGCACGAGGCATGGGCAGGCACGCTGCGCCTGGTCACCTACCTGCGTACCGGCCTGGAGTCGGCGATGGTGACCGACCCGATGCTGCCCGAGGTCGCCTGGTCCTGGCTGGCCGAGGCCTTGGCGGCCCACCAGGCCGATGCCGCCGTTCCCAGCGGAACGGTCACCCGGGTCCAGTCCCACCCGTTCGGAGAGCTCACGAGCCCCGGCGATGCCGAGGATCCGGTGGGCGATCTGGAGATTCGCGCCTCCTGGAGCCCGGTAGGACCCGTGGCCGCTCACCTGGAGGCATGGCTGGAGGTCCTGTGTACGGCCGGTGGCCTCCCGCCACTGCCGCCGGGTGTCGTTTCTTTGCCCGGACATGGTCATTCTCCCGCACGCACTGGCCGGGAAGGGCACCCCGCGATACGGTGAAGCGCGGCCAAAAGTGGCCGAAGGTAAAGTTAGGTCAAGAAACACTCAAGGAATTGGCAGGATCGGTCGATGGGCTTCTAAAGACCCATCTAGCGGGAGGTCCCGTGCCCGTCCAGTCCATTCCCCCGTCCTCGCCGGCTGCCCGTGCGCCACTCGGCGTTCCGTCCCGAGTAGTCCCGCCGCGGGTGCCCACCTACGGCCGGACCCGCGCCACGCTGGCGAGCGACCTAGGCGTCGAAGCCGCCAACGGGTTCACCGCGATGGTGGTCGGCATCGACCCCTACCGGCGGGCAATGGCCGTACGTCGGCTACGGGCCCTCGGTGCTCGTGACGTGACCGAGGCCGCCACGGTTCTGCAGGCCCGGGCCTGGGCGCGCACTGCCGGGCCGCGCGACATCTGCCTGGCTGAGGCGACCCTTCCGGACGGGTCCGGCCTGGCACTGCTCGCCGAGCTCCAGCGGGCCGGCTGGGCCGGATGTGCGGTTGTCCCGCTGGCCGACGGGGCGCGCGCCACCCGCGCCGCCCTCGCCGCCCGCGTGCGCAGCTGCGTCCTCGCCGGTCGCACCGTGGAGACCGGCCCGGACTCCCCCGCCGCCCGCGCCGCCGCCAAGCTCGGGCTCTCCGAGCGGGAACTTGAGGTTCTCCGCCACGTCGCCGAAGGACGCTCCAACCGTGACATCGGCGAGGCGATGGGCCTGTCCGCGTTGACGGTCAAGAGCCACCTGGCCCGCATCGCTCGCAAGCTCGGTACCGGCGACCGAGCCGGCATGGTCGCGACCGCCATTCGCGCCCGCGCCATCGACTGACGTCGGCCGTGGGGGCGCGCGGAGGAACGGGAGCTTCGCGGGCAATACGGTAGGGACGTGACGCGAACGGACGGCGACGGCGATGTCGCGTCCACCGGTGTCTCGGCCCGCACCGCCGCGCAGGACACCGACGCCGGGCAGAGCACCGAACCTGCCCCGGTCCCCCTGCTCACCCCCGCCGATGGTGTACCGGCGGTGGTCCAGAGCGCCGAACACCTCGCCCACGTGGTGGCCGCCCTGGCGGCCGGCACGGGGCCGGTCGCGGTGGACGCCGAGCGAGCCTCGGGATATCGCTACGGCCAGCGCGCCTACCTGCTGCAGCTTCGCCGGGCCGGTGCGGGCACCGTGCTTATCGACCCCATCGCCTGCCCCGACCTGGGATCGCTGGCGGGGGCCCTGTCGGGGCTGGAGTGGGTCTTCCATGCCGCCAGCCAGGACATCCCCTGCCTGGCCGAGCTTGGTCTGCACCCGAGCGCCCTGTTCGACACCGAACTCGCGGCGCGCCTGCTCGGCTACCCCCGCGTTGGGCTCGGGAGCATGGTCGAGACCGTACTGGGGCTCTCGCTGGAAAAGGGCCATTCCGCGGTCGACTGGTCGGTGCGACCCCTGCCCGAGCCCTGGCTGCGCTATGCCGCCCTCGACGTCGAGGTCCTGATCGATCTGCGCGATGAGATGGAGGCCCAGCTCGTGCGCGCGGGCAAGGCAGCGTGGGCACGCCAGGAGTTCGAGGCCATCGTGGCCGCTCCTGCCTCGCCGCCGCGGGTGGATCCGTGGCGACGGGTCTCCGGGCTGCACCGCGTGCGCCGAGCCCGTCAACTGGCGATCGTGCGCTCGCTCTGGGAGACCCGGGACCGCATCGCCATCGCCCGCGACATCGCCCCCGGGCGCGTGCTGCCGGACAGTGCCATCGTGGAGGCCGCCTTGTCCGGGCCCGCTGATATCGACGCGCTGTGCCTGCTCCCGGTCTTCGGGGGGCGCGCCACCAGGCGGGCGGCGAGTACGTGGTTCGCTGCGATCGAATCCGCCCGGGCCCTGCCCGAACGCGCGCTGCCGCCCGTGCACGTCCCGGCGACCGGGCCCCCGCCGCCGCGCAGCTGGCCGGACCGGGACCCGGCGGCTGCCGTCCGGCTCTCCGCGATGCGCACCGCGGTCTGCGCCGTGGCCGACGCCTATGGTCTCCCGGTCGAGAACCTGATTGCGCCGGATTCGGTGCGCCGCATCGCGTGGTCTCCCCCGGCCGACACCTCTACCGACGGGCTTGCCGGCACCCTGTCCGAGTTCGGTGCCCGCCCCTGGCAGATCGAGCTCACCGCCGGCCCGCTGGCCGGCGCCCTGGCCAACGCGGCGCCTCCGGAGGTCAGCACTACTGACGAGGCGTCAGTCGGCGAGGGCGTCGACGCGGGCTGAGCCCTGCTCCCACCGCGGGTGATCGAAGGCGCCGTCCGGACCGAGGGCGTCTACGGCCTCGCGGGCCAGCATCAGGGCGTGATCGGTGTTGTCGTGGAAGTTCAGGCCGAAGCGGCCGAAGGACGTCACCGAGGGTATGCGCCGCAGCCACGCGTCGAGGCCGTGCAGGTCCGGATCCAGGCCCACCTGGTAGAGCGGATAGAAGGCCGCGCTGCGGTGCACGACGACGTCGTCGGTGGCAAGCTCGGGCAACCCATACCGGGTAGCCGTCTTCGAGACCACGTGCGCGAGTTCGCTGTCGTCGCTGCTCCAGAGTTCATCGCCGGCCGCACACGGCAGTTCCGCGCAGATCACGCTGCGGTCGGCGGGGTCGTCGGCGGAATCCCGGAAGTTGGCCGGCTCGCAGACTCGCAGTACCGGGGTGTCCGCGGCCGGGAAATGGTGGGCGTCATACGGCGTCCAACGCCCACCGCGGTGCACGAGGTACACCAGCAGCATCGCGCGGAACCTGAGCCGGGTCGCGGTCTCGATCGCGGACAGCGGCGGCCCGGGCCGGGTCAGGCGGGCCAGTTGGGGCAGCGGCAGGGTGGAGAAGGCGTGCTGGGCCGTGAACTCGGCGCCGCCGTGGGTAAGCACGCTCACCGAGCCGAACGTCGGTGAGATCGACCCCACCGCGGTACCGAGCATGATCTGCGCCCCGGCTTCCCGGGCGTGCCGGTCCAGCGCCGTCGCGATCTGCCCGAAGCCCCGTCGCGGATAGCAGAACGCGTCCGGGTTCTTCCCGTAGGGCCGCCAGGGCGGGTCCACGCTGACGATTTGGCGGGCGTGCACCGCCTCCAGGCGCTCGGGTGCCAGCCCCCAGATCTTGCGCGCGTACGGCTCGTGCACCTGGGTGTAGACCGTGCGTCCGACGTGCGGGCGCATCGCCTCGGCATAGTTGCTCACCGCGCCGCGGCGCCCTCGTTCCAGGACCCGGTCGCGGACCATCGCGGCCAGCAGCGGACGGGAGAGTCGGCGGCGGAACTGCGCGCCCGACCCCCCAAGGTCTACCCAGGCTCCGCCGGTGTGTACCCGGGCTCGGCGCACCCGGGTCTGCAGGTCCCCGCCGAGCAGGATCGCCAGATCGGCCGCGACGCCGGTGGGCAAGGCCGCGGGCAGGCGGTGACTGCCGTAGTCCACGTCCATCCCGGCGATCTGAAAGCTCGCGGCCAGTCCCCCGACGTGGTCGGCGTGATCGAGCACCACCACGGACAAGCCACGGGCCGAGGCTCGCCATGCCGCGGCCAGACCGGCGACTCCGGCGCCGAGGATGAGCAGATCGGCGTGCTGGGACTTGGTCACCTCAGCTGGAGGGGGCCGTGCGGGATTCGGCGACGTGCGCGTCGAGCCCGGCAATCGTCTCGACCACGGCCCGGGAGATGTCCTGTGCGGTGATCCCGACGGCGGCGAGCACCTGCGCACGGGTGCCGTGCCCCAGGAACTGCGACGGGATACCGAAGTCGCGCAGCGGGGTGTCCACGCCGCCGTCGCGGCAGGCGGCGGCGAGCAGCGATCCGACGCCCCCGGCCCGCAGTCCATCCTCGACGGTGACCACCAGCCGATGAGCTGCGGCGAGCATCGGCAGGGCGGCGTCGATCGGGAGCACCCAACGCGGGTCCACCACGGTGACGCCGATCCCCTGGGCGCCGAGTCGTTCGGCGATGTCCAGGCATAGCTGCGCCATCGCCCCGACCGCGATGAGCAGCACATCGGGCTCCCCCGCGCGGTGCAGGACGTCGGCGACCCCGATCCGCTCGAGGGCGGGTAGATCGGGCCCGGTGACGCCCTTCGGGAAGCGCAGCACGGTGGGGGCGTCGTCGATGGCCACCGCTTCGCGCAGCAACTCCCGTAGCCGGGCGCCGTCGCGGGGCGCGGCCAGCGCCAGAGTGGGCACCAGCGACAGCATCGCCAGATCCCACATGCCGTGGTGGCTCGCCCCGTCCTCGCCGGTCACCCCGGCCCGGTCCAGGACGAAGGTCACCCCGCACCGGTGCAGCGCCACATCCATGAGCACCTGGTCGAAGGCCCGGTTCAGGAAGGTCGCGTACACCGCGACCACCGGGTGCATCCCGCCCATCGCCAGCCCGGCGGCCGAGGTGACGGCGTGCTGTTCGGCGATCCCGACGTCGTACACGCGCGTGGGGTGGCGCACAGCGAACTCGGTGAGCCCAACGGGAGCGAGCATCGCGGCGGTGATGGTGACGATGTCGGCGCGCTCGTCGGCGAGGGCGGTGATCTCCGCTCCGAACACCGAGGTCCAGCTGGTCCCCGCCGGCGGCGCCATCGGCCGTCCCGTACTCGGGTCGAGCACTCCGATGCCGTGAAAGTGATCCGCGAGGTCGTTCTCCGCAGGTGCATAGCCGGCGCCCTTGCGGGTGATCGCGTGCACGATGACCGGGCCGCCGAAGTTGCGGGCCCGGAGCAGGGCAGCCTCGAGTGCGGCGCTGTCGTGCCCGTCGATCGGGCCGAGGTACTTCAGCCCGAGGTCCTCGAACATGCCTTGCGGCGCAAGCCAGTCTTTGAGGCCCTTCTTCATGCCGTGCAAGGCGTGGAAGGCACTGCGGCCGACCACCGGCGTCTGCTGCACCCGCGTGCCGCTCCAGCGCAGGAAGCGTTCGTAGCTCGGCTTGGTGCGCAGCGTCGCGAGGTGGTTCGCCAGGCCACCGATCGTCGGGGCGTAGGAGCGTTCGTTGTCGTTGACCACAATGATCACGCCGCGATCGGGGGCAGCCGCAATGTTGTTCAGCGCCTCCCAGCACATACCCCCGGTCAGCGCGCCGTCCCCGACGACGGCCACCACCCGGCGCTCGGACTGCCCGCGCAGCGCATAGGCCTTGGCCAGCCCGTCGGCGTAGGACAGCGCCGTGGAGGCGTGCGAGTTCTCGATCACGTCGTGCTCGGATTCGGCCCGGCACGGGTAACCGGACAGTCCGCCCTGCTGGCGTAGGGAGGTGAAGTCCTTGGCCCGGCCGGTCAGCAGTTTGTGCACGTATGCCTGGTGCCCGGTGTCCCAGATGATTCGGTCTCGCGGGGAATCGAAGACCCGGTGCAGCGCGATCGAGAGCTCCACCGCGCCGAGGTTGGGCCCGAGGTGCCCGCCGGTGCGGGAGACCGAGTCGATGAGAAACTCGCGGATCTCGGCCGCGAGCTCGCTCAGCTGGGCCGGGCGCAACGCCTTGACCTCGGCCGGACCCGCGATCGAGTCGAGCAGCCCCACCCGTACCTCCAGAACTCGTGGCGTCCGACCAATTGTGGCCCATCGCTCGCAACTGCTCGGACGTCACGATCACACGCCCGGTGTCAGGCTCCTGACAGTTCAGCGGCGCAGCCCCGCCGAAGTTCCTCCTGCCAAGCCTCAACTCACCTTGGGCCGGGTCCCGAGTCTAGGCGGGCGGCGGCGCGCTACTTGCGCAGCAAGGAGCGCAGTACGTACTGCATGATGCCGCCGTGGCGGTAATAGTCCGCCTCACCGGGGGTGTCGATGCGGACCTTGGCGGCGAACTCGATGTGCCCGGCCTGCACGGTGACGGTGTCCGGGATGCTGCCGGCGTTGAGTTCTTCGATGCCGTAGATGTCGAAGGGCTCTTCACCGCTCAGCCCCAGGCGCTCGGCGGTGACGCCGTCGGGGTATTGCAGCGGCAGCACACCCATACCGATCAGGTTCGAGCGGTGAATTCGCTCGTAGGACTCGGCGATGACGACCTTGACGCCCAGCAGCGCGGTGCCCTTGGCGGCCCAGTCCCTCGAGGATCCGGAGCCGTATTCCTTGCCGGCCAGGATCACCAGCGGGATCCCGAACTTCTGGTAATTCACCGAGGCGTCGTAGATCGAGGTCTGCGGGGCCTTGCCGCCGCCGGCCGGGCTGTAGTCGCGGGTGAAGCCGCCCTCGACCCCGTCGAGCAGCTGATTGCGGAGCCGGATGTTGGCGAAGGTGCCGCGGATCATCACCTCGTGGTTGCCGCGGCGCGAGCCGTAGGAGTTGAAGTCGGCACGGGCGACGCCGTTCTCGGCCAGGTACAACCCGGCCGGGGAGTCCGCCTTGATCGAGCCGGCCGGTGAGATGTGGTCGGTGGTCACCGAATCACCGAGTTTGGCCAGCACGCGGGCGTTGTAGATGTCCTGTACCGGGGTCGGGCTGTGTTTCATGCCCTCGAAGTACGGTGGCTTGCGCACGTAGGTCGAGGTCGGGTTCCACTCGAAGGTGTTGCCCGTCGGGGTGGGCAGGTCCTGCCAGCGCTGGTCGCCGGCGAAGACGTCGGCGTAGTCGGTGAGGAACATCTCCTGGGTGACCGCGCCGCTCATGACCTCTTCGACCTCGGCCGTCGACGGCCAGATGTCACGCAGGTACACCGGATTACCGTCGGTGTCGGTGCCGAGGGAGTCGCGGGTGATGTCGATGTCCATCGTGCCGGCGATCGCGTAGGCGACGACCAGCGGCGGGGAGGCGAGGTAGTTCATCTTCACGTCGGGGTTGATGCGGCCCTCGAAGTTGCGGTTGCCCGAGAGCACCGAGGTCACCGCGAGGTCGGCGGAGTTGATCGCCGCGGAGATCTCCTCCTGCAGCGGGCCGGAGTTGCCGATGCAGGTCGTGCAGCCGTAGCCGACGAGGTTGAAGCCGATCTTGTCCAGGTACGGGGTGAGCCCGGCGCGGTCGTAGTAGTCGCTGACCACCTTGGAGCCGGGGGCCAACGTCGTCTTGACCCACGGCTTACGGGTCAGGCCGCGTTCGACGGCCTTCTTCGCCACCAGCGCCGCGCCGATCATCACCGAGGGGTTGGAGGTGTTGGTGCACGAGGTGATCGCGGCGATCGCGACGATGCCGTGGTCGATCGTGAACGAACTCCCGTCGGCCATCGTGACGGGAGTCGGCTTCGAGGCCTCGGGCGCGTAGGTCGGCAGCGCGACGCGGTAGGCGTCCTTGGCGTCGGCCAGCACGATCCGGTCCTGGGGACGCTTCGGGCCGGCGATGGACGGCACGATCGTGGACAGGTCCAGCTCGATTTTCTCGGAGAAGTCCGGCTCGGCGGCCGGGTCCAGCCAGAGGCCCTGCTCCTTGGCGTAGGCCTCCACCAACGCGAGCTGCTCCGCGCTTCGACCCGTCAGATCCAAGTATTTGAGCGTCTCGGAGTCGATCGGGAACATCGCGGCGGTGGAGCCGTACTCCGGACTCATGTTGCCGATGGTGGCGCGGTTGGACAGCGGGATGGCCGAGACCCCGGGCCCGTAGAACTCGACGAACTTTCCGACGACCCCGTGCTTGCGGAGCATCTCGGTGATCGTGAGGACGAGGTCGGTGGCGGTGACGCCGTCGGGGAGCTCGCCGGAGAGCTTGAAGCCGACCACACGCGGGATGAGCATGGACACCGGCTGGCCGAGCAGCGCGGACTCGGCCTCGATGCCGCCGACGCCCCAGGCCAGCACGCCCAGTCCGTTGACCATCGTGGTGTGCGAGTCGGTGCCCACGCAGGTGTCGGGGTAGGCCTGGGCCGTCCCCGCCGAGTTGGCGCGGATCATGACCACGCGGGCCAGGTGCTCGATGTTGACCTGGTGCACGATGCCGGTACCGGGGGGCACGACCTTGAACTCGTCGAACGCGCTCTGGCCCCAGCGCAGGAATTGGTAGCGCTCGAAGTTGCGCTCGTACTCCAGGGCGACGTTGCGCTCGAAGGCGCCGGCGATACCGAAGACGTCGGCGACGACGGAGTGGTCGATGACAAGTTCGGCCGGGGCGAGCGGGTTGATCCTGGCCGGGTCGCCCCCGAGTTCGGCGACGGCCTCCCGCATCGTGGCGAGGTCGACGATGCAGGGCACCCCGGTGAAGTCCTGCATGATCACCCGGGCCGGGGTGAACTGAATCTCGGTGTCGGGCTCGGCGGCGGGGTCCCAGGACCCGAGGGCGCGAATGTGCTCGGCGGTGATGTTCGCGCCGTCCTCGGTGCGCAGCAGGTTCTCCAGCAGCACCTTGAGGCTGAAGGGCAGCCGTTCGGCTCCCGGGACCGCGCGCAACCGAAAGATCTCGTAGCTGCTCTGGCCCACCGCCAGAGTGCCCTTGGCGCCGAAGCTGTCCACGCTCATCTGTCTGCTCCTACTCGCGTCCGCAACAGGCCGCACCGGTTCGGGGGCCGAGCCCTGCGTCATCCTCCGCCTTCGGCTGCAGGCCGACCAGCGCAGGCTTGCCTAACGGGATCCGCCGTCGGGGATTCCACGGAAGTATCTTGACGTCAAGATGAATCGTAGTCCTGCCGACGCTGCGCCGCCAACGCCCGGGCTGCGTCAGCACCGTCACATCCGCGCGAGAACCGCTGGTTCGGAAGACGTCATCAGTCCGTCACCGACTGGCGCCCGAATAGCCCTGCGGAGCCTACGTAGGGTTACCCCCGGGACTGCTGGGAATGCTCCGCCCAGAGATCTGTGCACGACGAGGAGCGCACCACGAAAGGGAGGGGACGCCGTGCACGAGCACCTCAGCGCCGCAGCGGCGGAGGCCTACATTGCGAGCACCTGCTTCAAAACCGGACCACCGCAAGTGGTCGGTGTCGAACTCGAATGGCTGCTCGCCGACGCGGGCGATCCGCACCGGCGCCTGCATCCTGACGAACTCGCCGCCGCCGCGGCATCGGATCCCGCTCTCACCGCCACCCGGCTGACCGTTGAGCCCGGTGGGCAACTCGAACTCTCCAGCCTTCCCTTCTCCGACCCCGCGGCAGGCGCGCGCGCGATCCTGGCCGACGCCCAGGCGCTACGCGGCGCACTCGCCCCCCTGGGTCTGCGACTGCACGGCATTGGTCTGGACCCGTGGCGCCCCCCCACCCGTGCGCTGGACCTGCCCAGATACGCCGCCATGGAGGAGTTCTTCGACCGCAGAGGTCCCTCCGGACGCACGATGATGTGCGCGACGGCCGCGGTGCAGATCAACCTCGACGCCGGCCCGCAGGACCCCGGACCCGACGTCGGGGTGGACACCCGCTGGGCCCTGCTGCACGAACTCGCTCCCGTCCTGACCGCTGCGTTCGCCAACTCCCCGGTCCTGCAGGGTCCCGGCCGGGGGTTACGGGCGGGTCGAGCGGCCATCTGGCGAGACATCGATCCCGGCCGAACCGCGCCGGCACGCTTTCCCGGCGATCTCCGCGATCCTCGCCAGGCCTGGGTGAGTTACGTCCTCGATGCCGACGTCCTGTGCATCCGATCCGAAAGCCCGCAGTGGAGATCGCGGCCGGGGCTGCGCATGCGCGATTGGCTGGACGGGGACGGCCCGCGCCGATGCACGCGCGACGACCTCGACTACCACCTCACGACCCTGTTTCCTCCGGTCCGTGCCCGCGGCCACCTGGAATTGCGCACCCTGGACGCTCAGCGCACTGATGAGGACGCGATGGCGGCGCTGGCCTTGGTGTGGGCATTGTGCAGCGACGCGAAGGCCGCGGACCGCGCCCGCGATGCCCTGGTCGCGGTTCCGGCCACCGACGCCGTACTGGCCCGCGCGGGCCGGGACGCGATGACCGATCGAGTGCTCGCCCGGGCCGCCCTGGCCTGCTTCGAAGCCGCCGGCGCTGCGCTCCACCGCCTGGGCGCAGCGAGCCTGCACCCCGTCCTGGCGGCCTTCGCCGAGCGTTATCCCGCCCGTGGCCGGTGCCCGGCGGACGACACCCGGGCCGACCTGCTGGCCGGGCGCTACCACCGGGTGGACGCGGATGTCGAAAGGGCCCGCGCATGAGCCGTCTCCCGCTCACTCATGACCAGGGGCCCGGATCGTGTCCGGTTTGCCCTGAAACAGGTGGTCCGCCGCTCATTCATGACCAGGGGACACGACCGTGAACGGGCTGCGGGCCGCCATCGCCGCCGACCTGGAGCGCGCGCGCGGGCGCACCCGGGCCCTGACAGACGCCCTCGACGACGCGGATCTGACCCGCCAGCACTCCCCGCTGATGTCCCCGCTGGTCTGGGATCTCGCCCACATCGGCAACCAGGAGGAGCTCTGGCTGCTGCGCGAACTCACCGGCCACACCCCGATCCTGCCCCCGCGCCTCGATCAGCTCTACGACGCGTTCCGCCATGCCCGCAAGGACCGGCCCGCGCTGCCCTTACTGGACCCGGATCAAGCCCGCAGCTACGTGCACGACGTCCGCGCCCGCGTACTGACGGCCCTGGAGTCCGTCGCACTCGATGAGCGCACCGAGCTGACCCGCGACGGCTTCGTGTTCAGGATGGTCGCCCAGCACGAGCAACAACACGTCGAGACCATGTACGCAACCCACCAACTGCGCTGCGGTCCGGCCGTGCTGGCGGCACCCTCGCCCCCCCTCTCGCGCCGCGACGTGCCTGCCGAGGTGCTCGTGCCGGCAGGGCACTTCGAGATGGGCACCGACCTCGACCCCTGGGCCCTGGACAACGAACGCCCCGCCCACCAGGTGCACGTGCCGGCGTTTCACCTGGACACCACCCCCGTCACCAACGCCGCCTACGCCGATTTCATCGCCGACGGCGGCTACCGCAACCCACGCTGGTGGCAGCGCGACGGCTGGGCACACCTACAGGACACCGGTTGGAGCGCACCGGAGTACTGGAGCCCGGATGGCGGCGGCGGCTGGGTGATCCGGCGATTCGGCACCACCGCGCCCATGGTCGGTACTGAGCCCGTTCAGCACGTCTGCTGGTTCGAGGCGGACGCGTATGCGCGCTGGGCCGGTCGCCGCCTGCCGAGCGAGATCGAGTGGGAGAAGGCCGCCCGCTTCGACCCCGTCACCGGCCGATCGCTGCGCTATCCGTGGGGTGACGGCGATCCCACACCAGAGCTCGCGAATCTGGCGGGTCGTCACCTGGGCCCGGCCCCGGTGGGCGCCTATCCCGCGGGGAGCTCGCCACTGGGCGCGCACCAGATGATCGGTGACGTCTGGGAGTGGACGAGTTCGGACTTCACCGCCTATCCCGGCTTTCGGGCCTTCCCCTATCCCGAGTACTCCCAGGTCTTCTTTCCCGGGCCGGGCCGGGCGGGTGAGTACAAGGTGCTCCGCGGTGGATCGTGGGCCGTCGATCACCTCGCCGCTCGCGGCACCTTCCGCAACTGGGACTACCCGATCCGGCGGCAGATCTTCGCCGGATTTCGCACCGCGCGTGAGGCTGATGGTGTGGGGGGGTGCTCGGGGGGCGGAGCCCCCCGAGGGTGCTGATGTGCCGTCACTTTGCCTATCTCGGGCCGCCGGTCAGCCTGCACGATCTCGTCTTTGCTCCCCCGTTCGGTCTGGCCGTTCAGTCCTACGCCCCCCGTCGCCAGAAGCACGGCCTGCTCAACGCCGACGGGTTCGGGATCGGCTGGTACCGCGCCGGCCACGCCGACCCGGCGCGGTATCGACGCGCCACGCCGATCTGGGCGGATGTCACCATCAAGGACCTGGCCCAGGTGACCCACTCCGGCGCCGTCCTGGGGGCGGTGCGCTCGGCCTCACCCGGCAACGTGGTCAACGAGCCGGCCACGGCGCCGTTCACCCGTGGTCGCTACCTGTTCAGCCACAACGGGACGCTGACCGGGTGGCCCGCCTCGGCGGAGAAGCTCGCGGCGCAGGTGGAGTGGAATGCGCTCGCCGCCGAGCAGGCCCTGATCGATTCGACGTTGCTGTGGGCGCTGCTGCATCCAGCCCTCGAGCGCGGGGACGACCCGGTGGCCGCCACCGCAGCGCTCGCCGCTCGCGCCCGCGCACTCACCGGCGGCCGGGTGAACCTGCTCCTGCACGACGGGGAACGCATCATCGCCACCACCGCGGGCGACACCCTGTGCTACCTGCACGGATCCCACCCTGGACCCGGCGGCACCCCGCTGCCCGGCGTCATCGTCGCCAGCGAACCGTTCGACGATTCGCCGGGATGGGTCGACGTCCCCGACGATCACGTCCTGGTGGCCACCGCAGCACGGATCACCATCGAGGAATTACCGGCAGCCACCTGAGATTTCCGAGTCCACCGCAGATTGAGAGACACGCCTCGTGACCACCCTCGACCCGTCCACCGCCCTCGCCGAGAGCGCGCGGTTCGTCCTCGACGAGCACCTGCCCGGGGACTTCGCCGCTCGCACGCTGCGCGCCGACGTCCGCGCCGGATTGAGCGCGACCCCGAAGACGCTGCCGCCGAAGTGGTTTTACGATGCCGCCGGCAGTGAACTGTTCACCGCGATCACCCGGCTCCCGGAGTACTACCCGACCCGCGCCGAGGCCGAGATCCTGCGGACTCAGGCCGCCGTGATCGCGTTCGCCAGCCGGGCGTCGACCGTTGTCGAGCTGGGTTCGGGATCGTCGGAGAAGACCCGGCTGCTGCTCAACGCTCTCGATGAGGCAGGCACCCTGCGCCGCTACGTCGGCGTCGACGTCAGCGACACCGCGCTGACCGAAGCCGCGGCGGGCCTGCTCGAGAGGTATCCAGATCTGCTCGTGCACGCCGTCGTCGCCGATTTCGAGCACCACCTGCACCTGCTGCCCGACCACGGTGACCGTCGGCTGTTCGTCTTCCTCGGCGGCACCATCGGCAATCTCGCTCCGCCCTGCAGGGCCCGTTTTCTCGCCGACGTTCGCGCGGCGATGCGGCCCGGGGACTCCCTGCTGCTGGGCACCGATCTCGTGAAGTCCCCCGCGGTGCTGGTGCCCGCCTACGACGACAGCGCCGGGGTGACGGCAGCGTTCAACCGCAACGTGCTGCACGTGCTGAACCGCGAACTCGACGCGAACTTCAACCCGGGCGCCTTCGAGCACCGTGCCGTCTGGGACGAGCGCAACGAGTGGATCGAAATGCGCCTTCGCGCGCGAGCAGAGCAGCGGGTCCGGATCGCTGCCCTGGAGCTGGACGTGCACTTCGCCGACGGTGAGGAGATCCGTACGGAGATCTCGGCCAAGTTCCGCCGGGAAGGGGTTCGCGCCGAGTTGGCCACCGCCGCAATGGAGCTGCGGCACTGGTGGACCGACGCAGCGGGACGGTTCGGACTTTCCCTGGCAGCGCCACACTGATTCAGCGCACGCGCCTTGCCCCGCCCGCCGCGGGTCCGCAGGAGTTCAGGTGTTGGCTACGGACAGGTATCGACCGCCTCATATCTGTGAGGCAGGGGATGTTCTGGAATCACGTACGCATTACCGTCAGTCCGCCTGGGCACTCTTGGCACCCGTATGCGCTCCCGGAGGCACCACATGATCAGCGCCCGACACCGCGTCCTACTGGCCGCAGCTGCGGCCGCCGCCCTCGTCCTGAGTGGCTGCTCCGACGACATCGACGGCGTCGCGGGCCCTAAACCGGATGCGGCGGTCGTGGCGACGCCCACGCCGAGCGCTGCCGGCCTCGCCGAGTTCTGCACCGCGAAGATCGCGGTGGACAAGGCCATCTTCGACACCGACGCGGGCCCGGGTGGCCCCGAGTCGCCCTCCCCGGCTCAGATCGGTGAGACTCTGCGCGCCGCCTTCACTGCCCCCTACGCCGAGCTGGTGCGCACCGCACAGGCCGAGGTCAGCGCGCCGGTGACCGAGATCAATCGGCTGGTCCAAGCGGCGATCACCGCTGGCGACGAGGAGTTCTTCCTGGCGCCGGAGTTTCTCGCGCCGGAGAAGGTGATCGATGAGTATTTGGTCGCCAATTGCGCGTTCGGCGCCCTGTCCGCCACCGCCGCCGACTACGAGTTCAGCGGCGTGCCCACCCAGATCCCGGCCGGTCCCACCGCCGTCACGCTGACGAACGAGGGCGAGGAGTTTCACGAGATCGTCCTGTTGCGGATCAACGACGACGTGACCCTGAGTCCGGAGGAGATTCTTGCGCTGCCCGAGGAGGAGGCGATGACGAAGGTCACCCCGGGCCCGCCCGCCGCCCTCGTGCTGGCCAAGCCCGGCGAGACCGCGACCTGGTTCTGGGACCTCCCCGACGGCCGCTACGTTCTGACCTGCTTCATCGGCAAGGACTCCGACGCCGAGCATGATTTCAACGGCGACGGCCCGCCGCACTTCACCGAGGGGATGATCGAGGAGCTTCTGGTGGGCGACGCGACCACCCCGGCAGCCACGCCAACGGCCGGCGCCACCGGCTCGTCGCCGGAATCCTCTTCGGCGGCGAGCACCGAGCCGACCACGACGGCCACGCCCTGAAGCCCGGCCCGCGGTGATACTGCTGCCATGAGTTCGACGCTGTCCCGCCGGCGATTCCTCGCGATCTCCGGCGGGGTGGGCCTGGGCCTGGTCGGCGGCTGCGCCGGTGAGGATTCGGGCCCGGCCCGCCCGGGCGCTGCGCCGGCGACACCGACGTCGAGCCTGGGTCCACTGCTCACCCCGGGTAGCGCCTCCGGGGTGCTCGCCGCGGGCGAAGTGCAGGTCGACCTGGCCGGAACGGTGGTGACGAGCTGGGGCTACAACGGGCGCCTTCCCGGACCCGAGATCCGCGTGCGTCAAGGCGAACGTGTCCAGGTCCGACTGGCCAACAATCTCCCTGATCTGACGACCATTCACTGGCACGGGGTCTCGCTGCCGAACGCCATGGACGGGGTCCCGGGCGTTACCCAGGATCCGGTGCCCACCGGCGACGCTTTCGACTACGACTTCGTCCCGCTCGATGCGGGCTCGCACATGTATCACGCCCACCAGGGCCATCAGCTCGATCTGGGCCTCTACGGCCCGCTCATCGTCGACTCCCTCGATCCGGAGCCCCTGGACTACGACCGCGAGTACACCGTGATGTTCGATGACTGGCGCGACGGGCTCGCGGTGAGCGCGCCCAGCACGCACGGGGGATCCCATTCCCCCGGCCGCCTCGGAGGTATCCCTGGGCGCGACGGTCTCGGTTCGCGTTCGGCGGCAAGCACCTCGCCGACCCCCGCGGACGCGGACGAGGTGGACGCCGAGGATGCCGATGACACCAGCACCGTCGCCGGTGCCAATCCCGGCCCCAAGCTCGGTGGCCGCGCTTACCCGCTGTACCTGGTGAACGGGCGACCCGCGGCCGATCCGGCCACCTTCGAGGTCCGCACCGGGGAGCGGATCCGGCTGCGCCTGATGAACATCGCCGCCGACACCGGTTTCCTGGTCGCCCTGGCCGGACACCAGCTGACGGTCACTCACGCCGACGGTATGCCCGTGGAACCCGTCACCGTCGACGCGGTCCGCCTCGGCATGGGCGAGCGGTACGACGTCGTGGTGACCGCCTCGAACCCGGGTGCCTGGCAGCTGGCCGCGGTGCCCGAGTCCAAGCGCGGGTTTGCGCGCGCCGTGCTGCGCTACACCGACACCCCGACGGCAACCTCGCCCGCGGCCGAGGTTCGCCCGAGCGAACTGAGCGGGCGGCTACTCAGCTACGCCGACCTCGCCTACGCCGGCACCCGCACGCGCCCGAGGCGCGCACCTGACCGGGTCCTGGAACTGGTCCTGGAGTCCACCAGCAGGATCAACGGCCAGCGCTACGTCCACACCCACGGCACCGCGCCGCTGACCGGTCCGCAGGCGGACCCGCTCCCTATCGGCGCCGGCGAACTTGTCCGCCTGGTGCTGCGTAACACGGCGAGCATCGCCCACCCCATGCACCTGCATGGGCACCCGTTCTGGGTGAACAACGAGTCCGGGTCCGGCCCGCTCAAGGACACCGTCCTGGTCACTGGCGGCGGCGGGGTGATCAGCGCCGACTTCATCGCCGACAATCCCGGCGACTGGATGATTCACTGCCACAACGACTACCACATGGAAAACGGCATGGCCCGGGTGCTGCGCTATCTCTGAGGGCGCAGGATCGTCTCGATGCGCCCAGGGCATGTCTCCCAATCCCGATAGGCGGCGCGGATCGGCGCCCAGGCGGCGCCACCTGGATCACCGACCGCATCCACCTGAGATTGGGAGACACGCCCTAGCACCACCGGGGGGATTGCAGCTCAGAGCGGCGAGGCGAACCACAGAGTGCGCTTGGTCCAATCCCCGGGGCCCAGCCGCTCCCCGGAACAGACCACGATGGCGATCTGCGGGCGGCCCTTCCTCGCGTAGTACTTGGTGCTGCCCACGCTGGCCAGGACCTCGACGCGCTTGGTCACCTCGTAGCAGAGCTTGCCGCCCACCCCGCGCACGACGATCTGGTCACCCTCCTGCAGGGCGTCGAGCAGCTTGTTTCCCAGGGCGCTGCCGTCGGGAAAGGTGTGCGCGTTGAGCAGGGCGTTGCCGCGTTTGTCCCCGGGCCGGATGCCGCTGTCCAGGTCGAAGGCCATCGAGTTCTTGCCGACGAGGGTGAGCGGCGGGGTGCCCGGCAGCCCTTGGGCATCCGAGCGCAGCGCCAAGACGGCGATGTTCTTGTCCACCCCGGCGATGGAGATCGAGGTGGGCATGATCCGGCGCTGCGCCGTGCTGCACTCGGGCTCGGGTTCGGGTTCGGTGGTGGGCACGGGCAGGATCTGCGGTGCGCCCGCGGTCTCGACCGCCACCGGGGCATCGCCGCCTCGGGTCGCGAGCACTGCGCCCACGCCGGCGAGCACTGCCACGGTCGCGGCCGCTGCGCTCACCCTGCCCCGTGTCCTGACATGCATGAGCGCTACCCCTTTCTGCGCCTCGTCCGAGTTCCCTACCGCGACGGTATCCCGCGAGCGTCCCGAATGCAGGAGATCACCGCGCGATGGCCCGAAAGGCCTACCACTCGATCCCGCGCTGCCCCTTTTGACCGGCGTCCATCGGGTGCTTGACCTTGGTCATCCTCGTCACCAGATCCGCGGCGGCCAGCAGGTCCGGATGCGCGTCGCGGCCGGTGATGATCACGTGCTGGTGTCCGGGGCGCTGCGCCAGGGTCTGCACGACGTCGGAGACATCGATCCACCCCCACGTCATGGGGTAGGTGAACTCATCCAGGACGTAAAGGCCGTGCTGCTCAGCCGCCAGGCGGCGCTTGATCTCGGTCCACCCCTCGACTGCATCGGCGGCGTGGTCTTCCTCGGTGCCAGGGCGCCGGGTCCAGGACCACCCCGAGCCCATCTTGTTCCAGTCGACCGGCCCGCCCACGCCGGTCTCGGTGTGCAGGCGGCCCAGCGCGCGGAAGGCTTCCTCCTCACCGACCTTCCACTTCGCGCTCTTGACGAACTGGAATACCCCGATCGACCAGCCCTGGTTCCAGCCGCGCAGGGCGAGCCCGAAGGCGGCGGTGGATTTGCCCTTCATCTCCCCGGTGTGGACGATCACCAGCGGCCGGTTTCGCCGCTGACGGGTCGTCAGACCGTCGGCAGGAACCTCCTGGACCTGACCCTGCGGCACGGCTCAGGCCACCTTCCGTATCTCGCGCACCAAACCGCCGAGGCCGGCGGCGCCGAGGTCATCAAGGCGTAGCACGGGGGCGCGCAGGGTCTCGGCGAGGTCGGCCGCCAGGCCGAGCCGCAGGTAGCCGTCCTCGCAGTCCACGACGATCGCCGCGACGCCGTCGCCGGCGAGGGCGCGCGCCCCCGTCGTGGCGCGGGCCGCGGCCTCGGGCCCGGTCGTCGCCCGCCCGTCGGTGACCAGGACGAGCAGCGCACGCCGGTAAGGATCGCGCAGGCGCTCGGCCGCCAGGACGCCGCGGGCGCGGTGCAGGCCCTCGGCCAGGGGGGTGCGGCCCCCCGTCGCCAACGCGCGCAACCGTGCGCCACCGGCTTCGACGCTGGAGGTCGGTGGCAGGTCCACACGGGCGCCGCAGCCGCGGAAGGTGACCAGGCCGACCTTGTCGCGGCGCTGGTAGGCGTCGAGGAGCAATGACAGCACAGCGGTCTTGACGGCGCTCATTCGCGCGCGCGCGGCCATCGAGCCGGAGGCGTCGACGCAGAACAGCACAAGGTTCGACTCGCGGCCTTCCCGCACCGCGTGGCGCAGGTCGTCCCTGCCGATGCGCAGCCGCGGGCCGGCGACCGGCTCGCCATGGGAACCGGCCCGGGCAGGGCGTCCGGCGCGGTTCAGCGCGGCCGCGACGATCGTCGCGCTCAGGTGGACGTGGCGGGCGCGGCCAGGCTCCGGGCGGCGCGAGCCGACGGTGCGTCCGGTGTCGGTGCGGGCCGGCGAACGCCGACCGGGAGTACCGGAGCCGGTCCCGGGCACGGTGAGCACGCGCGTGCGGAACGGCTGCCCGGGGGCGGCAACGTGCCCGCCCGGCCCGGCATCGCCGAGACCCGTTGCCGGCGACTCAACCGTTGCGTCCGACGATTCGTAGCCCGCCGGACGCTGTTCTTCGGACGTCCCGGAGTTGGTGGCGGGATCGGGCGGGTCGGGATCGTCGTCGGGGGGTGCCGGCATCGACGCCTCGGCCTCGGCCAGGGCTTTCTCCAACGCCTCGTCGTCCAGGCCGGGGGCATCGAAGGGGTCCCGGCGACGGCGATGGGGCAGCGCGAGGCGCGCCGCGGCGGCGACGTCGGCGGCGTCCACCCGGTCGCGGCCGAACCAGGCGGCGTGCGCGAGTGCGGTGCGGGCGATCACCAGATCGGCGCGCATCCCGTCGACGTCGAACGCTGCGCAGACGACGGCGATGCGGTGCAGCTCGTCGTCGGGCAGCTCGACGGTGCCCAGGCGTGCCCTGGCATCGACGATCTGCGCGGCGAGGTCGGCATCGTCGGCGGCCCAGCGAGCCGCGAAGCCGTCCGGGTCGGCCTCAAAGGCCAGGCCGCGGCGCACGACCTCGACGCGCTGGGCGGGATCGCGGCTGGCGCAGACGGAGACGGTGAGCCCGAAGCGATCGAGCAGTTGCGGACGCAGCTCCCCTTCCTCGGGATTCATCGTGCCCACCAGCAGGAACCGGGCGGCGTGGGAGACCGAAACCCCCTCGCGCTCGACGTAGCAGCGGCCCAGCGCGGCGGCGTCGAGCAGGACGTCGACCAAATGGTCGTGCAGAAGGTTGACCTCGTCGACGTACAGCACGCCGCGGTTGGCGTCGGCGAGCAGACCGGGGGAGAACGCACGGACCCCCTCGGACAGCGCACGCTCCAGGTCCAGCGAGCCGACGACGCGGTCCTCGGCGGCCCCGACCGGCAGCTCGACGAGGCGCCCACGGCGCACGGTGCACGCGGCGCCGGGCCCATGTGGCCCATCGGGGCAGGCGGGTTCAGGGGTGGCGGCGTCGCACCCGAAGCGGCAGTCCGCCACGACGGTCATCATGGGCAGCAGCGCCGCCAGCGCGCGGACGGCGGTGGACTTGGCCGTCCCCTTCTCCCCGCGCACCAGCACCCCCCCGATTCCGGGAGCGACGGCGTTGAGCAGCAGCGCGAGCTTGAGATCGTCCATCCCGACCACAGCGCTGAACGGGAAGGTCATGGCCGCGAGCATTCCACACAGGCCCTCCCCACCCGATCGGCTGCTCGCCCCGGGACGACGCCGCGCGCAGGCGCCCCGACCGCTTCGGCACATCACCCGCTCGCGCGATCCCGCGCCGTGGGCCCCGGCAGGATGACGGCTTCGCGCTGCTTTACGAGGTGATTTCACATCTCATCTGTCACACTGGACTCATGCGAAACATTGCTCTGGTGGCGGCCGTCGGCACGCTGACCCTTCTGGGCGCCACCGCAATCCCACCGGCCGGCGCCGCGAGCGCAGCCGTCTCGGGCTGTACCGCAGCGGTGACCCCCGCCGTCGCCGGGGACATCAACGGCGACGGGCACGGCGACCTCGTGGTCACCGAGTACGGCCGCACCCGGTTGCAGGGCGCAATCCACGTCCTCTACGGCACGCCCACCGGGCTCACCGCCGATCCCGTCGGGACCGCGCCGGATGATCAATTCCTCACCCAGGACTCGCTCTCCTTCGACCTGACCGGCGCCCAACACCGCGCTGAGGACGCCGACGAATGGGGCGCGACGCTCGCGGTCGCGGACTTCAACTCCGACGGCTGCGCCGATGTCGCGGTCGGCGCCCCGGGTGAGGACGAGGCCGCCGGCGCCGTCACCGTGCTGTACGGCACACCCGCGGGCCTGAGCACCACCGGCACGTCGTTGATCAATCAGGCCTCCCGCAAGGTCCCCGGTGCCCCGGAGCCCAACGACCGCTTCGGCACGGCGCTGGCCACCGGAGACCTCAACGCCGACGGATTCGCCGACCTCGCCGTCGGCGCACCCGGAGAGAGCATCGATGGCGCTTTCGGGGCAGGCACCGTCACGGTGATCTTCGGTAGTGCGGACGGGCTGAACGCCGCCGTCCACCCCGTCGTGCTACGCCAGGGAGCGGCCCCACTGCGCGGGCGCCCAGAGAGCGACGACGCCTTCGGCGCGGCCCTGGCGATAGGTGAAATCACCGGGAGCGGACGACCCTCGCTGATCGTGGGGTCGCCCGGTGAGAACGACGTGGGCTCGGTAGTCGCCATCGCCGTGGACAGCACCGGATTCACCACGCCGCGAGCGTTCACCCGCAACACCCCGGGCGTGCCCGGTCCGGCCGCCGGAAACGATCGCTTCGGGGCGCGCCTGATCACCGGAGACTTCAACGGCGACGGGCGCACCGACCTTGCCGTCGGGGTTCCGGGCGCCAAGCAGGGCCGCGGCGCCGTGACGGTCCTCTACGCGGGAGCCCGCGGGCTGCGCGGCGCCGGGGCCCTGAACCTCGGCCAGGGAACCGCAGGCGTCGAGGGCGACGGCCGTCCCGGCGATGGGTTCGGTGCCGCCTTGGCCACCGGACGTCTGACCGCGGGTCGGCACGCCGATCTTGTGGTGGGGACGCCCTTCGCCGACGTCCCCGCCGCGACCGGGATTGTGCCCGATGCCGGCGCGGTCCACGTCTTTCCCGGCTCGGACGCCGGCCTGCGCCCAGACCGCAGCCGCTACCTGCACCAGGACGTCGACGGGGTCGGTGGCGAGGCAGGATCAGGGGACCGCTTCGGCCTCGCACTGACAACACGTCAGATTCGTGGCCGCGCGCAGGAGCAGCTGGTGATCGGCATACCCGCCGAAGGCACGCCGGGCACCTTCACCCAGCGAGGCGGTGCGTTCGAGGTGCTGGGCGCGTCCAAGGCCGGACCGACGGGGGTCGCCAGCGCGCACTGGACCCTGACCTCGCCCGGATTCGCGGGCGATCCCGCGCCGGGGGTATTCCTCGGCTACGCCCTGGGTTAGGAACCCGACCTAGCCCAACTTCTGTATGCGTGTCGGGCCTATCGGGCGCCTCGAAGGCCCGACACGCATACAGAAGACCGCAATCAACGCCGGTGCCACGCGTCGTCGGCGCGGGTACGGGCCTGGGCGGAGGCGGGAAGCCTCTTCGCCAGCAGATGGGCGATCGTGACCTCCTCCAGTACCTCGCGCATGCTCGCCCGAACGGCGACCCACACCTGCTGCAGCGATTGGGCCGACCCCTCGTACGCGACGTCCTCCGGGGCCCGGCCGTGCACGCTCACCAAGGGCCCATCGACCGCGCGGATCACGTCCGCCACGGACACCGTAGCGGGATCGGCCAGGCGCACCCATCCGCCGGATTGACCGCGCTGGCTCGCCACGATGCTTGCCCGGCGCAGGTCCGCGAGAACCGCGAGCAGGAAGTCGCGTGGGATGTCCTGCGCGGTGGCGATGGCCTCCGCGGAGAGCGGCTTGCCGCTCTCGTTCGCCGCGATCTCGACCAGGGCCCGCACGGCATAGTCGACCTTCGCCGACACCCTCATCGCGCGCCTCCGCTACTGGACCGGCCGGACCCACCGTCCGGACAATAGCCAGTATCCCTATCCACACGGTCGCCACTGGCGAGCGCCGCGCCCCAGTCGCCGACCGGCGCGATCAAAGGCGAACCGTCCCCAACAGGGGAAGCCCGCTCGGGATTCCGTCGCAGATCAACCGCGTGAGCGCGACGGTGTCCAGATGATCCGCGACCAGATCCCCCAGCGTGTCCAGGCGGGCGGCGCGGGCGGCGGCGAAGCACACCTCGCCGACGGGAACGAAGCGGCGACCGGCGGCGGCGGCGACCTCGGCCAGGAAGGCTCGGCGGAAGCCATCGCATTCCAGCGCGCCGTGCCAGGTCGTGCCCCAGACCGCGCCGCGCCGGCAGCCGTCGAGGAACGGCTCGGCGCGATCGTCGAGGGTGGTGCGGCCGTGATGGATCTCGTAGCCCGCGACCTCCCGGCCGAAGGCCTCCCCGCGCACGGAGCCGACGGTCTTCTCGGCGGCGAAACGGACCGTGGCGGGCAGCAGCCCCAGGCCGGCTACGACCCCGGCGCGGGATTCGACGTCGTCGGTGATGGTGCGCGCCAGCATCTGATACCCGCCGCAGATTCCCAGGATCGGCCGCCCGGAGGCTGCCCGCGCGCACAACGCGTCGGCTAGGCCCCGAGTACGAAGCCAGGCCAGGTCCGCCACCGTCGCCTTGGTTCCCGGCAGCACGACCAGGTCGACGTCGACCAGATCGAGGGGATGGTCGACGAAGCGCACCACCACCCCGGGTTCGGCGGCCAGGGCGTCGGCATCGGTCAGGTTGGAGATCCGCGGCAACCGAATCACCGCGACCCGCAGTGCATCGGCGCCGGGCGGCGGTGGTCCGGCGCTGCGCACGCCCGATCCGAGCGCGTCGAGGGAGAGGGAGTCCTCGACGTCGGCCCACAGGTCCGCGACCCATGGGATGACCCCCAGGGTCGGGCGCCCGGTCATCGCACGCAATTGCTCCAAGCCGGGCGCGAGCAGCGCCGGGTCGCCGCGGAACTTGTTGACCACGAAGCCCGCGATCAGCGCCTGGTCCGCCGGCTCCAGCACCGCGAGCGTGCCGAACATCGCCGCCAGCACCCCCCCGCGGTCGATATCGCCCACGACAAGCACCGGCAGGTCCGCCGCGCGGGCCAGGCCCAGGTTCGCGATGTCGTCGGCGCGCAGGTTGATCTCGGCGGGGCTTCCGGCGCCCTCGCAGATCACCACGTCGAATCGCGAGCGCAGGTCCGCCAGGCACGCAAGCACCGTAGCCATCAGGCGCGGTTTAAGTTCGCGGTAGGACAGCGCGCTCACCTCGGCGACCGGGCGCCCGAGCAGGACGACCTGCGACGTGCGATCCGAGCCCGGCTTGAGCAGCACCGGGTTCATCGCCACCTCGGGTGCGAGCCCGGCCGCGGCCGCCTGCATCCCCTGCGCCCGCCCGATCTCGGCGCCGCCTGGGGTCACCACCGAGTTGTTGGACATGTTCTGCGCCTTGAACGGCGCCACCGCGACTCCCTCACGCGCCAGCCAGCGGCACAGGCCCGCGACCAGCACGCTCTTGCCCGCGTCCGAGGTGGTCCCGGCGACCAGCAGCGCCCCCCTCACGCCCGCGCCCCGCACGCCCGCCCCCCGCACGCCCGCCCCCCGCGCGCCCGCCCCCCTTGTCGGGCCGTCATCCGTTCAGTACGCCTATCAGCCCGCCGGCGGGCTGAGAGGCGTACGCAAGTGACGACAGACGCCGCCTTCCGCGCCGGGACAGACGCCGCCTTCCGCGCCGGGA